>NZ_JBIVNX010000009.1:0-211792 GCF_044753805.1 Streptomyces sp. NPDC093225
CGGAGGCCCCTTGCCCCAGGGGTGGGCCTGCCGCAGGGCCTGCAGGCCATGACGGGTCAAGAGGCGAGGGGACCCACACACCACGGGACGGCCCCCCGAAGCGCCCCCAAGCCCGCACCCCACCCACCTGACTGTCACTCAGATCTCTGTCAACACCGCGTCTGGGCGGACGGCCGAATTCCGCCCATGATGCGGCCATGACACCTCATCTGACGCGCCGTCACCTCTTGGGTCTCGGCGCCCTCCAGACCGCGGCCGCCCTCGGCTTCACCAGGGTCGGCCTGTCCGCCGCGGCCGCCGCCGAGCCGCCCGCCGTCGACTACGCCCCCGCCGTGGTGGTCGGCTCCGGCTACGGCGCCGCCGTCGCCGCGCTGCGCCTGGGTCAGGCCGGCGTGCGCACCGTCGTCGTCGAGATGGGCCGGCTCTGGGACACCGCCGGCTCCGACGGCAGGATCTTCCCCGCCACCACCGCCCCCGACCAGCGGGCCATGTGGTTCCGCAACCGCACCGAGGCGCCGCTCGCCACCTTCCTGTGGCTGGACGTCGTCAACCGCAACATCAGCCCGTACCCCGGCGTCCTCGACCGGGTCAACTACGGCGACATGTCCGTCTACGTCGGCCGGGGCGTCGGCGGCGGCTCGCTCGTCAACGGCGGCATGTCGCCCACGCCCCGGCGCTCGTACTTCTCCGAGGTGCTCCCCACCGTCGACGCCGACGAGATGTACGGCACCTACTTCCCGCGCGCCCGCCAGATGCTCGGGGTGAACGACATCGACCCGGGCTGGTTCGAGTCGACGGAGTGGTACCGCTTCGCCCGCGTCTCGCGCAAGCACGCCCAGAACACCGGCCTGCGGACCGTCTTCGTCCCCAACGTCTACGACTTCGGCTACATGCAGCGCGAGGCCGCCGGCCAGGTCCCGAGGTCGGCACTGGCCGCCGAGGTCATCTACGGCAACAACCACGGCAAGAAGAGCGTCGACAAGACCTACCTCGCCGCCGCCCTCGGCACCGGCAACGTCACCATCGAGACCCTCCAGCGCGTGGTCGCCGTACGCCGCGAACCCGACGGCCGGTACGTCCTGACCATCCGCCGCATCGACGTCACCGGCAAGGTCGTCGAGACCCGCGAACTGGCCTGCAGGCAGCTCTTCCTGGGCGCCGGCAGCCTCGGCACCACCGAGATCCTGCTGCGCGCCCGCGAGACCGGCGCCCTGCCCGCCCTCAGCGCCGCCGTCGGTACCGGGTGGGGCACCAACGGCAACGTCATGACCGCCCGCGCCAACCACCTGTGGGACACCGTCGGCGCCAACCAGGCCACCATGCCCGCCCTGGGCATCGACGACTGGGACAACGCCGCCAACCCCGTGTTCGCCGAGATCGCCCCGCTCCCCATGGGCATCGAGCACTGGGTCAGCATGTACCTGGCCATCACCAAGAACCCCGAGCGCGGCACCTTCACGTACGACGCCGCCACCGACTCGGCCCGGCTGAACTGGCACATCAGCCAGAACCAGCCCTCGGTCGCCGCCGCCAAGCGCCTCTTCGACCGCGTCAACCGCGCGAACTTCACCATCTACCGCTACGACCTCTTCGGCGACAACAAGGCCTTCGCGGACACCTTCACGTACCACCCGCTGGGCGGCTGCGTGCTGGGCCGGGCCACCGACGACTACGGCCGCGCCAAGGGCTACTCCGGCCTGTACGTCGTCGACGGCTCGCTCGTCCCCGGCTCGCTCGGGGTCAACCCGTTCGTCACCATCACCGCGCTCGCCGAACGCAACATGGCCCGGATCCTGGCCGAGGACCCGCGCTAGCGGGACCCCGGACCGGACACCGGGCCACGAGGGGCGCACACCGGGGGACAGCCCCGGCGGACCGGGGGACCAGCCCCCGGGGACACCTGGGCGCTCAGCCCCGGTAGATCGCCTCGATCTCGTCGGCGAAGTCCTTCGCCACGACGTTGCGCTTGAGCTTCAGCGAGGGCGTGATGTGCCCCGACTCCTCCGTGAACTGGGAGGGCAGAATGCGGAATTTCCGCACCGATTCCGCCTTGGACACCGCCGCGTTGCCGTCGTCGACGGCCTTCTGCACCGCCGCCATCAGGTCCGCGTCCTCGCGCAGCGAGGCCGCCGTCGAGCCGGCCGGCTTGCCGTGCTCCTGCGCCCACCGGCCCAGGAACTCCTCGTCGATCGTGACCAGCGCGCCCACGAACGGCCGGCCGTCGCCGACCACCATGCACTCCGCGACCAGGGCGTGCGCCCGGATGCGGTCCTCGATCACCGCGGGCGCCACGTTCTTGCCGCCCGCGGTGACGATGAGCTCCTTCTTGCGGCCGGTGATCGCGAGGTAGCCGTCCTCGTCGAGGGTGCCCACGTCGCCGGTGTGGAACCAGCCGTCGGTCAGAGCCTCGGCCGTGGCCGTCTCGTTCTTCCAGTACTCGCGGAAGATGTGCTCGCCGTGCAGCAGCACCTCGCCGTCGTCGGCGATGCGCACCACCGAGCCCGGCAGCGGCTGGCCGACCGTACCGATCTTCTGCCGGTCCCACGGGTTGAAGGCGGTGGCCGCGCAGGACTCGGTGAGGCCGTAGCCCTCCAGCACGTTGAAGCCGATGCCGCGGAAGAAGTGCCCGAGCCGCTCGCCCAGCGGCGCGCCGCCCGAGATCGCGTACTCGCCGCGGCCGCCCAGCACCGCGTGCAGCTTGCTGTAGACCAGCTTGCTGAAGATCTTGTGCTTCAGCCGCAGCCCGAAGGACGGGCCGCCCGGCGCGTCGAGCGCCCGGCTGTAGGCGATCGCCGTCTCCGCCGCCTTGTCGAAGATCTTGCCCTTGCCGTCGGCCTGCGCCTTGGCCCGGGCGGAGTTGTAGACCTTCTCGAAGACCCGCGGCACGCCCAGGATCAGCGTCGGACGGAAGCTCGCCAGCTCGTCCGTGAGGTTCTTGATGTCCGGTACGCAGCCCAGCCGGATCGGCGCCAGCACCGAGGCGATCTCCACCAGGCGGCCGAAGACGTGGGCCGCCGGCAGGAACAGCAGCACCGAGCACTCGCCGGTGCGGAACAGCGGCTTGAGGCGCTCGACGATGTTGCCGCACTCCGCGAAGAAGCTGCGGTGCGTGAGCACGCAGCCCTTCGGGCGGCCGGTGGTGCCCGAGGTGTAGACGATGGTGGCGATGTCGTCGGCGTTCGCGAGCGAGGTGCGCTCGTCGACCAGCTCGTCCGTCACCTGCGCACCCGAGGTGCGCAGCTCCTCGACGCCGCCCGCCTCGATCTCCCACACGTGGGCCAGCTCCGGCAGCCGGTCGCGGATGCCCGCCAGCGCCTCGCGGTGCGCGGGGGACTCGATGACCGCCGCACGGGCGCCCGAGTCGCCGAGGATCCACTGGATCTGCTCCGGCGAGCTGGTCTCGTAGACGGGGACGGTGATCGCGCCCGCGGTCCAGATCGCGAAGTCGATCAGCACCCACTCGTAGCGGGTGCGGGAGACGAGGGCGACCCGGTCGCCCGGCTCGACGCCGGCGGCGATCAGGCCCTTGGCGACCGAGCGGACCTCGGCCAGGAACTCGGTCGCGGTCACGTCCTGCCAGACGCCGTCGACCTTGCGGCTCATGACGGCGGTGTCGGGATGCTGAGCGGCGTTGCGGCGGATGAGATCCGTCAGATTCCCGTCCGACGGGACCTCGTACAGGGCCGGAAGGCTGAACTCGCGCAAGACTGCTGCTCCTCTGGGGCGCCATCGCCACGATGTGGACCGACCGGACGTTACCCATCGGTAGTGGGTTCCCGATAGGGGGTCCCGGCCAGATGTTCCGTGCGTCACACGACGCAGCCATACCCGGCCGACAGTAGTCCACCCGATTTGCGACTCGGAAGTAACCGCAGGTCCGGTGCCCTCTACCCGCCCACAGGGAGCCCGGCCTAGGGTGATCCGACGGACACCGCACACCCGGTCCGGGGGTGCGGATCCGGCCGGATCCGGCCGATCCGCTTTGCCACAGGGACGGCCACGGGCGCCACTGGATCACCACGGGGGCACCACCACGAACACCGGCACCGGCAGCCCGCCGGTCCGGCCACGGAGGCGACCGCGAGGAAGCCCCGCACGCACACAGGAGGGGGAGCGTGAACGCGAAGAGGAAGACCCGGGTCCATGTCGTGAGCGACGTCCACGGCAACGCGGAGGCCCTGGCCCGGGCCGGGGACGGCGCCGACGCCCTCCTCTGCCTCGGCGACCTGGTCCTCTTCCTCGACTACGCCGACCACTCCCGCGGCATCTTCCCCGACCTCTTCGGCACCGAGAACGCCGACCGCATCGTCGCACTGCGCACCGCCCGCCGCTTCGCCGAGGCCAGTGCCCTCGGCCGGCAGCTGTGGGCCGGCATCGACGGCGACCGCGAGGCCGTCATCGAGGAGGCGGTGCGCCGCCAGTACGCCGAGATGTTCGCGGCCTTCGCCACGCCGACCTACGCCACGTACGGCAACGTCGACATCCCCAAGCTGTGGCCCGAGTACGCCCGCCCCGGCACCACCGTCCTGGACGGCGAGCGGGTCGAGATCGGCGGCCGGGTCTTCGGCTTCGTCGGCGGCGGCCTGCCCTCGCCGATGCGCACCCCCTACGAGGTCGACGTCGACGAGTACGCCGCCAAGGTCGAAGCCCTCGGCGAGGTAGACGTGCTCTGCTCGCACATCCCCCCGGAGCTCCCCGAACTCTGCTACGACACCGTCGCCCGCCGCTTCGAGCGCGGCAGCGCCGCCCTGCTGGCGGCGATCCACCGCACCAAGCCGCGGTACGCCCTCTTCGGCCACGTCCACCAGCCGCTCGCCCGCCGGATGCGCGTCGGGTCGACGGAGTGCGTGAACGTCGGGCACTTCGCGGCGACCGGACGGCCGTGGGCCCTGGAGTGGTGACCACGGGCTGCGCCGGGGGCACGCGCGGTGACGGTTCGCCAGCGCGGTAGCCTTCACGCGTCGCCCCACGGCGCACCACGTCACCAACCCCAGCCCCTGGCCCAGCACCTGGAGGAGCCGCAGCGATGGCGGAACACACCAGCTCCAGCATCACGATCGACGCGGCCCCGGCGGCCGTCATGGCCGTGATCGCCGACTTCGCCCGCTACCCGGAGTGGACCGGCGAGGTCAAGGAGGCCGAGGTGCTGGCCACCGACGCCGCCGGCCGCGCCGAGAAGGTCCGGCTGCTGCTCGACGCCGGCGCCATCAAGGACGACCACACCCTGGCCTACACCTGGACCGGGGACCACGAGGTCGCCTGGACCCTGGTGAAGTCCCAGATGCTGCGCGTCCTGGACGGCTCGTACCGGCTCGCCCCGATCGCCGGCGGCAAGCAGACCGAGGTCACCTACCAGCTGACCGTCGACGTCAAGATCCCGATGCTCGGCATGATCAAGCGCAAGGCCGAGAAGGTCATCATCGACCGGGCGCTCGCGGGCCTGAAGAAGCGCGTCGAATCCGGCGTCTGAACCCCTAGGGCACTCCCGAGCATGCGCACCCTCCTCATCACCGGCCCCGGCGGGGCCGGTCGCACCACCGTGGCCGCCGCCACGGCCCGGGCGGCCGCCCTCCGCACGCCCGGCCGCCGCGTCCTGCTGGTCACCGAAGCCCCGGCCGAGGCCGTCGACGCGCTGCTGGGCGACGGCCTCCCCGAGGGCCTGTCGCTCGCCCACCTCGACCCGGACGCCACCTTCCGCGAGGAGCTCGGCGCCCTCCAGGAACGCGGTACCACCGTCCTGAACATGCTGGGCGCCCGCCCGCTGCAGGCCGAGGAGCTCACCGCCCTGCCCGGCGCCGAGCAGTTCGCCCTGCTGCGGGCCCTGCGCCGGGCCGCCGAGAGCGGCGCGTACGACCTCGCCGTCGTCGACCTGCCCCCGCTGCACCGGGCGGTGGCCCTGCTCGCCCTCCCCGAGCAGCTGCGCCGCTACCTGCGCCGGCTGCTGCCGCCCGAGCGGCAGGCGGCGCGCGCCCTGCGGCCCGTACTGGCCCAGCTGGCCGGCGTACCGATGCCCGCGCAGTGGCTGTACGAGACCGCCGCCCGCTGGGACGAGGAGCTGGCGGCGGTGCAGGCCGTCGTGGAGGCCCCCGGCACGGCCGTACGGATCGTCGCCGAGCCGGGTCCGGCCGCCGCCGACGCGGTGCGCGCCGGGCTGCTCGGACTCGCCCTGCACCAGGTCCCGGTCGACGCGGTCCTCGCCAACCGGGTCCTGCCCCGCGGCTCCGCCGACACCTGGCTCGCGGCCCTCGCCGCCCAGCAGGACAAGTGCCTCGCCGAATGGACCGCCGAGCGCGGCCCCGGCCACCGGGTGCACGAGCTGCCGCACCTGGGCCAGGACCCGCGCGGTGCCGCCGACCTCGACCGGCTCGCGCCGCCGGAGGCCGCGGAGGCCACGGCGGGTGTGGCGGGCGCGGTGCGGCCCGAGTGGCCCGTCGAGGACCGCCGGGGCGAGACCGGCGTGCTGGTGTGGCGCATCCCGCTGCCCGGCGCGACCAAGGACGGCCTGGACCTGGTCCGGCGCGGGGACGAGCTGCTGCTGACCGCGGGACCGTTCCGAAGGATCGTTCCCCTCCCCTCCGCGCTGCGCCGCTGCACGGTGTCCGGCGCGGCCCTGCTCGACGGCGAACTGGCCGTCCGCTTCACGCCCGATCCGGCGCTCTGGCCTCGGGGCTGACGGGGGGCGTAGGGCGTCGGGCGTAGGGGCGTCGGGGCGCGTCGGGGCTTGCTCTGGCTTCGTGGGGCCGTCCCGTGGTGTGTGGGTCCCCTCGCCTCTTGACCCGTCATGGCCTGCAGGCCCTGCGGCAGGCCCACCCCTGGGGCTTCGGGGCCTTCGGCCCTGGCCTGCGGCCACCCCAGGCCCGGGCCTGCCTCCGGACCAGCCTGCCATGACGCCTCAAGAGGCTTCCCCACACACCACGGGACGGCCACTCCCCCGAGGCGTGGACCCGGGTCCGGGGGATGGCGTGCCGTACGGCGTCGACGGCCGCCCGTACGGGATTCGGGGCCGCCCGCCCCCGTAACCGGATGCCCCCGTTCGGGTAACGTCGGAGGTGTCAGCCCGCAGCAGCAGCAGGAGTCCGCCATGAGCGAGGCCACCCACCACCCCACGGACGACGACGCCTGGGCCGAGGCCTGCGCCGAGGACCTCGCCGCCGAGAAGGCCCGCATCCGGGCCGAGCAGGGAGCCGGTGACGGAGCTCCCGGCAGCGCGGCCGAGGAACTGCTCAAGCTGGTCGGGGCGGTCGCCGACAAGGTCGCGGGACTCGGGCACCCGCTGATGGGCCCCGCCGCCCAGGGCGCCGTACGCCAGTTCGTCAACCAGGCCAAGTCCGCCGTCGAGCCGGTCATCGAGCGCAACCCCGACGTCTTCGACCACCTCGCCGCCGCCGGGACCGAACTGCTGGCCGCCTACCGCTCCGCCGTAGAGGGCCACGAGAGCCGCTGGACCCGCACCACGGGCCCCGGCCGCCCGCCCGGCCCCCGTGACGGGGGCCCCGCCGCCGACGGGGGCCGCCCCGGCCGGGACGGCGAGGGCCCCGAGGACGACGGCCCGGGCCCGTCGCACCGCATCGACCTCGACTGAGGCCCGCGTACGACCCCGGCCCGCGCGCATGATCGACCGCGACCGGGGCACGCGAGGGGTGCCGCGGGGTGTCCCGGTGACGCCGGTGCGGCCCCCCGGCTCGGGTACGGTTGGCCGTGGCGGGGTTTGACCGGAAACCGAGGGACTAATGGGACTCACCATCGGCGTCGACATCGGCGGCACGAAGATCGCGGCCGGAGTGGTCGACGAAGAGGGCACCATCCTTGAGACGTACAAGGTGCCCACCCCGCCGACCGCGGACGGCGTGACCGACGCGATCTGCTCCGCCGTGGCCGAGGTCAGCAGCGGGCACTCCATCGAGGCCGTCGGCATCGGCGCCGCCGGCTACGTGGACGACAAGCGCGCCACCGTGCTCTTCGCCCCCAACATCAACTGGCGGCACGAGCCGCTCAAGGACAAGGTCGAGCAGCGCATCGGCCTCCCCGTCGTCGTCGAGAACGACGCGAACTGCGCCGCCTGGGGCGAGTACCGCTTCGGCGCCGGCCAGGGCCACGAGGACGTCATCTGCATCACGCTCGGCACGGGCCTGGGCGGCGGCATCATCATCGGCAACAAGCTGCGCCGCGGCCGCTTCGGCGTCGCCGCGGAGTTCGGCCACATCCGGGTCGTGCCCGACGGCCTGCTGTGCGGCTGCGGCAGCCAGGGCTGCTGGGAGCAGTACGCCTCCGGCCGCGCCCTCGTCCGGTACGCCAAGCAGCGCGCCCACGCCACCCCCGAGGCCGCCCGGATCCTGCTGGACCTGGGCGACGGCAGCGTCGAGGGCATCGAGGGCAAGCACATCAGCGAGGCCGCCCGACAGGGCTGCCCGGTGGCCGTCGACTCCTTCCGCGAGCTGGCCCGCTGGGCCGGCGCGGGCCTGGCCGACCTCGCCTCGCTCTTCGACCCGTCCGCCTTCATCGTCGGCGGCGGCGTCTCCGACGAGGGCGAACTGGTCCTGGAGCCGATCCGCAAGTCGTTCCGCCGCTGGCTGATCGGCGGCGAGTTCCGTCCGCACGCCCAGGTCCTCGCCGCCCAGCTCGGCGGCAAGGCCGGCCTGGTGGGCGCGGCGGACCTGGCCCGCCAGGGCTGACGCCCGCGGCCCCGTTGCGTACGGTCGCCCGTCGCGCCCCCTGTGGCCGCGGCGGGCGACTGCCTATGTTGGCCCCATGGCGACTGGCGAACTCGACGTGGACCTCCCCGAATCCCGGACCGAGGCGGACGGCTCCGCCGTCGTCCGGGTGCTCTCCTACAACATCCGCTCGCTGCGCGACGACGAGGAGGCGCTGGCCCGGGTGATCCGGGCCTGCGCCCCCGACCTGGTGTTCGTCCAGGAGGCGCCGCGGTTCTTCCGCTGGCGCAAGCACGCGGCCCGGCTGGCCGCGAAGACGGACCTGGTGGTCCTCGGCGGCGGGGCCACCGCCGCCGGCCCCCTGCTGCTGTGCTCGCTGCGGGCCTTCGTGGAACGCACCGAGGACGTGCTGCTCCCGCTGACCCCCGGACAGCACCGGCGCGGCTTCGCGACCGCCGTCGTCCGCTTCGGCGGGGCCCGGGTGGGCGTCGTCTCCGCCCACCTCTCGCTCGCGCGGGACGAGCGCCGGGCGCAGGCGGGGCTGCTGCTGGCGAAGCTGCGCGAGCTGGACGTGCCGTACGCGATCGCCGCGGCGGACGTCAACGAAGGACCCGAGGGTCCCGCCTTCGGGCTGCTCGGCGCGGAGCTCCAGGACTGCTGGACCGTCCGCCCGTGGGGGTCGGGTCCCACCTTCCCGGCCGCCCGGCCGGACCGCCGCATCGACGCCGTGTTCGCCTCACCGGCCGTCGAGGTCCTCGGCTGCGGCGTGCCCACCGCCCTGCCGGGCGTCTCCTCGGCGGACCTCCTGTCCGCCACCGACCACCTCCCGGTCCTGGCGGCCCTGCGCCTGCCCGCCTGACGCGAACGCCGGCGGGGCTGCAAGGGCAGTCCCGCCGGCGTTCGCGGTGGAGCCGGGGTCAGACGACCGCGCCCCGGCCGGGGTCGTCGTCGCCGTCCTCGTCGTCGCCGCCCATCCGGGCGACGAGCGTGGCGAAGCCGCCGAGGAAGCCGCCCACGCCCAGCGTGGTGAGCCACCAGGTCATGTCCCACTGCAGCAGCACCGCGAGCAGCAGCAGCACCGGCCCGCCCACCACCGCCAGCCACGCGAACTTCGCCGTGGTGTCGGCCTCCGGCAGTGCCGGATCGGGCTGCACGAAGTGGGACCCGTCGTCGTCCGCATCGTCCGCGTCGTCGTCGGAGGGCTCGGCCAGCGCGTGGTCGCGCGGCCCCGCCCCGACGCCGGGTGCGAACACGATCGAGCTGCCCAGCGGCGGCTTCGGCTCCTGCGCGGGCTTCGGAGCCTCCGGCTCCTCGTCCGGCGGCTCCGGCAGCAGCAGGTCCTCGATCGGCTTGAACGGCTTGGCGCCCGGCGGGTCCGGCGGCTCCGCGCCGTACCCCGCGACGATCGCGGCCCATGCCGCTTCCTCGTCCAGCGGCTCGCCGCCGCCGTTCGAGATCTTGCCGTCCTGCTCAGCCACCGGTGGCCGTCCCCTCCTTGCCGAGCGCGCCGGCCTTCGGAGCGAGCCGGGCGACGAATTCGAACGAATCCTGGAAGATGCGATCCGCGTCATGGTCCAACGTCGCCACGTGGTAGCTCTGTTCCAGCAGCGTCTCGGTCACGTCCGACGACGAGATCCGGCTCAGCACCCGGGCCGAGTCCGCCGGCGGCACCACGTGGTCCTGCGGGCTGTGCAGCAGCAGCACCGGCTGCGTGACCTGCGGCAGCTCCGCGTCCACCAGCTTCAGGAACTCGCGCAGCGAGTGCGCGGCCCGGGTCGGCACCCGGTCGTAGCCGACCTCCTCCGAGCCCGGCTTCGCGATGTCGCTCGCGATGCCCGGCGCGGAGCGCACGACGTGCTTGACCACCGGCAGCAGCACCGCGAGCTTGTCGTGCACCTTGTTGGCCGGGTTCACCAGCACGATGCCGCTGACCGCGTCCCCGTGCCGGGCCGCGAGCCGCAGCGTCAGCGCGCCGCCCATCGACAGGCCCATGACGAACACCTGCTCGCAGCGGTCCAGCAGCTCGCGCAGGGCCCGGTCCACCTCGGCGTACCAGTCCTGCCAGCCGGTGAGCTGCATGTCCTGCCAGCGCGTGCCGTGACCGGGCAGCAGGGGCAGGGAGACCGTCAGTCCGCGGGCGGCCAGGAACTCGGCCCAGGGGCGCAGGGACTGGGGCGAACCGGTGAAGCCGTGGCAGAGGAGTACGCCGACCTCTCCGCCCTCGTGGCGGAACGGCTCGGCTCCAGGGAGGACGGGCACCAGGATCTCCTGTTCAGGGGGTCGAAGGGGGAACGAAAAGGGGTGCGCTGTGTGTCCCTCACGGTACGCGACCGGGATGACACCGACCAGGGTCGGCGACGTTGCAGACCCTGCGGGCGCGAGCCCAGGCCCCGCAGGGGTTATGGTCTGTCCGACGACACAGGAAGGCTTACGAGTTGATCTACGGCGCAATGAAGTTCTCCATCGGGGGATCCCTGAAGCTCGCCTTCAGGCCCTGGGTGGAGGGCCTCGAGAACATTCCCGCCGAAGGCCCGGCGATCCTCGCGAGCAACCACCTCTCCTTCTCGGACTCGTTCTTCCTCCCCGCGGTCCTCGACCGCAAGGTCACCTTCATCGCGAAGGCCGAGTACTTCACCTCCCCGGGCCTCAAGGGCAAGCTGACGGCCGCCTTCTTCAAGGGCGTCGGCCAGCTCCCCGTCGACCGCTCGGGCGCCCGCGGCGCCGGCGAGGCCGCCATCAAGAGCGGCATCGAGGTCATCGAGCGCGGTGAGCTCTTCGGCATCTACCCCGAGGGCACCCGGTCGCCCGACGGCCGGCTCTACCGCGGCAAGCCCGGCGGCCTGGCGCGCGTCGCGCTGGCCACCGGCGCGCCCGTGATCCCGGTCGCGATGATCGACACCGAGAAGATCCAGCCCCCCGGCAAGGTCGTCCCGAAGCTGATGCGCCCCGGCATCCGGATCGGCAAGCCGCTGGACTTCAGCCGCTACCAGGGCATGGACGGCGACCGCTTCATCCTGCGCTCGGTGACCGACGAGGTCATGTACGAGATCATGAAGCTGTCCGGCCAGGAGTACGTCGACATCTACGCGACCGCGGCCAAGCGCCAGATGGCCGATGCCGAGAAGGCCGCCAAGGAAGCCGCCAAGCACGCCGCGGCCGAGGCCAGGGAAGCCAGGTCCGCCGAGACGGAGCCCGCGGCGCCCGAGGGCGACGCGGCCGCCGGCGCGCCCGACGCCGACGGCACGGGCGCGGCGCACTGACCCGGGTCCGGCCGGCCCGCAGCCGCGCCGGACCCGCGTGACCTGGGGGTGGGGATGGCCAAGCGCGAACGTGGTGTGCGTGTCGTGCGCATGTCCGTGGAGCAGCCGCTGTGGCGGGCCCTGACCGCGTACCGGCCGCTGACGGCGCTGTACGCGGTGGGGCTCTTCGTCGCCGACCACCACCACTTCCCCCGGCCCGGGGTGGCCGCCGGCTACCTCGCCGTCCTCGTCGTGTGGACCCTGGCCACCCTGCGCCAGGTCTCGGGCGCGGCCCGCTGCTCGCGCTGGTTCCTGGGCGCCGACCTGGGCCTGGCCCTGACCGGCATCCTGCTCACCCCCGTCGCGGACTCCGCCACCCGGATCGCCGCCGGCGGCCCGACGCTGCCGTCGATATGGACCGCGGGCTCGGTCCTCGCCTTCGCCCTCAAGGGCGGCTGGCGCTGGGCCGGCTTCGCCTCCACCCTCGTGGCCGTCGCCAACGTCGTCGAGCGCGGCGCCCCCACCCGCGACACCCTCCACAACGTGCTGCTGGTCTGGGTCGCCTCGATCGCCATCGGGTACGTCGTCCAGGTCGCCCGGGCCAGCGAGGAGACCCTCGCCCGCGCCCTGGAGATCGAGGCGGCCACCCGCGAGCGGGAGCGGCTGGCCCGGGACATCCACGACGGCGTCCTCCAGGTCCTGGCCATGGTCCAGCGGCGCGGGACCGCCCTCGGCGGGGAGGCCGCGGAGCTCGGCCGGATGGCCGGGGAGCAGGAGGTCGCGCTGCGCACCCTCGTCTCCACCGGAGTGCTGCCCGCCGCCCGGGTCTCGCGCGACGAGGCCCGCGGCGCGCTGGTCAGCACCGTGGACGAGGCGGAGGGGGCCGGTGGGGCCGACCCGGACGAGGACCCGGCGGCCGCGGTGGACGTGCGTACCCTGCTCGCGCCGCACGCCGGCTCCCGCGTCTCGTTCGCCGAACCGGGCGCGCCGGTGCTGCTCCCCGGGCCGGCGGCCCGCGAGCTGGCGGCGGCGGCGGGTGCCGCGCTGGACAACGTCCGCCGGCACGCGGGGGAGCAGGCGCGGGCGTGGATCCTGGTCGAGGACGAGCCGGACGAGGTGATCGTCACCGTCCGCGACGACGGGCCGGGCATTCCCGAGGGCCGGCTGGTGCAGGCGGAGGGCGAGGGCCGGATGGGGGTGGCCCTGTCGATCCGGGGCCGGCTGCGCGACCTGGGCGGCACGGCCGAGCTGTACTCCGTACCCGGGCAGGGTACGGAGGTCGAACTGAGGGTTCCAAAGAACGGGGCGGGACGATGAGCGAACAGCACGCGGCGGACGCGATCCGGGTGATGGTCGTGGACGACCACCCGATGTGGCGCGACGCCGTCGCCCGCGACCTCGCGGCGGCCGGCTGCGCGGTGGTGGCCACCGCCGGGGACGGCCCCCAGGCCGTGCGCCGGGCCAAGGCGGTCGCCCCGCAGGTCCTGGTGCTCGACCTCAACCTGCCCGGCATGCCCGGGGTACAGGTCTGCAAGGAGCTCGTCGCCGCCGACCCGTCCCTGCGCGTGCTCGTGCTGTCCGCCAGCGGCGAGCACGCCGACGTGCTCGAGGCCGTGAAGTCGGGGGCCACCGGCTACCTGCTGAAGTCCGCCGGCGCCGACGAGCTGATCGACGCCGTGCGCCGCACCGCCGCCGGCGACCCGGTCTTCACCCCCGGCCTGGCCGGCCTCGTGCTCGGCGAGTACCGGCGGCTGGCCGCCGGCGGTCCGGCGGGCCCCGCCGAGCCGGACGGCCCCGAGACGCCCCGGCTCACCGACCGCGAGACCGAGGTGCTGCGGCTCGTCGCCAAGGGCCTGTCGTACAAGCAGATCGCCGAGCGCCTGGTCATCTCGCACCGCACCGTCCAGAACCACGTCCAGAACACCCTCGGCAAGCTCCAGCTGCACAACCGCGTCGAGCTCGTCCGGTACGCGATCGAGCGTGGACTCGACGACGCGTAGGTCCCCGTACGGGTGAAAGCGCCTACGCAAGTACCCGTACATCGACCGGACATGACGCTCCGTGGCCGTTCGGGGTGCCCTCCGTCACCACTAGCGTGACCGTCATGCGGGCCAGCGGGCCCTGATGGCGAAGGGAAGGTTCCATGAAGGTCGGAGTGCTCACCGGTGGCGGCGACTGCCCCGGTCTGAACGCGGTCATCCGCGGGGTCGTGCGCAAGGGCGTCCAGGAGTACGGGTACCGGTTCGTCGGCTTCAAGGACGGCTGGCGCGGGCCCCTGGACGGCGACACGGTCCGCCTCGACATCCCCGCCGTACGCGGCATCCTGCCGCGCGGCGGCACCATCCTCGGCTCCTCGCGCACCAACCCCTTCAAGGTCGCGGACGGCGTCCGGCGCATCAAGGACAACCTCGCCAAGTACGAGGTCGAGGCCCTGGTCGCGATCGGCGGCGAGGACACCCTGGGCGTGGCGGCGCGGCTGTACGAGGAGTTCGGCGTGCCGTGCGTGGGCGTGCCGAAGACCATCGACAACGACCTGTCGGCCACCGACTACACCTTCGGCTTCGACACCGCGGTCGGCATCGCGACGGAGGCGATCGACCGGCTGCACACCACCGCCGAGTCCCACATGCGCGTCCTGGTGGTGGAGGTGATGGGCCGGCACGCCGGCTGGATCGCCCTGCACTCGGGCCTGGCCGGCGGCGCGAACGTGATCCTCATCCCCGAGCAGCGCTTCGACGTGGACCAGGTGTGCGCCTGGGTCACCTCCCGCTTCAAGGCCAGTTACGCCCCCATCGTGGTGGTCGCCGAGGGCGCCATGCCCAAGGACGGGGACCTGGTCCTCAAGGACGCCGTCTCCCGCGACTCCTTCGGCCACGTCCGGCTCTCGGGCGTGGGGGAGTGGCTGGCCAAGGAGATCGAGGAGCGCACCGGCAAGGAGGCCCGGACCACCGTGCTCGGCCACGTGCAGCGGGGCGGCACGCCCAGTGCGTACGACCGGTGGCTGGCCACCCGGTTCGGGCTGCACGCCGTCGAGGCCGTACGTGACGGGGACTTCGGCAAGATGGTCGCGCTGCGCGGCACGGACGTGGTGCGGGTGCCGATCGCCGAGGCCACGGCCAAGCTGAAGACCGTGGACCCGGAGCTGTACCGCGAGGTCGGGGTCTTCTTCGGCTGACCGGCCGCCGGCCTGCCCTGCGGGCCCACGCGGACCATGGGTCGTATATTCGGCACATCCGGCCGATTCCGGGCACGCCGTGCCGTCCACCGGAAGCGGCCCATGGTCCCTCGCCCCGGGAGCAGCACGTGGAAATCCTGGCCTTCGGCGTCACGGCCGACGAGAAGCCGCTGCTGGAGCGGGCGTTCGCCGGCCGGTGCGAGGTGCGCTGCGTCGACGTCGTCCTGAACGAGGACACCGCGCCGATGGCGACCGGCTACGAGGTGGTCTGCTCCAGCGTCAACGCCGATCTCGGGCGCCGGGTGCTGCACGTCCTGTCGGCGGGCGGGACGAGGATGATCGCCCAGCGCTCCACCGGCTTCAACAACATCGACCTGGACGTGGCCCGGTCCCTCGGCATGACGGTCAGCCGGGTCTCCTCCTACTCGCCGTACGCGGTGGCCGAGTTCGCCTGGACCCTGGCGATGGCGGTGAACCGGCGGATCGTACGGGCCTCCAACCGCACCCGCGACTTCGACTTCCGTCTCAACGGCCTGCTGGGCCGGGACGTCCACGGCCGCACGGCCGGCGTGCTCGGCACCGGCAGGATCGGCGAGGCCTTCACGCGGATCGCGCACGGCTTCGGCATGAACCTGCTCGGCTGGGACGCGGTGCCGAACCCGGCCTGCGTCGAGCTGGGCATGACGTACGTCGACAAGGACGAGCTGTTCGCCGCGGCGGACCTGATCAGCCTGCACGTGCCGCTGCTGGAGGCCACCCGGCACCTCGTGGACGCCGCCGCCCTGGCGGCGATGAAGGACGACGCGATCCTGATCAACTCCAGTCGCGGGGGCCTGGTCGACACCGAGGCCCTGGTCGCCGAGCTGCGGGCGGGCCGGTTCACGGGGGTCGGCCTGGACGTGTACGAGGCCGAGGCCGGTGTCTTCTTCCTCGACAAGTCGCTGGAGGCGGTCCCGGACGACATCCTCGCCCGGCTGATCACCTTCCCGAACGTCCTCGTCACCTCGCACCAGGCGTACTACACCCACGAGGCGGTGCACCAGATCATCGACGCCACGGTCCGCAACGTCACCGACTACCTGGCCGGCCGCCGCTCGGAGAACACCCTGGTCCCCGCCGCGGACTAGGTCCCCGCGCCGGAGGGCCGCCGGCCGGACGCGCGAGAGCCCCGGGTCCGAGGACCCGGGGCTCTCTCCGGCGGAAGGGACGCGGCCCTACAGGGCGACGAAGGCCAGCAGGGCGAGACCGGTCACCACGAGGTGGGTGACGCTCGTCCGGTGGAAGCGGAACAGCGCGGCCACCGCGCCGCCCGCGCCGGCGAACACGGCGGTGACCACCACGACGGTGTGGCGGTAGACCTCCGTGTCGTGCAGCTCGCGTGCGTCCGGCGCGCCGATGGTCAGCCCGGACAGTACGTACGCGGTCGCCAGCATCGCCACGACCACCAGGTCGACGATGCCCACGGCGACGGCCGTCGGCCCGTCGGCCGGACGCGGTTCTCGCTTCATGTCTCCGATTGTCCTGTCTCGGGAGGACCGGGGGCCTGAGTAGCGGTACTCAGCTGCGCGGGCCCCCGGCCGGTCGCTTCCGGTCAGCCCTTGCCCTGGAGCGTGTGCTCCAGGCTGTCGGCGTACCGCCGGGCGCCCGCGGGCTTGGGGTGGAAGGAGGCCATGCCGACTTCGAGGACCCCGGTGTTGTCCGCCTTGGACAGGCCGGTCTTCACGATGTTGTGCACGGTCTCCGGGTCGCCGCAGATGGTGTCGTTCCCGAACTCGTCACGAGGGTCCGAGAAGACGGCCCAGGTGCCGGCGTCCTGCGTGGCGCCCTTCATCTCCGCCGCGAGGGTGTCGGCCACCTTGGTGAGCCATTCCCCTTCCGACTTCTCCATGTTGAGGACGCAGGTGCCGGGGTACGTCTGACCCTTCTCCGTCGACAGCAGGCGCGGGTAGCCCATGAGGACCACCTTCGCGTGCTCCGCCTTGGCGTGGATGGCGTTCAGGACCTTGACGATCTGCGGGCGCACGCCGTCGTGCAGCCACTTCGGGGCCCAGTCCTGCATCGGCCCGGTCTCGCCCGGCAGGGACTTGCCGTTGGTCGGGTCGATGTTGCCGATCGAGTTGGCGTTGCAGTTCGTGAGGGTCGGCATGACGCACTTCGTGACGATGTCGGTGAAGCGGGCGTCGTTGCCGCCGACGCTGATGGTGACCAGGGTGGTGTTGTTGTCGAGGTAGCCGGCTTCGACCTGCGCCACCTCGCTGTTCTGCCCGTTGCCCGTGACGTTGTACGTCCGCGCTCCGGAGCAGGCCACGAAGTGGTAGTCCATCTTCGCGTCGAAGTTGTCGGCCAGGGTGCCCACCGGCGCGGTCTGACCGGGCAGGGTGGCCTGCCGCGACCAGGCGATCTTGGAGCGGTGGCAGGAGTTCCAGGCCTTGTCGTTCACCTTGTCGTAGAAGTCGGTCTCCGGGAAGAAGTCCTTGCCGCCGGGCGCGCTGGAGCCCTCTCCGGAGGAGTACGAGTCGCCCATGGCCACGACGACGTCCTGCGGCTTGGCCGCCAGCGGCTGGAAGGCCACGGCGCCCCAGGCGATGTCCTCGTCGGCGGTGCCGTCCTTGCTCGTGTTCGACAACACGACCTCGGGGGTGCCGGTGAACTTGAACACGCCCAGGCTCGCCCAGCCGCCGGCGCGCTGGAGCACGACCCGGCTCTTGCTCGTGCTGTCGTTCCCGGTGACCGTGTAGGTCGCCTGGCGGGTGTGGGCCCCCGTGTCGGGCAGGTGGACCAGCACGCGGGCCCAGCCCAGCTTCTTGGGAAGGGTCCAGGTGCCGTTGATGGTCATGCGGCCGCCGGGGCCACCGAGGTGCGCCGCGTCACGCGTGTGGGCGTACCAGAAGTGGCCGCCGTACCCGCCGCCGACCTGGTGCAGGTCGGCCTTCGCCTCGTAGCGGCCCGCGGTGTCGGCGTTGAAGCCGAACCGGAAGGAGCCGGCCGATTTGGCTTGGCCGCACTTGCCCCACGTCTCGGTCCCGCTCGGTACGGAGAGGACGACGTCGGAGCCGGCCGGAGCGCCGTCGCAGACCGGTGTGCCGTTCTGCAGCCGGGTGCCGTTCCCCGGCTCCGCGACGAGCGTCTGGTACTTGATGCTCTCGTGGCCGCAGTCGACGGCGCAGGCCGACTTCCAGGTCGCGTTGGGCTGGTTCCACCAGTACTGCGCGTAGCACTCGGCGTCAGGGCAGTTCGGCGGGGTGTCCGGGTTGCAGTTGTTGGCCTTGTTGCAGAAGACGTCCAGCTTCGGCGAGACGTTGGTGCGCTGCGCCGCGCTCGTCCACCAGGCGGGCCGGAAGCCGGCCGAGGAGAAGCCGGTCTCGCCGGGCCAGTCCTGGCGGCCGTCGGTGGAGTACGAGAAGCCGGTGTCGATGGACCAGGCGGCCCAGCCCATCACCTTCATCTCGTACGGCCAGTCCTGCGGGTGGGCGGCGTGCCGGATCGCCTCGGCACCACCCGCGGTGGTGTCCATGAAGGGGTGGCCCCAGCCCTTCTTGTACAGCGGGTTGGCCGGGTTGTTGTACCAGCCCAGGCCCCAGTGGCCGCCGTGCTTCGAGGCGTCCGACGGGGGGTTGAAGCCGAGGTTGTAGTTCCACACGGCGGTGAACCAGTTCTCCACCATGGACGGGTCGTCGTTGTTGACGGTGATCTTCTGCCCGTCCTTGTGGACCTCGTTCCACTTGTCCGCGAGGATCTTCATCGAGGCGGCGATGTTCGTCGCGTAGTCGACCGCGATGATCTTCTGCAGGGACGGGGACAGGCCGGTCTCCTTGGCGCCGGTCGCCGGATCCACCTTCTCGTGGCCAGCGAGGCGCATGCCGTCGGTGACCTGGCCCACGCCGTAACCGCAGTCGGACTTGTCCCAGTTGATCCGCCAGTAGGCGTCCGGGTCACCGGCCACGGTCTTGTGGCCGTAGTAGCCGTCCACGGCGGCGAGGGGGCTGCCCATCTGACCGGGGATCGACCCCCGCTCGGCCTGCCACAGGTTCGACTCCTGGGCCATGATGCCCAGCAGCACGTTGGCGGGGATCTTCCCGCCGCCGTTCAGCGTCGGCGGGGGGAAGAGGCCCTGCGGGTCGATGGAGCCCAGGCGGGCCTGGTTGCGGTAGCCGCCCTGGCGGAGCCACTTGCCCCGCAGTTCGCCGCGCACGGCCATGTCGACGGCCCACTCGACCTGGTTGGGCGTCGGCTGCAGCGCCTGGGCGTCGACGTCGTTGCGGGACACCGAGCACCAGCGGTCGCCGTCGACCGGGTCGTTCGACGCGGCGGCAGCGGCGAACGCGGTGCCCTTGGGGCGGGTACCGGTGGTCCGGGCCGCGGCGAGGGCGGGGGAGCCGGAGGTGCCCGAGCCGTCGCCGGCGACGTGCTCGACGCGCTGGGCGAGCTTGGTGCCGGTGCTGGTCGCGGTGCTGGTGACGGTCACCGGCTCGGTGCGGCCGGCGGCCGCCTCCGGTCCGCCGGACGACTGGGCCTGCGCGGCGGGCTCGGCCTTCGTGAAGCCCTTGCCGGCGTTGCCGATGTGCGCCAGACCGGCGCGGATGCCGGGGGTGAGGACGGCGTCGACGGCCAGCTTGCCGTGGGACGACACGTCCGTGTCGGCGGGCGCGTTGATCCGGGTGACTCCGGTGCCCTGCGTGGCGGGGGCGCCCTTGGGGTGGCCGGTGAGGAACACCCGGCCCCCCTCGCCCTGGGTGAGGCCCAGGTCGCCGAGCTTGCCCGAGGCGAGCAGCACCGGCTTGCCGCGGCCGGGGAGCACCTTCGCCTGCACGGTGGACGTGCCCTTGCGGTCGGCGAAGGCGATCCGCCCGTCGGCGCCGGGGCGGATGTCGAACGGCGTGCTCTCCGCGACGGCCAGGTTGCTCACCGCTCCGGAGGGGGCCAGGCGCACCAGGTTCCGGCCGCGGCCGGCGACCACGCCGCCGGGTACGGGGACGGCACTGGTGAGCTCGCCGCGTGCGGTGGCCCGGTCGAGGGTGCGGCCGGAGGTGTTCACGGTCACCACGCGCGTCTGCGTGAGGTGCGGGTCGTTCATGTCGCGGAACGAGGTGAACGCGGCCGTGCGCGTCGAGGTGTTGCACGACGGGTCGAAGTACGCCAGCGACGCGGTGAACGGCAGCTTCGTCACGTGACCGGTCGCCAGGTTCACCACGGCGGCGAACGCGCCGCCCTGCATCAGGTCCGGCTTGTTCGTGAAGGTCCGGGGCGCGTAGACGACGGCCGCGTGGTCGTGGTCCATCAGGCACTGGTTGCCGATCCACGAGTCCGCGGGCATGCCCGGCTCGGACAGCGTGGCGGCGACCTTCCAGGCGTACGCCTTGCCGCTGTCGGCGACCAGGATGCGCAGGCCGTCGGAGTCGGCTGCGGCGGTCACCGCACGGTCGGAACTGGTCCGCCAGTCCTTGCCGAGCTTCCGGTCCGGGTCGGCGACCCGGGCGGGCGGCGCGACCGGAACCCGGGCGTCCGGGCCGACGACGGACGTCGGTACGGCGGCGGCCGGCACGGCCTGGAGCAGTCCGCCCGAGAGGGCGGCGCTGGTCGTGACGGCGGCCAGAGATATGAGTGTTCGTCTGGTGAGACGCAAAGTGAGGAATCCCCGATTTTGTGCTCATGCCCACGCCTTGCGCGGGCATGACAAGCTCGCCGCTCCGGGGTGCGAAGTCCCCGGAGCGGACGGCCGTTGTGCGGTCGTTCGGTCGGCCCGCGGCGGCCGGATATCGGCCGACCCGGCGGTCGCCTGGTCAGGGCTGCCCCGCGCGAGAGGCGGGGTCCGGCGCTGTGCGCCGGTGCCGGGTCGTCGGCGGCCGGTGGCCGGCCGATACGGCGGAACCCGCCGCGGGTGAAAGAAGAAATCCCCCTGTGTAGCGATGTCGTACGAGATAAGCCCTGGTCAGTGGGCTTGTGGATCTTAGGCACGAAGTCGCCCAGGGCACCAGTCGGTTGACCGCGACCCCGGCAGCGCACGGTCGAGCCCGACCGCGCACGAACGCGGCCGAGCCCGACCGCGCACGAACGCGCACGAACGCGGCCGAGCCCGACCGCGCACGAACGCGCACGACCGCGGCCGAGCCCGGCCGCGGTCGTGCGCGGAGGTCGTACGGCGGCGGCTACGCCGGGCGGGCCGCGGCCGTCAGGGAGCGGACGAGGTCGCCGAGGAGGGCCGCGCCGCGCAGGGTCAGGACGGACTCGGGGTGGAACTGGACGCCGGCGAAGCCGCGGGCGGTGCAGCGCAGGGCGTGGACCTCGTCCGTCAGCGGGTCGCGGGAGACCTCGACGCCGCGGGCGGCCAGCTCGGCCGCCGTCCCGGAGTCGCAGGCGGCGGTGTACGTGTTGTAGAAGCCGACGACCTCGGCCGCGCCGAAGAGGTCGACGGAGACCTGCGCCCCCTGCGCCGGCTCGGCCTTGCGCACCAGCGGCAGCCCCAGCTCCGCCGCGATCAGCTCGTGCCCCAGGCACACCCCGAGCAGCCCCCCGCGGTGTCCGGCCAGCAGCTCCCGCGCCAGCCCCCGCAGCAGCCGCATCTTCGGGTCGGTCGGGTCCGCCGGGTCCCCGGGGCCGGGCCCCAGCACGATCGGCCCCTCGTGCGCGAGGGCCGCCTCCCGCAGCCCCGGCTCGTCGTAGCGGCGTACGGTCACCGACAGCCCCGCGGCCCGCAGCACGTGTGCCAGCATCGCCGTGAACGTGTCCTCGCCGTCCACCACCAGCGCGTGCCCGGCCACCGGAGCCACCGGCTCCTGCATCCGCAGCCAGAACGGCGCGAGGTCGCCGCGGCGCGCCGCCAGCGCCGCCACCACGCGCGGGTCGTCGGCCAGCCGCGCCACCGGGCCGGCCGGCCGCGGGGCCGCCGCCGGCCGCACGCCCAGTGCGGCCAGTACCCCGGCCGCCTTCGCGTGCGTCTCGGCCACCTCGCCCGCCGGGTCGGAGTGCCGTACCAGCGTGGCCCCCACCGGCACCCGCAGCGTGCCGTCGGCGGCGATGTCCGCGGTCCGGATCAGGATCGGCGAGTCCAGGGTCTGCGATCCGTTGTCGTCCAGGCCCAGCAGGGCGAGCGCGCCCGCGTAGTACCCGCGGCCCCCGGCCTCGTACCGCTCGATCACCCGGCAGGCGTTCTGCACCGGCGAGCCGGTCACGGTGGCCGCGAACATCGTCTCCCGCAGCACCTCCCGCACGTCCAGGGAGGAGCGGCCGCGCAGCTCGTACTCGGTGTGCGCGAGGTGGGCCATCTCCTTCAGGCGCGGGCCGACCACCACCCCGCCCATGTCGCCGACCGTGCACATCATCTTGAGCTCCTCGTCGACGACCATCGAGAGCTCCTCGGTCTCCTTGCGGTCGCCCAGGAAGGCCAGCAGCGACTCGACGGTCGGGCCCCCGGCCGGGTAGCGGTACGTCCCGCTGATCGGGTTCATGACCACCGTGCCGCCCGCCATCCGGACGTGGACCTCGGGCGAGGCGCCGACCAGCGTGCGGTCGCCGGTGTGCACGACGTACGTCCAGTACGCCCCGCGCTCGCCCGCCAGCAGCCGCCGGAACAGGGCGAGCGCGTCGGCCCGCGAGAACCCGGGGATCTCGCCGGTGAAGGTGCGCCGGACGACGAAGTTCGCGCCCTCGCCGCGGCCGATCTCGTCCTCGATCACGCGCCGGACCGTCTCCGCGTACTCGGCGTCGGGTACGTCGAAGGCGCCGCCCTCGACCCGTACCGCGTGGTCCGGCAGGGCGGCGAGCACCTCCGCGAGCGGCAGCTCGTGCGCCTCCTCGGCGGCCAGGACGCTCAGCGGCGTGCCGTCGTCGCGTACGTCGAAACCGCGCTCGCGGATCTGCCGGAACGGCACCAGCGCGAGGGTGGGCAGCTCCCGCACCGGCAGGTCGGCCAGGGCCGCGGCCTCGTGGACCGGACCGAGCAGCAGCTCGACGGTGTCGTGGTCGCGGCCCGGCGTGCGGCGGCGGAGCAGGGCGAAGGGCGGGCAGTGCGGGTCCAGCAGCCTGCTGAGGTCCATCGGGGGTTCCTTCCGGCATCGGATCGGTGGAGAGGAACGGCCCCGGAAACGGAAGAAGGCCGCCCCTCGGGCGGCCTTCGCGTGGTTTCTGGTACGCGCAGTCAGTGGGCCGCCGGATGAGCGGTCCACCACCAGTTCAGGTTGGAGTGCGCGAACATGCCCCGCACCCTACACCCCGGCACCTCCCGGGTGCGGCCGGAAGGGGAGACGGCCGTCTCATCCTTTGGTCGATGGAGTGGACTGCGCGCCGCACGACGTAATGTTTACGAGGTGACCGTGAACGCTGAAACCCACGCAGTCGCCGCAAAGGCGACCTGGCGAGACCTGCCCGCGGCGCAGCAGCCTGAGTACCCCGATGCCGAGGCTCTGCGCGCAGTCGTCGCGGACCTCGCCTCGTATCCCCCGCTGGTCTTCGCCGGCGAATGTGACCAGCTGCGCGCCCGCATGGGAGCCGTCGCCCGTGGCGAGGCGTTCCTGCTGCAGGGCGGCGACTGTGCCGAGGCCTTCGACGCCGTCTCGGCCGACCACATCCGCGCCAAGCTCAAGACCCTGCTCCAGATGAGCGCCGTCCTGACGTACGCGGCCTCCGTGCCCGTCGTGAAGGTCGGCCGCATCGCGGGCCAGTACTCCAAGCCGCGCTCGAAGGACACCGAGACCCGCGACGGGGTGACCCTGCCGACCTACCGCGGCGACTCCGTCAACGGCTTCCCCTTCACGGAGGAGGCCCGCGTCCCGGACCCCGAGCGCCTGAAGCGGATGTACAACGCCTCCGCCTCGACGCTGAACCTGGTCCGCGCCTTCACCACCGGTGGCTACGCCGACCTGCGCCAGGTGCACGCCTGGAACCAGGACTTCGTGAAGTCGTCCCCGTCCGGCCAGCGCTACGAGCAGCTCGCCCGCGAGATCGACAACGCCCTGAACTTCATGAAGGCCTGCGGCACCGACCCGGCCGAGTTCAAGGCGGTGGAGTTCTACTCCTCGCACGAGGCGCTGCTGCTCGACTACGAGGGCGCCCTCACCCGTACGGACTCCCGCACCGGCAAGCTGTACGACACCTCCGGCCACATGGTCTGGATCGGTGAGCGCACCCGCCAGCTGGACCACGCCCACATCGAGTTCGCCTCGCAGATCGCGAACCCGATCGGCATCAAGCTGGGCCCGACCACCACGGTGGACGACGCGCTCACCTACATCGACCGCCTCGACCCGGAGCGCGAGCCGGGCCGGCTGACCTTCATCGTCCGCATGGGCGCCGACAAGGTCCGCGACAAGCTCCCCGAGCTGGTCGAGAAGGTCACCGCCTCCGGCGCGACCGTCGCCTGGGTCACCGACCCGATGCACGGCAACACCTTCGAGGCGGCCTCCGGCCACAAGACGCGCCGCTTCGACGACGTGCTCGACGAGGTCAAGGGCTTCTTCGAGGTCCACAAGGCGCTGGGCACCCACCCGGGCGGCATCCACGTCGAGCTCACCGGTGACGACGTCACCGAGTGCGTGGGCGGCGGCGACGAGATCTTCGTCGACGACCTGCACCAGCGCTACGAGACGGCCTGCGACCCGCGCCTGAACCGGAGCCAGTCGCTGGACCTGGCGTTCCTGGTGGCGGAGATGTACCGCGACCAGTGAGGTCGCGATCAGTAGGTAGCTTCCTATGAGAGTGGGGCGCGGATCGATGTGATCCGCGCCCCACTGTCGTCGACAGGACTTTTACGGGTCCGGGCCCGCGGGTAAGGTTAGGTAAACCTCACCGAAGATCGGCGAGGGTTTCCGCACATCCTGTCGGGAGGTGAACCGCGTGTACGTCTGCTCTTGCTTCGGCATCACCGACCAGCAGGTCAAGGACCACGCGGCGAACGGCGCCTGCACCCCCCGCCAGATAGCCTCGGCCACCAAGGCCGGAACCGACTGCGGCAACTGCGTCCGGGCCATCCAGGGCATCCTGGGCCGCGGCGCGTGCCCGCGCCGCCAGCTGCTGGACAAGGGCGAGAAGACGGCCGTCCTGGCCACCGACCCGGCGCTCGGGACTCCGGCGGCGGCGATGGCGCCCGTGGGCCCGGCGCCCGTGGCTCCGGCCCCCCTGGCTCCGACCCCGCTGGCACCGGCACCCCTGGCTCCGCCGCTCGTCGAAGCGGCCTGAGCCGGCTCGGCCGCTCGACCGGCCGGGCGGCCCGATCAGCTCGGCTGCTCGATGAGCTGGGCGATGTACAACGCCTCGCCGAGGGACTCGATGAGCTCCAGCTGTGTGTCGAGGTAGTCGATGTGGTGCTCCTCGTCCGCCAGGATCTCCTCGAAGAGCCGCGCCGAGGTGATGTCGCCCTTCCCGCGCATGACCTCGATGCCCCGCTTGAGGCGGTCGATGGCCTCGACCTCCACCTGGCGGTCGGCCTGGAACATCTCGGTGATCGTCTGGCCGACGCGGACGTGGAAGAGCCGCTGGTAGTTCGGCAGCCCGTCCAGCATCAGGATGCGCTCGGTCAGCTTGTCCGCGTGCTTCATCTCGTCGATGGACTCTTCACGCGTGTACTTGGCGAGCTTCGTCCAACCCTTGTTGTCCTGGATGCGGTAGTGCAGCCAGTACTGGTTGATGGCGGTCAGCTCGCCGGTCAGCTGCTCGTTGAGGAACTCGAGGACCTCGGGGTCGCCCTGCATCGCAGAGGCTCCTTCCAGGCGTCACTGGGCAATTGCGCGCATCCTTGCACCGCCACAGGGGGCCGTCCAGTAAGTGCCTCCTTAGTAGGAGTTGCCCGAATACGTGCTCGGCTGGTCATGACCACCCCGCCGGGTCTGTCACCATGGACTCATGGGTCAGCCGGAAAGCCGGGAATCTCCGGGAGCAGAACAGCTGGAGCTTCCTCCGGGGCAGCGGTTGCAGCGCGGCTGGCCGGTCACGCACTACGGACCCGTCCCCAAGTTCAAGCCGGACCGCTGGGAATTCAGGGTCTTCGGCGCCACCGCGGACGGTGACAAGCACTGCTGGAACCACGAGGAGTTCGCGGCCCTGCCCTTCTCCTCGGTCGTGGCGGACCTGCACTGCGTCACGAAGTTCAGCATGGTGGGGGCCGAATGGGGCGGTGTCCTCGCCCGCGAGGTCCTCGAACTGGCACCGCCGGCGCCCCACGTCACCCACGTCATGGTCTGGGCCGAGTACGGCTTCAGCTCGAACATGCGCCTGGCGGACTTCGCTTCCGAGCGGACCGTCTTCGCCACGCACCAGGGCGGCGAGCCGCTGACCGCCGAGCACGGGTTCCCGCTGCGGCTGGTGGTGCCGCACCTGTACGCGTGGAAGGGCCCCAAGTGGGTGCGCGGCGTGGAGTACATGACCGCCGACCGCCGCGGCTTCTGGGAGGAGCGCGGCTACCACAACATCGGTGACCCGTGGCGCGAGCAGCGGTACTCCTACCAGGAGGAGCCGGGCGACGGCCCGGACCTGTAGGGGTCGTCCGGGCCGTCGCACGGCTCCTGCGGGGTGACGGGCGCGGCCCGCGCGCCGTTCAGTGGTGGTACTGGTGGACCACCGCGTGGCCCTTGCCGCGGCCGATCATCCAGCGGTTGACCGGGGTCGTGACCAGGAAGGCCAGCACCAGCGAGGCCGCCAGCGCGATCCAGAAGAGCGCGTCGTCGAGGTGGGCGTCCATCGCGTCCGGCCAGAGCGCGATCACTCCGTTGTCGATCAGCTCCATGACGGCGATCGAGAGGGTGTCGGCCGCCAGCGCCACCTTGAAGCCGGTGCGGAAGTCGACGCCGGCCTTCAGGACGCCGCGCAGGGTGAGCGCGTAGCCGAAGAAGAACGCCAGGGCGATGGCCAGGACCATCGTCGGGAGGTTCCCCCAGCCGAACGCGGTGCCGATCACCATGCCCAGGACCTCGCCGACGGCGCACCCGGTGAGGCAGTGCAGCGTGGCCTGCGCGGCCGTGGCCCAGCTGACGCGGCCGCCGGCGGTGTGGTGGGCGTGGCCCGCATGTCCCGCGTGGTCCACGTGGTCCATGTGGCTCCCATGGTCGGTGTGGTCTACGTGGCCGCTGTGGCCCGCGTGGTGCTGAGCGTGGCCCGCGTGCTCGGCGTCGTGGTGCGTCTGCTCCGTGTGGTGCTGCGCATGCTCCATGAGAACCCCCAAAGCCAGGTATACGGTCCTGCCGATATGCAGAACCGTATACCCCCCAGGGGTATTCCTCAACGGTTCAGTGGATCTCCCGCAGCTCCTTCAGCCGGGCCACGTCCGCCGCGTGCCCCTCCTTGCCGCCCGGGGTCTCGATGACCAGCGGCACCCCGGCCGTCTCGGGGTGCGAGAACAGCTCCCGGAAGGCGTCCTCGCCGATGTGGCCGGCGCCGATGTTGGCGTGCCGGTCCTTGTGGGCGCCCACGCCCTCCTTCGAGTCGTTGGCGTGGATCAGCTTGAGCCGCCCCGGGCCGACCGTGTCCACCAGCAGGTCGAGGGTCTGCTTCGTGCCGCCCGGCGCCGCCAGGTCGTGCCCGGCCGCGAAGATGTGGCAGGTGTCCAGGCAGATCCCCAGCTTGGGGTGCGCGTCGAGGGCCTCGAAGTAGGGCCCGAAGTCCCAGGTGCGCGAGCACAGCGACGAGCCCTGCCCCGCCGTGGACTCCAACAGCAGGAACGGGTCGTCGTCGTGCGTCAGCTCGTCGAGCAGCGGCAGCATGTGCTCCCTGACCTGCGCGAACGCCTCCTCGCGCGGCCGCCCGCCGGTGGCCGAGCCGGTGTGCACCACCACCCCGAGCGCACCGATCCGGCGCGCGCGGCGCAGCGAGTGCCGCAGCGACTCCACCGACCGCTCCACCGTCGCCTCGGTGTGCGAGCCGAAGTTGATCAGGTACGGGGCGTGGACGTACGCCGGGATGCCCGCGGCCGCGCAGCCGGCCCGGAAGGCCTCGTCCTGGTCCGGATACCCCGTGGGGGTGGCCCAGCCCCGCGGATTGGCCACGAAGACCTGCACCGCCTCGGCGCCCATCTCGCGGGCGTACGCGAGGCCCGTCGTGGCCAGCCCGCCCGCGACCGGCACGTGCCCGCCGACGGGGTTGCGCACGGCCGCCGGGTCGCGCGGAACCCGGACGGATACCCCCACGGGGTGTCCCGGGTTCGTGGTCTCGCTGCTCACAGTGCCTTGATCCTGATCGTGATGGTGCTGCCCTCGGGCGCGTTCTCCCCGCCCTTCACCGACTGCTCGGCCACCTCGTGGCTGAAGGAGATCAGCGGTCGGTCCACCTTCACCTTGAAGCCGGCCGCCTCCAGCGTCCGCTTCGCGTCGTCCTGGTCCTGGCCGACGACGTTCGGCACCGGGACCATCCGCGGTCCCTTGGAGACGGTCAGCACGATGGTGTCCCCGGTGCCCGCCTGGGTCCCGGCCGCCACCGACTGGTTGGCCACCGCGCCCGCCGGCTGCGGGGAATTGGTCTGCTCCGGGGCGATCTGCACCACCAGCCCGAGCGCCTCCAGCGTCGTACGGGCCCGGTCGAGGGGCTCGCCCACCACCGTCGGCACCGGCACCGGGGCGCCCTTGCTGACCACGATCGCGACGGCCGTGTCGGGGGACCGCTGCTCGCCGGCGCCGGGATCGGTGCTGATCGCCGCGCCCCTGGCGACGTCGTGGCTGAACTCCTGCGTGACCACGCCCGGCGCCAGCCCCGCCTTGACCAGGGCCTTCCTGGCCTCCGCCAGCGGCATCCCCTTGACCGTCGGCACCGTCACGACCTTCGGGCCGCGGGAGACCGTGAGCACCACGGACCCGTTGCCGCGGATCCGCGCCCCGCCCGCCGGGTCGGTGGCCATCACGGTGCCGCGCTCGTACGAGTCGCTGAACTCGCGCCGGACGCCCTCGACGTCCAGACCGGCCGCGGCCAGCCGCTGCTGCGCGTCCGCCTGGGTCTTGCCCAGCAGGTTCGGCACCCGGGTGAACTGGCCCGAGCTCACGTACCAGACACCGGTGCCGAGCAGGACGACCAGCAGCGCTCCGAGCGCGGCGAACAGCGGCCCGCGCGGGCGCGGCCGGCGCCGCGGCGCCGGGGCGGGGTCCGGGTCCGCCACCGGCGGGTGCTCGAACCGGGCCGTGTGGTTCACGGACTCCTGCCCGCCCACCGGCCGCGGCACGACGCTGGTCCGGTCCTCCGACGCACTGCGCTCACCGGCCCGCGCCTGCGGCGGCACGGCGTCCAGCTGCGCGTCGGTGAGCGCCGCGCGGGCCTCCCGTACGAGCTGCAGCAGGGCGACCGCGTCGTACGGGCGCAGGTCCGCGGAGCGCGCGGTGGCACTCGCGACCGCCTCGTCCAGCGCGGCCGGCAGGCCCGGGACCGCGGCGGAGGGCGGCGGCACGTCCTCGTTCAGGTGCCGGTAGAGCACCTGGGCGGGGGTGTCGCCGGAGTGCGGCTTGCCGCCGGTCAGCATCTCGTAGAGCACCACACCGCAGGCGTAGACGTCCACGCGCGGGTCGGTGGTGCCGTTCTCGATCTGCTCGGGAGCGAGGTAGGAGACGGTGCCGAGGACGGCGCCGGTGGTGTTGGTGGCCGAGCCGACCGCCCGGACCAGGCCGAAGTCGGCGACCTTGACCCGGCCGTCGTCGCCGATCAGCACGTTCTCGGGCTTCATGTCCCGGTGCACGAACCCGGCCCGGTGCGCGGCGCCCAGCGCGGCCAGCACGGGTTCCAGGATGTCGAGCGCGGCCCGCGGCTGCAGCGCGCCGCGCTCGCGCAGGACGTCGCGCAGGGTGCAGCCGGGGACGTACTCCATGGCGAGGAACACGTACGGGCCGTCGGTGCCCTGGTCGAAGACGGCGACGACGTTCGGGTGCGCGAGCCGGGCCACGGACTTGGCCTCGCGGATGAAGCGGTCCACGAACGCGGCGTCGGCGGCGAGGTCCGGGTGCATCACCTTGAGCGCGAGCACGCGGTCGAGGCGGGTGTCGAGGGCCCGGTAGACCGTCGCCATGCCGCCGACCGCGATGCGGGCGTCGATGCGGTAGCGGTCGTCGAGGCTCCGCCCGACGAGCGGGTCATCCAGGGTCGTATCCACCCGCGAATTCTACGAGGGCCCGCCCCCGCCCCACCCTGCCCGTCCCCGCTTGCCACCGTCTTGTGACGCCACCGCCCCCGGACCCCCGCCCCTCGAGCTCCCCCACCACCGCTGGGAGGTGCCCCCGGGCGGGGCCGGACGCGTCGGCGCCCGAGGGCGGCCCCGGGGTCAGAAGGCCGGGCGCTCCGGGTCGAGGGCGGCGAGGCCTTCGGAGGGCGAGGAGGCCTCTGCGAAGTGACGCCGTGGGATCCGACCGGCCCGGTGGGCGAGCCGCCCCGCCGAGACCGCGTCCCGCATGGCCGCAGCCATGAGCACCGGCTCCTGCGCCCGCGTCACCGCGGACGCGAGCATCACCGCCGCGCACCCCAGCTCCATCGCCAGCGCGGCGTCGGACGCGGTCCCGGCCCCCGCGTCCAGGATCACCGGCACCGCGGCCCGCTCCGCGATCAGCTGGAAGTTGTGCGGGTTGCGGATCCCGAGCCCCGACCCGATCGGTGACCCGAGCGGCATGATCGCCGCGCACCCCACGTCCTCCAGCTTGCGCGCCAGCACCGGGTCGTCGTTCGTGTACGGCAGGACCGTGAACCCGTCGTCCACCAGCGTCTCGGCGGCGTCGAGCAGTTCGACCCCGTCGGGCAGCAGCGTCCGCTCGTCGGCCACGACCTCCAGCTTGATCCAGTCCGTACCCAGCGCCTCCCGGGCCAGCCGGGCGGTGAGCACCGCCTCGCCCGCGGTGTAGCAGCCGGCGGTGTTCGGCAGCACCTGGATCTTCAGCCGGTCGAGCACCGACAGCACCGAGCCCTGCACCGAGGGGTCCAGCCGTCGCATCGCGACGGTCGTGAGCTGCGTACCGGAGGCCAGCAACGCCCGCTCCAGGACGTCCAGGCTCGGTGCGCCCCCGGTGCCCATGATCAGGCGCGAGGAGAACTCCCGCCCGCCGAGCACGAACGGGTCGGACGGAACGGAGGCCTCGACGGCGTCGACGGGATCCGGCGGAACGGAAGGGCCCGAGGATCCGGCGGCGGCGGAGAACCCGGAAGGATCGAAGGACATCGCGCTCACCCTCCCTGCACCGCGGTCAGCACCTCGACACGGTCGCCCTCGCCGAGCGCGGTCGCCGGCCACTGCCCCCGCGGCACGACGGTTTCGTTGACGGCGGCGGCCACCCCGGAGTGCGCCGAGGTCAGGGTGGCGACCAGGACGTCCAGCGTGGTCCCCGCCGCGACCTCGCGCGGCTCGCCGTTGACGGACACGGTCATGCGAAGGACTCCTGACGTGCGGTGGGTGCGGCGCTCGGCGCCACGGGTGCTTCGGGCCCGGCCGACCGGGCCGGACCGGCGGCCGGCGGAACCGCCGACGCGGCCGTACCGGGGCCGGCGAACCGGCGCGGACTGAACGGCCGGGCCGCCTCCGGCAGTTCGCCGGTGGTCAGCAGCTCCGCCATCACGTCACCGGTGACCGGCGTCAGCAGGACGCCGTTGCGGTAGTGCCCCGTGGCCAGGTGCAGCCCGGGCAGCGCGGTGGGCCCCAGCAGCGGGGCGTTGTCGGGGGAGCCCGGGCGCAGTCCCGCCCGGGTCTCGATCAGGGGGAGTTCGGTCAGGCCGGGCACCAGCTCGTGGGCGTCCCGCAGGAGTTCGTACACCCCGCCCGCGGTGACGGTCGTGTCCCAGCCGAGCTCCTCGGTGGTGGCGCCGATGACCAGCTCGCCGTTCTCGCGCGGGACGAGGTAGACGTGGCTGCCGCGGACGACCGCCCGTACGGTCCGGGTCAGGAAGGGCGCGTACGCCGGCGGCACGCGCAGCCGCAGCACCTGCCCCTTCACCGGCCGGACCGGCGGCACGACCTCCGGGGGCAGCCCGGCCAGTCGGCCGCTGAGACTGCCGGCCGCCAGGACCACCTGGCCGGCCGTGACGTCCGTACCGTCGTCGAGCAGCGCGCCGGCGGCCCGGTCGCCGGTGACGGTGAGCCGCTCGGCCGTCGTGCGGTGGAAGACCACCCCGGCCCGGTCGCAGGCGGCGACGAGGGCGGCCGCCAGCCGGCGCGGGTCGACCTGGTGGTCGCCGTCCACGCGCAGGCCGCCGCGGACACCGGGGGCCAGCATCGGCTCCAGGCGGCGGCACTCGCGCCCGGTGAGCCACTCGGACTCCAGGCCGCAGCGCCGCTGCAGGGCGTGGAGTTCGCGCAGGTGGGCGCGGTCGTCGGCGTCGAGCGCGACGGCGAGGGTGCCGCAGGCCCGGAAGCCGATGTCCATGCCACCGCTGTCCTCGGCCAGTTCGGCCGCGAAGTCCGGGTAGCGGCGGGCGGAGGCGAGGTTGAGCCCCAGCAGGGTCTCCTCGCCGTAGTGCAGTTCGGTGACGGCGGCCAACATGCCGGCCGCGACCTGGGCCGCCCCGCCACCGGGCGAGGGGTCGACGAGTGCGGTGCGCAGGCCGCGCCGGGCGGCCCGCCAGGCGGTGACGAGCCCGATGATCCCGCCGCCGATGACGAGGACGTCGACCCCCGCCCCGGCCGAGTCCGTCGTGTCAGCGCGCGTGGGTGCGTGCATGGGCTTCCAGCCCCTCCCTTCGCCGGCATGACCCGGATCAGGTTCGGACGGTCGGAGGCCGGCCAGCCTCCCTCTCAGCCCGGTGCGCCCGGGCTCCCGCGATAGGTACGGCCGTCAGACTAACCCCCGCCCAGGAGGACGGGTAAGGCCGCCCGGTCGCGCGGCCGCCCCCGGTGCGCCCCCCGTTACCCCGATGCGGGAGCCGTCCCGGACCCCGCACACCCGGGGTAACCGACCCAGAGAGTGCCGCCCCGTGGTGTGTGGGGAAGGCGCTTGACAGGGGGGCAGGCTGGACCGGAGGCAGGCCCGGGCCTGGGGTGGCCGCAGGCCAGGGCCGAAGGCCCCGAAGCCCCAGGGGTGGGCCTGCCGCAGGGCCTGCAGGCCACCCCCGTCAAGCGCCGAGGGGACCCACACACCACGGGGCGGCCCCATGCAGGCGCGCCGAACCCAGGCCTCCACCCACCCGCCTCACCACCCACCCGCCTCACCCACGCACAACTCACTCACCCACCCACCCCGGCACCAGAGGATCCTCCAGCCCGGCCGCAGAGCACCCGCACCAAAACCGGAGGATCGACCGAACCCGGCCGGACAGGCACCGGACGGGCGCCGGACACGCACCGGATCTGCGCCGGACCAGGTCGGGAAGCCCCCATAGCAGGGTTACTGACGAACAGTCAGGTGGTTAGGGTGGAGGTGTGAGCGATCAGAGCAACCAGACGCGGGAGACGACGTACGGCGTCGTCATCGTCGGAGCGGGCATGGCCGGAGTGCAGACGGCGGTCGCCCTGCGCGAGCAGGGCTGGACCGCCCCGGTCACCCTCCTCGGCGCGGAGCCCCACCAGCCCTACGACCGCCCCCCGCTCTCCAAGGCCGTCCTCCTCGGCAAGGCCGAGGACTCCGCCTTCGAGATCGACTTCGAGGCCCTGCGCATCGACCTGCGCCTCGGCGTGGCCGTCACCGGTCTGCGCGCCGGCGACCGCGAGGTCGACACCGAGGCGGGCCCGGTCCCGTACGACGTCCTGGTCGTCGCCACCGGTGCCGAGCCGGTCACCCTGCCCGGCAGCGCCGGCGTCCCCGGCGTCCACCTGCTGCGCACCCTCGACGACGCCGCCCGCCTGAAGCCCGTGCTCGCCGAGCAGCACGACATCGTCGTGGTCGGGGCGGGCTGGATCGGGGCCGAGTTCGCCACCGCCGCCCGCGAGGCCGGCTGCGCCGTCACCGTCGTCGAGGCCGCCGACCGCCCGCTGGCCGGTGCGCTGCCGGCCGAGGTGGCCGCCCCGATGGCCGCCTGGTACGAGCAGATCGGCGTCCGGCTGCTCACCGGCTCCCGCGTCGAGAAGATCGAGCCCGCCGAGCCCGCCCGCCCGGGGGAGCCCCGTGCTGCCGGCGGCCCCGGCGCGGTCCTGCTCGCCGACGGCACCCGGCTGCCCGCCGGCGCGGTCGTCGTCGGCATCGGCGCCCGGCCCGCCACCGCCTGGCTGGCCGGCTCCGGTGTCGAACTCGGCCCGGACGGCTCCGTCACCACCGACGCCCGCCTGGCCACCTCGGTGCCCGGGGTGTTCGCGGTGGGGGACTGCGCCTCGTTCCCCTCGGCCCGCTACGGCGAGCGGCTGCTCGTCCACCACTGGGACAACGCCCTGCAGGGTCCCCGGACGCTGGCCGCGAACGTCCTCGCCGGCCCGGGTGGGGACGGGCCCGTCTACGACCCGGTGCCGTACTTCTGGTCGGAGCAGTTCGGGCGCTTCGTCCAGTACGCCGGCCACCACTCCGACAGCGACACACTGGTGTGGCGCGGCGATCCGGCCGAGGACGCGTGGGCGGTCGTGTGGCTGCGCGGCGACGTACCGGCCGCCGTGCTCTCCGTCGGACGGCCGCGGGACCTGGCCCAGGGGCGCAAGCTCATCGAGGCCGGCACCCGACTGGATCCGGCCAAGGTCGCGGACCCCGCCGTCGCGCTGAAGTCCGCCGCGGTCTGACGGCACCCGACGCCCGCACCCCACCCGACCCGACACCCACACCCCACCCGTCACCCGTCACGCGGCACCCGGCATCCCACCCCGAGATCCCGGGTGCCGGGTCCGTCGCCCGTCACCCGCATCCGTCACCCCGTACCCCTCGCCCAAGCCCCCGTCCGGACGGCCCGGGTACCGACTGTCGGTCCGGGATGGCAGGCTTGTCCCGTGACCGAGATTGACACGAAGATCGATGCTCTCGTCCCCGAGTGGCTCTACCTCCCCGACATCGCCGAAATGCTGGACGTGGAGGTGACCCGGGTCCGCCAGCTCGTCAAGGACGGTCAGCTGATCGCCGTCCGCCGCGGCGAGAACCGCGCCCTCCAGGTGCCGGCCGCCTTCATCGACGGCGACAAGGTGGTGAAGGGCCTCGCCGGCACCCTCACCCTGCTGCGGGACGACGGCTTCACCGACGAGGAGATGCTCGAGTGGCTCTTCACGCCGGACGAGACCCTGCCGGGCACCCCGGCGCAGGCCCTGAGCGAGAATCGCGGCACGGAGGTCAAGCGCCGCGCCCAGGCGCTCGCCGTCTGACCTGCCGACCAGCCGACCAGCTGACCAGCTGAACACCTGATCCGCCACGCGGTGCGCAGGACCCGTCCGGGCCCTGCGCACCGCTCACCACGGGGGGTACCTCCATGCCTGTCGACGCCCGCGCAGCCCTCGCCGACGCCCGGCTCTACCTCTGCACGGACGCGCGCAAGCGCCAGGGCGACCTGCCCGAGTTCCTCGACGCCGTCCTCGCCGCCGGGGTCGACATCGTGCAGCTGCGCGACAAGGGCATGGAGGCCGCCGAGGAGCTGGAGCACCTCCAGGTGTTCGCCGAGGCCGCACGCCGGCACGGCAGGCTCGTCGCCGTCAACGACCGGGCCGACGTCGCGCACGCCATCGGTTCCGACGTCCTCCACCTGGGCCAGGGCGACATCCCGGTGCCGGCCGCCCGCGCGATCCTCGGCGAAGGGGTGCTGATCGGCCGCTCCTGCCACGCCGAGGGCGAGGTGGCCGCGGCCGCCGCCGAGCCGGGCGTCGACTACTTCTGCACCGGCCCCTGCTGGCCCACCCCCACCAAGCCCGGCCGCTACGCCCCCGGCCTCGACCTCGTGCGCTACGCCGCCTCCCTCGGCCAGGACCGGCCCTGGTTCGCCATCGGCGGCATCGACGCCGGGAACCTGGACGAGGTGCTCGACGCCGGCGCCTCCCGCGTGGTCGTCGTACGGGCGATCACCGAGGCGGACGACCCCGGTGCCGCCGCCGCCGACCTCGCGAAGCGGGTCCGCGCCCGCCTCGCCTGACACGGCTCACGCGCCTCTCGCGTCTCACGCGCCTCACGTACCTCGCGATGCGTCACGTGTCTGATGTGACGACAGGAGGCCCGTGTGCTCCTTGTGGCCGCAGGGACCGACACAAGGTGTCCAAAAACGTGTCCGGGATATGGACGGTCCTTGGGCCCTCCCTGGACCTTGTCTAATCTGCCGTTATGGCCCTTGGCACCGCTTCCACCAGGTCGGACCGTGCACGCACCGTCCGCGACATGCTCGCGTCCGGCACCTCGTACTCGTTCGAGTTCTGGGCGCCGAAGACCGAGAAGGGCGAGCGGAACCTGTGGAACGCGCTGCGCCGCATCGAGGCCGTGTCCCCCAGCTTCGTCTCCGTGACGTACGGGGCCGGCGGCTCGACCCGCGGCGGCACGGTCAAGGCCACCCAGGACATCGCGGCCGACACGACGCTGACCCCGGTCGCCCACCTGACCGCGGTCGACCACTCGATCGCCGAGCTGCGCCACGTCATCGGGCAGTTCGCGGACGCGGGCATCCGCAACATGCTGGCCCTGCGCGGTGACCCGCCGGGCGACCCGATGGGCGAGTGGGTGGCGCACCCCGAGGGCGTCCACTATGCGGCCGACCTCGTCCGCCTGCTGAAGGAGTCCGGCGATTTCTGCGTCGGCGTCGCGGCCTTCCCCGAGCTGCACCCCCGCTCCGACGACTGGGACACGGACATCCGGCACTTCGTGGACAAGTGCCGCGCAGGTGCCGATTATGCGATCACGCAGATGTTTTTCGATCCGGAGAGTTACCTGCGGTTGCGGGACCGGGTCGAGAAGGCCGGTTGCGACACCCCGATCATCCCCGAGTGCATGCCAGTTGTGGGCATCAAGCAGCTCGACCGGCTGCCCCAGCTGAGCAACGCGGTCTTCCCCGCGGACGTGAAAGAGCGCATGCTCGCCGTCAAGGACGATCCGGCCGCTGTACGCTCCATTGGCATCGAGTTCGCCACGGAGTTCTGCGCGCGGCTGCTGGCCGAGGGTGTCCCCGGACTGCACTTCATCACGCTCAACAACTCCACGGCGACCCTCGAGATCTACGAGAATCTGGGCCTGCACCAGCGGCCCTGACCGGCCGTACCCGCGCGGCCGTACCGAGAGGGGCCATGCATGGGCTGGACGGTCCTCTACATCGCGTTCGGCATTGTCGCGCTGTGGCTGCTGGCGGAGGTGCTGCTCCAGTACAAGGCGCGCCTGCGCTGGCGCGTGCTCGCGTTCGCCGGGTTCCTGGGCGTGGTCGTCGGCGTCCTGCTGGGTTCGGTCGTCGTCATCGCCGTGGGCGCCACCGCGTTCGCGGTCGGCCAGACCCTGGTCACGCTCTCCTTCCGGCGCGGCTTCGTCGCGGGCTGGGCGCTGGGCACCAAGCGGGACGCCGAACCCGAGGTCGAGCAGGGCCGCCGCGGCCGGCGCCGCGGTGGGGCGGGCGCCCGACGTACGGAGCCGGTGCTGGAGGTCTCCGACCTCGAGTACGGGTCGGCGTACGGCCCCGACGGCGACGTGCAGGACGCCGGGACGGCCTTGATGGACGCCCTGGACCCGGCCGACGACCCCGTCGAGGCCTCCGACGCCTCCGTCTTCGAGCCCCGTACGGACGACCCGGCCGGCGCCTACGACCCGGCGGGCTCCGGCTACGGCACCACCGCGGACGGCTACGCCCCCACGGGCTACGAGACCGCCCCGGGCTACGAGGCCGGCCCGGGCTACGACGGCTCCGGCTACCCCGGTGCCGACTACTCCGACCCGAACTACTACGCCCCCCAGGCCCCCGCCGCCCCGGACCCGTACGGCCAGGCCGCCGCCTACCAGGACCCCGGCTACGCGACCGGCTACGGCTACGGCGCCGGCGAGCAGCAGACGTACGCCGCCTACTCCGACCCCTACATCGGCACCGGCGCGCTGTCGGCCCAGCCCGACCCCGGGGCCTACGCGGCGTACGACTACGGCTACGGCACGGGCCAGGACGCCTACCCGGCCTACGCGGACCCGTACACCGGGCAGCACCAGTACGCGCCGGAGGCCCCGTCCGGCGGGTCGTGGGTCCCGCAGCAGCGCGACGTCGCCCAGCCGTACCCCGAGGACCAGCCGCAGGCGTACCCGTACCAGGCGCCGAACGGCGAGTACGAGCAGTACCGCTACTGAACCGACCTCCCGCACCCCGACGGACGGCCGCCGCCGCTCCGCCCTCTTGCCGCGCCCGGACCCACCACGCCCGCGCCGGGGCCCACCGCGCCCGGCCTACTGGGACCCGCGGAAGGCGGAGCCCTCGGTGACCAGCCCGGCCACCAGCGCGCCGGACATGCCCGCATGGGCCAGTCCGCCGCCGGGGTGGGTCCAGCCCCCGGCGAGGTGCAGGCCGGCCACGGCGGTGGTGTTCGCCGGGTACAGCAGCTCCGTGGCCCCGGCCAGTGCGGGCGCGGGCACGCCGCCCCCGACCGCGCCGGTGTCGCCCGCCACGTCCAGCGGCGTCCGGGCCCCGTGCCACAGCAGCCGGGACCGCAGCCCCGGGACGGCCCGTTCCACGGCCTCCAGCACCCGTTCCGCGTACCGGGCCACCAGATCCGCGTCCGTCCAGTCCAGGACGCCCTGAGGGGCCACCACGGCCGTCGCGGTCACCGCCTCGTGGTCCGCGTCGGGCCGGGTCGTGGCGTCGTCCGGACGCAGCACCGTCACCGTGGGCCGGCCGGTGTGCTCGCCCCGGAACGCGTCCGCCTCGGCGGCCGGGTCGGGGGAGTGCACGACGGTCCGGTGGACGGTGTCCGCGGGACGCTCCCCGCGCAGGGCGAGCAGCAGGGTGAAGCGGCTGGGCGCCCCCGTCCGCGGTTCCTTGGCTCCGACGGGCCACGGGGCGGCGTCCGGCAGGAGCCACTCCAGCGTCCGCGGGTCCGCTCCGCAGACCACCTCGTCGGCCTCGGCGACCGTGCCGTCGGCCAGCTCGACGCCCGCCGCCCGGCCGTCCCGCACCGGGACGCCCGTGACCTCGGCGCCGAAGACGAACCCGACCCGCCGCTCCAGGCACCGCTCGTACACCGCCGTCGCGAGGGCCCGCAGGCCCCCGCGCACGTACCAGCCGCCGAAGGTCTGCTCCATGTACGGCAGTACAGTCGCGGCCGCCGGCGCGGTGCGCGGGTCGAGCCCGTGCTCCAGCACGCGGCTGGTCAGCAGTGCGGCGGCCGGTCCGCCGAGCTCGCGGTCGGCCACCTCGGCCAGCGTCGGCGGGCGGCGGCGCAGCAGGCCGCTCTTGCGCAGGGCCGGGTAGGGGTCGCGGCCCAGCACCTGCCAGTCGGCGCGCAGCGGCTCCTCCAGCAGCGGGCGCCGGGTGGCGTCCCAGGCGTCCCGGGCCCGGTTGAGCAGGGCCGCCCAGCGCTCGCCCGCGCCCGGGCCGAAGGCGTCGTCGAGGGCCGCGGCCACGCCGCCGCGCGAGACGGCCGGCAGCGTGAGCGTGCGGCCGTCGGCCAGGACGTGGCGGACCGCGGGGTCCACCTGGGCCATGTCGACGCAGCTTTCCAGGGGCCGCTTGCCGGTCTTGACGAAGAGGTCGCGGTAGACGGCGGGCAGCAGGAGGAGTCCCGGGCCGGTGTCGAAGGCGAAGCCGTCGCGCTCGTGGCGCCCGAGGGAGCCGCCGTACGTCTCCCCGCGTTCGTACACCGTCACCCGGTGGCCCGCCACGGCCAGTCGGGCGGCCGCCGCCATGGCGCCCATCCCGGCGCCGATCACCGCAATCCTTGCCATGGCCCGACCCTATCGGCCCTGGTGGCGGGCCCCGTCCGGCGGGCCGCCGGCCGAGAGGGCGGCCAGCCGTTTCTCCTCGCGGTGCTGCGCCCGACGGCGCAGGAAGCGGCGGATCCTGGTCCAGAGGTAGACCAGCACGACCAGGCCGGACAGCAGGAGCACGGCGGCGACCACCGCGGCCGCCTGCGGGTTGAACATCGCGAAGGTGACGATCGCGGCGACGCCCAGGTCCTCGGCGGTGCTGATGACGATGTTGCTGACCGGCTCGGGGGAGGTGTTGACCGCCATTCTCGTGCCGGCCTTGACGAAATGGCTGGCCAGCGCGGTGGTGCCGCCCACGGCTCCGGCCGCGAGGTCCGTCAGGGAGCCGCTCTGCCCGGCCAGCAGCGCGCCCACCACGCCGCCGGCGACCGGCCGGATCACGGTGTGCACCGCGTCCCAGGCCGAGTCCACGTACGGGATCTTGTCGGCGACCGCCTCGCAGAGGAAGAGCACCCCGGCCACGACCAGGACGTCGGTGCGCTGGAGCGAGGCGGGCACGTCATCGGTCAGCCCGGCCCGGCCGAAGACACCGAGCAGGAGGATCACGGCGTAGGCGTTGATCCCGCTGGCCCAGCCGCTGGTGAAGACCAGAGGGAGCACACTCATCCGGTCATCATGCCGCAGCGGCTCCGCGCCGACCGGAAAACCGGGACGACGAGGGGGTGCCGCCCGCCCGGGCGGCACCCCCTCGTGCACGTCTGCTCACGGGGCCGTGGCCCCTGGGCTCAGTGGCCCTGCTCGTCGCGGCGCTTCTGCCAGCGCTGTTCGATGCGGTCCATGACCGACCGCTTCTGTCGGTTGTGGCCCCGGGCGTGGCCACCGGCGGCGCCGGGTGCGGCCTGCTCGCCGGGTTTGGGTGCCTTGCGCCAGCCGGTGATCGCGAGCACCGCGCAGCCCAGCATGACGAGGAACCCCACCACACTGACCCACAGCAGGCTCTGCTCGACCATTCCGGTCATGAGGAGCGCGATACCCACCAGAAAGCCTGCGACTGCCTGGTAGACCCGTCGTCGGGTGTACGTGCGCAGCCCGCTTCCCTCAAGCGCCGACGCGAACTTGGGATCTTCGGCGTACAGCGCTCGCTCCATCTGCTCGAGCATTCTCTGCTCGTGCTCCGAGAGCGGCACGGGAGTCCTCCTCATCCGTCGGTCGCGGGGGTGGCGACCGGGGGTCCCCTTCAGGATAAGCAGGGAATTGCCCCCGTGAAACCCGCCCCTCTGCGCCAGGTTCGACAAACCGTACCGTCGCCCGGGCGGTCGTTGTGGCGCTTATTCCCCAACGCCCGGCCGGCCATGCCGGACGGTGTATCCCGATCATACGGTGACGGCGGCCGGAACGGAGGGGCTGCGGCCCACCCGGTCCGACCCGCCGCAGATCAGGCCGCGTCGGGCTTCCGGCCGAGCACGTGGAGCTGGGTGGCCACGGCGTGGAACGCGGGCAGCTCCGCCGCGGCCTCCTCGAGCCGCAGCAGGGCCTCGACCGCGCCCGGCTCGGTGTCCACGAGCACGCCGGGGACCAGGTCGGCGAAGACCCGCACGCCGTGCACCGGGCCCACCTCCAGGCCCGCGCCCCCGACCAGCTCGGTGAGCTGGTCGGCGGTGAAGCGGCGGGGCACCGGGTCGCCCGCGCCCCACCGGCCGGCCGGGTCGGTCAGGGCGGTGCGGGCCTCCGTGAAGTGCCCGGCCAGGGCGCGCGCGAGCACCGCTCCGCCCAGGCCCGCGGCGAGCAGGCTGAGCGTGCCGCCCGGGCGCAGCGCGGCGACGGCGTTGGACACGCCCTCGGCCGGGTCGTCCACGTACTCGAGCGCCCCGTGGCAGAGCACCACGTCGTACGCCCCGCGCTCGACGACGTCCAGCAGGCCCTGGGCGTCGCCCTGCACGCCGGTCACCAGGTGGGCGACGCCCTCCTCGGTGACCCGCCGCTCCAGCCCGAAGAGGGCGTTCGGGCTGGGATCGACCACGGTGACCCGGTGGCCGAGCCGGGCGACGGGCACGGCGAACTTGCCCGTGCCGCCGCCCGTGTCGAGCACGTCCAGGACGTCCCGCCCGGTGGCCTTGGCGCGGTGGTCCAGAACCTCCTTGAGGACCTCCCACACCACGGCGGTGCGGAGGGAGGCGCGGGGGCGGGTGGTGTCCGACACGGCTGATGACTCCTCGGCGCGGAACCGCCGCGGGCGGCGGGCTGGCAATGGTCAGGTGCGTGATCCACCCTATTGCCTCCCGGAGCCGGGCAGCCCAATCCCGCGTCCGCTCGTTCCGGGCGCGGTCTCCGTCCCGGCTCCACCGACCCTCAGTCGAGGGGCTCCGGTCGGGGTGGCGGCAGCACCGGCGGAAGGGCCAGCAGCCGCTCCACGATGCGCAGGAACATGGCGACCTCGCGCAGCAGGTCGTCCGCCTGCCGTCCGGTGGCCGCCCCCTGTATGCCGGCCTCGGCGCGGGCGCGCCTGGCCGCCCCCGAGGCGAACAGGGCGCTCCACTCGGTCAGCTCGGGCGCGATCTGGGGCAGCAGTTCCCAGGCGCTGCGGATCCGGGGCCGGCGCCGGGCGCTCGGTGGCTCCGGACGGGCCCGGGCGGCGAGCACGGCGGCCGCGGCGCGCAGTGCGGCGAGGTGGGCGGTGGCATAGCGCTCGTTCGGTACGGCGAGGCCGGCGGCCTCGGTCAGGCCCGCGCGGGCCTTGTCGAGCAGCTCGACGGCCGCGGGCGGCGCGGCCGTGCGGCGGAGGACGGGGTGGACATCGGCGGCTGGCGTGGCGGCTGGTGTGGCCATGACGAACCTCCTGTCTACGCGGTTCGCGGGCCCCCTTCCGGCGGGGAGCTCCGCACGGATCCATCGTGACGTCCGCCACTGACAATCCACCTGACCTGCGGTTTTGCCGGGGGTCTGGGCGTGCGCCGGGGGGAAGGCGGGCCGCCCGCGGTGGGGCTTCCACGAAGCGTGATAGTTTTTGAACTGACTGGTCAGTTCAAAAAGAGGGGGGACGGGCGTGGACAGCCCGCACGGCGCGGCCGTCAAGGCCGCGGACTTCGGGATGAAGGGCCCGCGAGGCTGGGTCTTCCGGGGCGTGGACGTCGATGCCGCACCGGGCTCGCTGATCGCCGTCGAGGGCCCGTCCGGCTCCGGGCGCACCTGCCTGCTGCTCGCCCTGACCGGCCGGATGAAGCCCACCGCCGGCCACGCCGAGGTCGACGGCCACCGACTGCCGAAGAAGATGGGCGCGGTCCGCCGGCTCAGCGCGCTGGGCCCGGTGCCCGGGGTCACCGACCTCGACCCGTCCCTGACCGTGGCCGAGCAGCTGCGCGAGCGCGCGCTGCTCCAGCGCCGCTACGACGGCCCGGTACGCGCCCTGCTCCGCCCGCGCGGCGAGCGCGTCGCGGGCACCGCCCGGCGGATCGACGAGGCCCTCGCCGCGGTCGGCCTGGACGTGGCGGCGCTGCCCAAGGGTGCCCGCACCTCGGTCCGCGACCTGGAGCGCCTGGAGCAACTGCGGCTCTCGCTGGCCCTGGCGCTGATGTCGCAGCCCCGGCTCGTGGCCGTGGACGACACCGACCTCAAGCTCTCCGACGCCGAGCGGGCCGAGGCCTGGGCCCTGCTGCGCTCCCTCGCCGACCGCGGTACGACCGTGCTCGCCGTCTGCAGCGAGGCCCCCGAGGGTGCGGTCGTCGTCCGCACCGCCGCCGCGCCCGACTCCACCGCCCGGCCCGAGCCCTCCGCCGCGCCTGAGGCTGCGGCCGAGCCGGAGCCGGAGCCCGAGCCCGAGCCCGAGCCGGAGCCGGAGCCCGAGGCCGAGCCGCAGCCCAAGACGGAGCGCGAGCCGGATCCCGAGCCCGAGCCCGAGCCGGATTCCGAGACGGAGCCCGAGCCCGAGGTCGAGCCGGAGCCGGAGTCGAACACCGAGCCCGACTCCGCCCCCGACCCCCAGCCCGCGACCGCGGCGCGGCCCGGGGAGGCCTCCCCCACCGAGGGCGACCGCAAGTCCAAGACCCGTACCACCGCCCGGAAGGGGACGTCCGATGCGCTCGCCTAGGCTCGCCGCGCTTGAGCTCAAGCGCTTCGGCAGGGGGAAGCTGCCGCGCGCCGCCCTGGTGGCCCTGCTCCTGCTCCCGCTGCTGTACGGCGCCCTGTACCTGTGCTCGTTCTGGGACCCGTACAGCCGTCTCGACAAGCTCCCGGTCGCCCTCGTGAACGCCGACAAGGGCGCGACGGTCGACGGCAAGGAGCTCGCGGCCGGCGACGAGATCGCCCGCAAGCTGCACGAGAGCCGGATCTTCGACTGGCGCGACGTGAGCGCCTCCGAGGCGGCCAAGGGCGTCGAGGACGGCACGTACTACCTCTCGCTGACCATGCCCGCCGACTTCAGCACCCGGCTGGCCTCCAGCGCCGGCGACAACCCGGAGACCGGCGCGCTCCAGGTGCGTACCAACGACGCGAACAACTACATCGTCGGCTCGATCTCCAAGACGGTCTTCTCCGAGGTGCGCGCCTCGGCCTCGCGCAGCACCTCGCGCGGCTTCCTCGACAAGATCTTCATCTCGTTCTCCGACATGCACGACCAGACCCTGAAGGCCGCCGAGGGCGCCGACACGCTCAAGAGCGGCATCGGCAAGGCCAAGCAGGGCGCGTCCGACCTCGCCGACGGGCTCACCACCGCCAAGGACGGCAGCAGCGACCTCGCCTCGGGCCTGCGCAAGCTCGACGGGGCCGCCGGCCAGTTGGAGACCGGCGCCCGGCAGATCGCCAGCGGCACCCAGACCCTGGCCGGCAAGGTGAACACCACGGCCGACAAGGCCCGCCCGTTCCTGCGCAACAACATCAAGACGATCGCCGACGCGGCCGAACTGACCGCCGACACGGCCAAGGTGGTCCGCAACCACCTGGACACGTTCGCCGAGCACGCCCCCGGCGCCGCCCGCGCCAGCAAGCGCGTGTCCGACGGCCTCGCCGACTACTACCGCGACCACTGCTCCGGCGGCGACACGACCGTCACCGGCTGCGACCGGGTCAAGAAGCTCCGCGACGACGCCGCCGAGGCCGCCGAGCTCTCCGGTGACGTCAACGACCTCGTGCAGGACAGCGGCGGCGACCTGAAGAAGCTCGACGCCCAGCTGAAGGAGCTGGAGAAGCAGGCCCGCCGCCTGGAGAGCGGCGCCCCCAACCTGGCCAACGACCTCGACGCGGCCGTCGAGAAGGTCAACGCGCTCAACTCCGGCGCCCACAAGGTCGCCTCCGGCCTGGGCAAGCTCCACACGGGCCTGGCCTCCGCCCACTCCGGCTCGAACGTCCTCGACGCGGGCGTCGGCAAGCTCAAGAGCGGCGCCCACCGCCTCGACAGCGGCATGTACAAGCTGGTGGACGGCTCCGGCGAACTCGCCGGCGGCCTCCACAAGGGTGCGGACCAGATCCCCGACTACGACGAGCAGGAGCGCGACCAGCGCACCGAGGTCATGGCCGACCCGGTCCAGCTCGCGGCCAAGTCCCTGCACAAGGCGCCGAACTACGGCACCGGCTTCGCCCCGTACTTCATCCCGCTCTCCCTCTGGGTCGGCGCCATGGTGGCGTACATGCTCATCCAGCCGATGAACCGGCGCGCCCTCGCGGCCGGCGCCTCCGCCTGGCGGATCGCGCTCGCCGGCTGGCTGCCGGTGGCGGCCCTCGGCGTCCTGCAGGTGGCCGCGCTGATGTCCGTACTGCACTGGGCCCTGGGTCTGGAGATGGCCCGGGCGGCCGGCACGATCGGCTTCCTGGTCCTGGTCACCGGCTGCTTCGCCGCCATCGTGCAGTGGCTCAACGCCCGCTTCGGGGCGGCCGGCCGGATCCTGGTCCTCGCGGTGCTGATGCTCCAGCTGACCTCGGCGGGCGGCACGTACCCCGTCCAGACCAGCCCCGGCTTCTTCAACGCCATCCACCCCTACCTGCCGATGTCGTACATCGTCGACGCGCTGCGCCGGCTCATCACCGGCGGTCCGCTGGACCCGGTCTGGCAGGCGTGCGCGGTCCTGGTGGCCTTCACCGCCGGAGCCCTCGCGCTCACCGCCCTCGCCGCGCGCGGCAAGCAGGTGTGGACCCTCGACCGTCTGCACCCGGACCTGAGCCTGTGAGAATCACCGCCATGGAAAGCAGCAGCACGGACACCGGCGGCACCTCCCGCCGCCAGGCGACGCGGCAGAAGCTCTACGAGGCCGCCGTCACGCTCATCGCCGAACAGGGCTTCTCCGCCACCACGGTGGACGAGATCGCCGAGCGGGCGGGAGTGGCGAAGGGCACCGTCTACTACAACTTCGCCAGCAAGACCGTCCTCTTCGAGGAGCTGCTGCGGCACGGCGTCGGCCTGCTGACCGCCTCGCTGCGGTCCGCGGCCGAGGAGGTCCGCCGGCGCGGCGGCGGCAGCGTCGAGGCGCTGGACGAGATGATCCGGGCCGGCCTGGTCTTCATCGACGCCTACCCGGCCTTCACGCAGCTGTACGTCGCCGAGCTCTGGCGCACGAACCGCACCTGGCAGCCGACCCTGATGGTGGTCCGGGGCGAGGCCGTGGCCGTCGTCGAGTCGGTGCTCCGCGAGGGCGTCGAACGGGGCGAGCTGAGCGCGGAGATCGACGTGCAGCTGACCGCGGCCGCGCTGGTCGGCATGGTGCTGGTGGCGGCTCTCGACTGGCAGTCCTTCCAGCGCGAACGGTCGCTGGACGACGTGCACTCGGCCCTGTCGCTGCTGCTGCGCGGCCGGGTCTCGGGCACCGGCAGCCCGGCGTCGGGAGCGTAGGGGCCACGCCCCAGGAAGCGGACCAAAACGTTCCGAATGGACCCGGTCGGCGGTCGTTCCGGCCGGGTCCGGGCACGTAGAACTGAGTATCCGTACCTAGACGCACAGATGAGTAGGTACGCGGATGGGCCCGCACCCGGATGGACGGGAGAGTGGACCCAGCGGAAGGGGAGCCCGAACCGCGCCGCCGACACGGGGCGGCGGAGCGGATCGGGCCCTCGAATGCGTCCCGGAGAGCGCCGACCACGCCTCCGGGAGGGGGAAACGGTCCGTAGGACCGGAAGAACGCCGGTGCGGTGGGGCTCGGGGGGATCGAGCCTCACCGCACCGGCGTTCTTCGCGTTCCAGAGCCGGGCGACTCCAGGTCCGGGCCACCTCCGGTCCGGGCTGCTCCCGGCCCGGTCGGCGACCGGACCCTCAGCGCCCGGTCGGCGACCGGACCCTCAGCGCCCGGTCAGCGACCGCACCCGCTCCGGCAGCCGCGCCCGCAGCCGGGCCCGTACCGCGCCCCACCGGACCTGCGCCGCCCACAGCACCCGCACCGCCGACCGCGGCGCCAGCCGGGCCCGCAGCCGCGTGCGTCCGCCGACGCCGACCAGCAGCGCCGCGGCGGCCGCCGACACGTCCGCCGCCAGGTCCGCTCCCGCGGCGGTGGCCGGCCGGGCCAGTGTCGCCGTACCGCCGCCGGGCGCACCGCCGCCGGGTGCCGGAGCCGGCGCGTACAGCGTCCGCTCCACCGCCCCGGCCACCCGGTGCACGCTCTCCGCCGCGACCACGTCCAGCCCGCCGAGCCGCACGATCCGCCGCGCCGCACCCCGCGGCGACAGCGCCTCGTCCGGTTCGATCCCCACGTCCCAGGCCGCGTCGCCCAGCTCCCGCCAGGCCTCCAGCGGATCCGCCGAGGCCAGCCGCCGGGCCCGTACCCGCGAACGCCACAGCATCGGCAGCAGCGGCAGCCCCGCCACCACCAGCACTGCCAGCACCACCAGCACGACCGACAGCAACGACGGACCGTCCTCGCCCCGGTCCGCGGCCACGCCCGCCGTGGCCCCGCCGCACTCGCCCAACCGCCGCAGCTGGTCCGGGCACTGATCGGCCTTCGACGGTGCCGGCGCCGGGGCGTCCGTCCGCCCCGGAACCTCCGCCGCCGGGTCCGACGGCTGCGCGGAGGGCAGGTCGGGCCGGGTGTACGCGGGGGTGCTGCCGCGCGACGGCGTGGGCTCGAACCGGGTCCAGCCCACCCCCTCGAAGTACAGCTCGGGCCAGGCGTGCGCGTCCCGCAGCCCCACCGACCAACTGCCGTCAGCCCGCTGCGAGCCCGCCGTGAAGCCCACCGCCACCCGCGCCGGGATGCGCAGCGTGCGCGCCATCGCGGCCATCGAGAAGGAGAAGTGCACGCAGAAGCCCTGCTTGTCCTTCAGGAAGCGGGCGATCGCCGCCGTCCCGGACCCCGAACTGCCGCGGGTGGTGTACGTGAACCCGCCGTTCTCGGCGAACCAGTCCTGCAGCCGCACCGCCCGCTCGTAGTCGGTCCGGGCGCCCTTGGTGACCTCCAGCGCCGTCCGCTCCACCGACTCCGGCAGGCTCTCCGGCACCTGGGTGTACTCGGCCAGCAGCTCCGCCGGCGGCCGCGGCGCCCCGGCCAGCTGCTGCGCCGTCGGCTGCAGCTGCAGGCTGCGCACCGTGTACTGCGCCCCCCGCGTGCTCTGCCCGCGGTCGCCCACCAGCGTCCGGCCCACCGGCTCGAACCGCCACTTGCCCTTCACGTCCACCTGCGTGGCCGGGTACGGCATCGGCAGGTACGTCTGCGCGTACCAGCCGGCCGCCGACACGCTGGTGCGCACCTCGCGCGTGGGCGTGGACGGGCTCAGCCCCGGCGGGTTCGGCAGCCGGTCCGGCACCGCCGTGATCTCCCGCTCCGAGGTCTTCCACGACTGCCCGTCGAACTCGTCGAGCGCCACGATCCGCAGGTACTGCTCGGTGGTCCGGCCGCTGTCGGTGCGGTAGCGCAGCACCTCCTTGTCCTCGGGCACGTTCAGGCTGCTCTGCAGCGACACCAGCGGGTTGACCGCCGAGATCGTCCCGCCGCCCAGCCCGTCGCCGTCCCCCGGACCCGTGCCGCCCAGCAGACCGCCCTCCAGCGCCGGCAGGCCGGCCGGCACCAGCAGCGCGACGCCCAGCGCCAGCGCGCCCAGCCGCCGCCCCGTCCGTACGGGCGCCACCGCGCCCCCGCCCGCGGTCAGCCCGGCGTTGCTGCGGCCCTTCGGGGCGCCCCCGAAGACCCGGCCCCACTGCGAGAGCCGGTCCCGGCCCTCGGCCAGGAGCAGCAGCAGGTACCCGGCCCCGGCCAGCAGGAACCACAGCCAGTCCGCCCCGCCCTGCGAGAGCCCGGCGGCCACCGAGTACAGCGCCAGCAGCGGCAGGCCGGCCGCCGCCGCCGTGCGGAACGTGACCGCCAGCACGTCCACCAGCAGCCCGATCACCAGCACGCCGGTCAGCAGCATCAGCCGGATGCCGTCCGTGAGCGGGGCGGGCATCGCGAAGTGCCCGATGTCCGTGGCGCCCTGCTCGTACAGGTCGGCGAAGTCCCGCACCGCGGCCGGTCCGGGCAGCACGCCGAACAGCGCGTGCTCGCCGACGAACAGCAGCGTCAGCAGCAGCAGCGACACCAGCACCTGCGCCACCAGGGTCAGCGACCGGGCCAGCGGCACCCGCCGCGCACCCATCCCCACCCCGGCCTGGATCGCGACCAGCACCACGGCCTGCGGGAACCAGGTCGCCGGATGCACCAGCGGCAGCAGCGAACCGGCCGTCAGCAGTGTGGCCGCCAGCGCGCACAGCGTCAGTCTCGCCCGGCTGCTCATGCCCAACCCCCCGAAGTACCGCGGCCCGCGGGGGCGTTCCCCGCCTGCCGCCACAGGTCCGCGAACGGCGCGCCGGGCAGCGCGGCGACCGCCGTCCAGCCCGTCTCGCGCAGCCGCTGCAGCCGTCCCTCCACCGCGCCCGCGCTCCTGCCGGGTCCCTCGCCCGCCCAGGCCGCCGGGTCCAGCACGAAGGCCACCGCCGCGCCGGTGCGCGGACGCAGCTTCGCCGCCAGTTCCACCTGCGCGTCGTCCAGGTCGCCGAGGAAGGCCAGCAGCAGCCCCTCCTCGCCGCCCCGCAGCGCGTCGTGCGCGCGCGAGAGCCCGGCCCCGTCGGAGTGCCCGACCACGGCCAGCATGTCCATCATCATCCCGGCCGCCGCGGCCGACTCCTGGCCGCCGGCGGAGAAGCTGCCCGCGCCCTCGCCGCCCACCGCGTCGCCGGTGTCCGTCAGCAGCCGCACCGAGAAGCCGCGCTCCAGCAGGTGCAGCAGTACCGAGGCGGCGCCCGACACGGCCCACTCGAAGGCCGAGTCCGGGCCCGCGCCCTGGTAGGCGATGCGCCGGGTGTCCAGCAGCACGGTGGCCCGGGCCCGCTGCGGCTGCTCCTCGCGGCGCACCATCAGTTCGCCGTAGCGGGCGGTGGAGCGCCAGTGCACCCGGCGCAGGTCGTCGCCGTGCCGGTAGCCGCGCGGGATGACGTCGTCGTCGCCGGCCAGCGCCAGGGAGCGCTGCCGGCCGTCGCCGTACCCGGAGGCCTCGCCGGCCAGCCGCACCGCGGGCAGCGGCTCGGTGCGCGGTATGACCGTCAGGGTGTCGTACGCCGTGAACGAGCGGGTGAGCTCCACCAGCCCGAAGGGGTCCGTCAGCCGCAGCTGGAGCGGCCCCAGCGGGTAGCGGCCGCGCAGGTCCGAGCGCACCCGGTACGAGACCTCCCGGCGGCCGCCGCCCTCGACCCGGTCCAGCACGAAGCGGGGCCGGGGCCCGAGCACGTACGGCACCCGGTCCTGCAGCATCAGCAGACCGGTGGGCAGCCGCGAGACGTTGTTCATGCGCAGCTGCACCCGGGCCTCGGCGCCCGCCGGCACCCGGCCCGGGCTGAGCACGCGGGTCGAGGCCACCCGGTGCTTGGTGCGGTGCAGCGCGACCGCGCACAGCAGCGGCAGCGCGGCGAGCAGCAGCCCGACCCGCAGCAGGTCGGGCTGGCCCAGCACGTACGCGCACACCCCGGCCGCCACGCCGGCCGCCAGGAAGGAGCGGCCCCGCGTGGTCAGGCCGGACAGCGCGGCCCGCAGCCCGTCCCGGCCGGACCCGTCGGACGGACGCGTTCCGTTCGCCATCAGTAGCCCCGGCCGCCCGGGGACCGCTCGCCGAACGCCTGCTCCTGGAACCGGGGCGCGGTGGCCTGGCTGCGCACGGCGGCGTTGGGCACGGGGGTGCGCTGGAGGACGTCGGCGACGACCTGCTCGGCGGTGCGCCGGTTCAGCTGGGCCTGCGCGGTGGGCAGCAGACGGTGCGCGAGCACCGGGGCGGCCAGGGCCTGCACGTCGTCGGGGAGCACGTAGTCGCGGCCGGCGAGGGCGGCGGAGGCCTTGACCGCGCGCAGCAGGTGCAGCGTGGCGCGGGGGGAGGCGCCCAGGCGCAGGTCGGGGTGGTTGCGGGTGGCGGCGACGAGGTCGACGACGTAGCGCCGTACCGGCTCGGCGACGTACACCTCCCGCACCGCCTCTATGAGCTTGACGATGTCGTGCGCGTGCGCCACCGGCTGCAGGTCCTCCAGCGGGGAGACCGAGCCGTGCACGTCGAGCATCCGCAGCTCGGCCTCGGGGCTGGGGTAGCCGACCGAGACGCGGGCCATGAAGCGGTCGCGCTGGGCCTCGGGGAGCGGGTAGGTGCCCTCCATCTCCACCGGGTTCTGGGTGGCGACCACCATGAACGGGCTGGGCAGCGGGTACGTCTCGCCGTCGATGGTGACCTGGCGCTCCTCGAGCGATTCGAGCAGCGCGGACTGGGTCTTGGGCGAGGCGCGGTTGATCTCGTCGCCGATCACGATCTGCGAGAAGATCGCGCCGGGCTTGAACTCGAACTCGCGGCGCTGCTGGTCCCAGATGCTGACGCCCGTGATGTCGGACGGCAGCAGGTCCGGGGTGAACTGGATGCGCTGCACCGAGCAGTCGATGGACCGCGCCAGCGCCTTGGCCAGCATGGTCTTGCCGACGCCCGGCACGTCCTCGATGAGCAGGTGCCCCTCGGCGAGCAGCACCACCAGCGAAAGCCGCACGACCTCGGGCTTGCCCTCGATCACCCGCTCCACCGACCCGCGCACCCGCTCGGCGGTGCTGGTCAGATCAGCGAGGCTCGCTCGATCGTCAAAGGTCGTCACCCGGCCCTCCTCGGCCCTTTCACGGGCCGAACGCCCATTTGCGCATCACCGGCCCACCGCGAACTCACGGACGTCCGCCGGAAGGGGTTCCGGGCAGGCGTCACCCCGCATTCTTGACGGCGCGACGCCCTGCTGTCACGTGCCCGGGGTTTCCCCTCCCGGGCGGGGGAGGGGGGACCGGCCCCTCAGGCAGCCGGGTCGATCTCCCGCAGGAGGCCGGTGTGCACGTCGAAGACGAAGCCGCGGACGTCGTCGGTGTGCAGGAGGAAGGGGTTGGTGCGGACCCGCTGCATGGACTGGCGGACGTCCTGGTCGACGTCGCGGAAGGCCTCGACGGCCCAGGCCGGGCGCTGGCCGACCTCCTCCTCCAGGTCGTGGCGGAAGTCCTCGGTCAGGCTCTCCAGACCGCAGCCGGTGTGGTGGACGAGTATCACCGAGCGGGTACCCAGGGCGCGCTGGCTGATGGTGAGCGAGCGGATCACGTCGTCGGTGACCACGCCGCCCGCGTTGCGGATCGTGTGGCAGTCGCCGAGCTGGAGGCCGAGCGCCTTGTGCAGGTCGAGTCGGGCATCCATGCACGCCACGACGGCCACGTGCAGGACAGGCTTGGCGTCCATGCCGGGGTCGGTGAAGCCCTCGGCGTACGTCCGGTTCGCCTCGACGAGGCGGTTGATGACGGTGCCGGGCGTCGAGGGTGCGGACTCTGTCGGCAGGGATGCGGATGTCGTCATGCCTACGACGTTAGTGCTCACGCTCGAGCGCAGCAGGTGTGAGGGTGGACAAAGCCGGTCAACGAACCTTGTTGTGAGGTAACCCACAGGGACGGCCCGACCTGGCCCGTTCGAGTGGTGCGGGGCATGTGTCGGGTTGGCTGCACCGGGGCGCACGACGCGCGGGCCGGTGCCCCGATCCCGCGCACCCGTGGACTAAAGTGACGCGAACCGGCCGGTACCCCGGGCCCCGCCCGCGGCACCGGCCGCACGAGTAATCCCCCCGCGTGCGCGGCGCGTACGGCCATGTACCCGCAGGCCGCGCCGTTACCTGAGAGGGTGCATTGAGCGAGACCCGCCACGTCCCGGTGATGCTCCAGCGGTGCCTGGACCTGTTGGCCCCGGCCCTGGAACGACCCGGGGCGGTGGTCGTCGACTGCACCCTGGGCCTGGGCGGCCACAGCGAGGCCCTGCTCACGCAGTTCCCCGGGGTCCACCTCGTCGCCCTGGACCGCGACAAGGAGGCGCTGCGGCTCTCGGGCGAGCGCCTCGCGCCGTTCGGCGACCGCGCCACCCTCGTCCACGCCGTGTACGACGAGCTGCCCGAGGTGCTGGAGCGGCTCGGCATCCCGCGCGTCGACGGCGTCCTGTTCGACCTCGGCGTCTCCTCCATGCAGCTCGACGAGGCCGACCGGGGCTTCGCGTACGCCCAGGACGCCCCGCTCGACATGCGCATGGACCAGAGCACCGGCATGAGCGCCGCCGAGGTCCTCAACACGTACCCGGCCGGCGAGTTGGTCCGCATCCTGCGCGCCTACGGCGAGGAGAAGCAGGCCAAGCGGATCGTCTCGGCGATCGTCCGCGAGCGCGAGAAGGAACCCTTCAGCAACAGCGCCCGGCTCGTCGAGCTGATCCGCGACGCCCTCCCGCAGGCCGCCAAGCGCACCGGCGGCAACCCGGCCAAGCGCACCTTCCAGGCGCTGCGCATCGAGGTCAACCGGGAGCTGGCGGTCCTGGAGCGGGCGATCCCGGCCGCGGTGGCGGCCCTGGCCGTGGGCGGCCGGATCGCCGTGCTGTCGTACCACTCCCTCGAGGACCGCCTGGTCAAGACCGTCTTCGCGGCCGGCGCCGCGAGCACCGCGCCGCCCGGACTGCCGGTCGTACCGGAGAAGTACCAGCCCAAGCTGAAGCTGCTGACCCGCGGTGCGGAGCTGCCGACCGAGGAGGAGGTCGCGCAGAACCGGCGGGCCGCCCCCGCCCGGCTGCGCGGCGCCCAGCGCATCCGCGAGGAGAACCTGTGAGGCCCGGACCGCGTCCGCGACGTCCCGGGAGGCGCGTGTGACCGGGAGGCGCGTGTGGTGATCAGGCGGAGCGGCCCGGCGACCCGGCCGGGCCGGAAGGGGCAGGGCGCCGGCGCTGCCAAGGGCGCGGCCGCCCAGGCCGCCCGCACCCCGTTCGTCCTGCTGGTCGTGGCCCTGCTCGGCGGCGGCCTGATCACCCTGCTGCTGCTGAACTCCGCCCTGAACGAGGGCTCCTTCCAGCTCAGCCGGCTCAAGAAGGAGACCACCTCCCTCACCGACGAGCAGCAGGCCCTGCAGCGCGACGTCGACTCCTACTCGGCCCCCGACGCCCTCGAACGCCAGGCCCGCCGGCTCGGCCTGGTCGCGGGCGGCAGCCCCGTCTTCCTCGGCCCGGACGGCAAGGTCGGCGGCGTCCCGAGCCCCGCCGCGCGGCCCACCGCCCCCGCCACCCAGGCCGACCCGGCCGCGCAGGCCGTCCCGCCCGCCCCGCCGTCCCAGGCCCCCGCCACCGATCCGAGCCCCGTCACGAAGCCCGCACCGACTCCCGGCAGGTGACCCGTGAGCCCCAAGGAACCCCCGCGGCGGCGCGTGCCCGGCCCCGCCCGCCCCCGGCCCGGGGAGCGCCGCCCCTCCGCCCGCCCCACGGCGCGCCGGCCCCGCCCGGCCGCCCCCGACCGCGCCCCGCACACGATCCGGCTGGGCAGCCCCCGGCCCCGGCTCCGGCTGGTCAGCCTGGGCCTGACGCTGGTGATGGCCGCGTTCGTCGTACGACTGCTCCAGGTCCAGGCGGTCGACGCCGCCGAGTACTCCGCGCAGGCCGAGAAGAACCGCTACGCCAGCTACACCATCGCCGCCGAGCGCGGCAGGATCACCGACCGCCGCGGCATCGCGCTCGCCACCAGCGTGGACGCCTACGACATCACCGCGGACCCCTCGATGTTCACGCCGAAGGGCAGCGGCGCCCCCGACGCCCCCGCCCAGGCGGCCGCCCTGCTCGCCCCCATGCTCGGCAAGGACGCCGGCGACCTGGCCGCCCGCCTGAAGACCCCCAAGTCCCGGTACGTGGTCCTGGCCCGTCGCCAGACCCCCCAGGTCTGGAACCAGATCAAGGACCTCAAGCGCGTCTTCGCCGACAAGGCGCAGACCGACAAGCGGGCCGGCGGCCCCGGCGCGAACGTCCTCGCGGGCGTGTTCCAGGAGCCCAGCAGCAAGCGCGTGTACCCCAACGGGGACCTGGCCGCCGGGATACTGGGCTACGTCAACGCCGAGGGCAAGGGCGCCGGCGGCCTGGAGTCCCAGCTCGACGAGCGGCTCGCGGGCAAGGACGGCGAACTGCGCTACGCCCAGTCCGGCGGCCGCCGCGTGCCCACCGCCGGCTCGCGCGAGAAGCCCGCGGTGCCCGGCTCCGACATCGAGCTGACCATCGACCGTGACATCCAGTGGGCCGCCCAGGACGCGATCACCGAGCAGGTACGGGCGTCCGGGGCCGACCGCGGGTACGTCGTCGTCCAGGACACGCAGACCGGCGAGGTGCTGGCGATGGCCAACGCCCCCGGCTTCGATCCCAACGACCTCAGCAAGGCGCGGTCCGCCGCCATGGGCAACGCGGCCCTGCAGGACGCGTACGAGCCCGGCTCCACCGCCAAGGTCTTGTCCATGGCCGCCGTGCTGGAGGAGAAGGTCGCCGGCCCGCTCACCCAGGTCACCGTCCCCAACCGGCTGCACCGCGGCGACCGGCTCTTCAAGGACGACATCGACCACCCGACCTGGTTCCTGACCCTGAACGGCGTCCTGGCCAAGTCCAGCAACATCGGCACCATCCTGGCCACCGGGCAGCTCGGCAAGACCCAGGCCGACGTGAACGAGACCCTGTACGGCTACCTGACCCGCTTCGGCCTCGGGCAGCCCACCGGCCTGGAGTTCCCCGGCGAGACCCGCGGCATCCTGGCCCGGCCCTCCGAGTGGTCCACCTCGCAGCAGTTCACGATCCCTTTCGGCCAAGGCCTCTCCCTCAGCGCCATGCAGGCCGCGTCCGTGTACTCGACCGTGGCCAACGGCGGCGTCCGCATCCAGCCCACCCTCGTACGCGGCTACAAGGGCCCCGACGGCCGCTTCACCGCGGCCCCCGCGCCCCAGAAGACCCGCGTGATCAGCGAGGAGACCGCCAAGACGCTGGCCACCATGCTGGAGTCCGTGGTCGACGACCGGGAGGGCACCGGCACCAAGGCCCGCATCCCCGGCTACCGCGTCGGCGGCAAGACCGGCACGGCCAACCGGGTGGATCCGGCCACCGGCCGCTACAACGGCTACACGGCGTCCTTCGCCGGCTTCGCCCCCGCCGACAAGCCCCGGATCACGGTCTACTGCGCCATCCAGAACCCCACGCGGGGCAGCCACTTCGGCGGCCAGATCTGCGGCCCCATCTACAAGAAGGTCATGGAGTTCGCCCTCAAGAGCCTCCAGATCGCCCCCACCGGCACCGCTCCCGCGAACCTGCCGACCACCTTCACCCCCGGCCGCCCGAGCCGGTGAGACCCGGCCGGCCGGACCGCCCGGCCGGCGACGAGAAGCGGACCAGAAGCGCGAGGCACCACCAGTGACGACCATCACCCCGGACCCGGGGAACCACGGCGCCCCAGGCACCTCGATTCCCGGCGGGCCCGCAGCGCCCGGTACGCTCACCGCCGTGCCCCACGCTGATCAGCCCAGAACCGCCCAGAAAGCCGCCCCGGCAGCGCCGCCGGGACCGCCCCGGCCCGCACACGCCCGCCCGACACCCCTGGGCGCGCTCGCGGAGCTGCTGGGTCTCGGAGCCCCCGGCGCCCCGGCCGACGCCGTGCAGATCACCGGCATCACGCACGACTCCCGTGCCGTGCGCCCCGGTGACGTGTACGCCGCCCTCCCGGGCGCGAACGTGCACGGTGCCGACTTCGCCGCGCAGGCCGCCGCGCTGGGCGCCGCCGCGGTCCTGACCGACCCGGCGGGCGCCGACCGCGCCGCCGCCACCGGACTGCCGGTCCTCGCCGTCGAGGACCCGCGCGGCCGGATGGGCGAGCTCGCCGCCGAGATCTACGGCCGCCCCGGCACCGGGCTCCTGCAGATCGGCATCACCGGTACGTCCGGCAAGACCACCACGGCGTACCTCGTCGAGGGCGGCCTGCGCGGCGCCGGCCGCCGCACCGGGCTCATCGGCACCGTCGAGATGCGCATCGGCGACGAGCGCGTGAAGTCCGAGCGCACCACGCCGGAAGCCACCGACCTCCAGGCCCTGTTCGCCGCCATGCGCGAGCGCGGGGTCGAGGCGGTCGCGATGGAGGTCTCCAGCCACGCCCTCGTGCTCGGCCGGGTCGACGGCTGCGTCTTCGACGTCGCCGTCTTCAACAACCTGAGCCCGGAGCACATGGAGTTCCACTCCGACATGGAGGACTACTTCCAGGCCAAGGCGCAGCTGTTCACCGAGCGGCGCGCCAAGCTCGGCGTGGTCAACGTCGACGACGAGTACGGCCGCCGGCTCGCGAAGGAGTCGGCGATCCCGGTTGTCACGTTCTCCGTGGCGGGCGACCCGGGCGCCGACTGGCGTGCCGAGGACGTCCGTTCCGGCCCGGTCGACTCCGCCCTCACGATCGTGGGCCCGGGCGGCGTGCGGGTCAGCGCCACCGCGCCGCTGCCCGGCCCGTTCAACGTGGCCAACACCCTGGCCGCCGTGGTCACCCTGGCCGCCGCCGGCATCGACCCGCAGACCGCCGCCGACGGCGTGGCCGCCGTACCCGGCGTCCCGGGCCGGCTGGAGCGGGTCGACGCGGGGCAGCCGTACCTCGCCGTGGTCGACTACGCGCACAAGACGGACGCCGTCGAGTCGGTCCTGCGCGCCCTGCGCGAGGTCACCGAGGGCAAGCTCCACGTGGTCATCGGCTGCGGCGGCGACCGCGACAGGACGAAGCGCGCCCCGATGGGCGCCGCCGCCGCGCGCCTGGCCGACACGGCCGTACTGACCTCCGACAACCCGCGCTCCGAGGACCCGCTCGCGATCCTCGCCGCGATGTTCGAGGGCGCCGTCTCCGTCCCCGCCGCCGAGCGCGGCGAGGTCCTCGTCGACGCCGACCGGGCCTCCGCCATCGCCGCGGCCGTGGCCCGCGCACGGGCGGGCGACACCGTGCTCGTCGCCGGCAAGGGCCACGAGCAGGGCCAGGACACCGCCGGCGTGGTCCGCCCCTTCGACGACCGCCAGGTGCTGCGGGCCGCGATCGAGCGGGCCCGCACCCAGTCCGACGAGCAGTCCCGACAGGCCGAGGTGAAACAGTGATCGCCCTCTCCCTCGCCGAGATCGCCGACCTCACCGGCGGGCGTACGCACGACATACCGGATCCGTCGGTCACGGTGACCGGTCCCGTCGTCATCGATTCCCGCGAGGTCGAAGCCGGCGGTCTGTTCGCCGCGTTCGCGGGTGAACACGTCGACGGCCACGACTACGCCGAGCGCGCGATCGCCGCCGGGGCCGCCGCCGTACTGGCCGCCCGGCCCGTCGGCGTTCCCGCCGTCGTCGTCCCCGACGTCGAGGTCGCCCTCGGTGCCCTCGCCCGTGCCGTGGTCGCCCGGCTGGGCACCGACGTGGTCGCCCTCACCGGCTCGGCCGGCAAGACCTCCACCAAGGACCTCATCGCCCAGGTCCTGCAGCACCACGCGCCGACCGTGTGGACCCCCGGCTCGCTCAACAACGAGATCGGACTGCCCCTCACCGCGCTCAAGGCCACTGCGGAAACCCGCCACCTGGTCCTGGAGATGGGTGCCCGCGGCATCGGCCACATCAAGTACCTCACCGGCCTGACCCCGCCCCGGATCGGCCTCGTCCTGAACGTGGGCACCGCCCACATCGGCGAGTTCGGCGGCCGCGAGCAGATCGCCCAGGCCAAGGGCGAACTGGTCGAGGCCCTGCCGACCGCCGCCGACGGCGGCGTCGCCGTGCTCAACGCCGACGACGGGCTCGTCCGCGCCATGAGCTCCCGGACGCAGGCCCGTACCGTCTTCTTCGGGGAGGCCGACGACGCCGACGTACGCGCCAGCGAAGTCCGGCTGACGCCCGACGGACGGCCCTCCTTCACGCTCCACACACCCACCGGGTGCAGCGACGTGACCTTGCGGCTGTACGGTGAGCACCACGTGTCGAACGCGCTCGCCGCGGCCGCCGTCGCCCACGTGCTGGGCATGTCCGTCGACGAGATCGCCACCGCGCTCTCCGGTGCGGGCACGCTCTCCCGTTGGCGGATGGAGGTCACCGAGCGCGCCGACGGCGTGACGGTCGTCAACGACGCCTACAACGCGAACCCCGAGTCCATGCGGGCCGCGCTGCGCGCGCTGGCCGCGATGGGCGGCGCCGCCAGGGCGAAGGGGGGTCGTACGTGGGCGGTGCTCGGTCGAATGGCCGAGCTCGGTGACGAGTCGCTCGCCGAGCACGACGCGGTCGGACGGCTCGCCGTCCGGCTCAACGTGGGCAAGCTCGTCGCAGTCGGGGGCAGGGAAGCGTCCTGGCTTCAACTGGGCGCATATAACGAGGGTTCGTGGGGTGAGGAGTCGGTGCTCGTGTCCGACGCGCAGGCGGCGGTCGACCTGTTGCGCAGTGAACTGCGCCCGGGAGACGTCGTGCTGGTGAAGGCTTCCAGGTCGGTCGGTCTGGAGCGGGTGGCGCTGGCGCTGCTCCAGGGCGAGGGCGAGGTCGCCGGCCGATGAGGCAGATCCTGTTCGCCGGTGTCATCGGCATGTTCCTCACCATCATCGGCACCCCGCTGCTCATCAAGCTGCTGGCCCGCAAGGGCTACGGCCAGTTCATCCGGGACGACGGCCCGCGCGGCCACGCCGGCAAGAAGGGCACGCCCACCATGGGCGGCATCTCCTTCATCCTGGCCACGCTCGCCGCGTACGGCCTGACGAAGGTGATCACGGGCAGCCAGCCGACCTTCTCCGGTCTGCTGGTGCTCTTCCTGATGGCCGGCATGGGCCTGGTCGGCTTCCTCGACGACTACATCAAGATCGTCAAGCAGCGCTCGCTGGGTCTGCGGGCCAAGGCCAAGATGGCCGGCCAGCTGATCGTCGGCATCGCCTTCGCGGTGCTCGCCCTGCAGTTCAAGGACGCCCGCGGGCTGGCCCCGGCCTCCACCAAGCTGTCCTGGGTCTCCGACTTCGGCTGGGCCGTCGGACCGGTGCTGTTCGTGGTCTGGGCGCTGTTCATGATCCTGGCCATGTCCAACGGCGTGAACCTGACCGACGGCCTCGACGGCCTGGCCACCGGTGCGTCCGTGATGGTCTTCGGCGCTTACACGTTCATCGGCGTCTGGCAGTACCAGGAGTCCTGCGCGAACGCGGAGACCCTGACCAACCCGGCCGCCTGCTTTGAGGTGCGCGACCCGTTGGACCTCGCGATCGTCGCCTCCGCCCTCATGGGTGCCTGCTTCGGCTTCCTGTGGTGGAACACCTCGCCCGCCAAGATCTTCATGGGCGACACCGGCTCGCTGGCCCTCGGCGGCGCGCTGGCCGGCCTGGCCATCTGCTCGCGCACCGAGCTGCTGCTCGCGCTGCTGGGCGGCCTGTTCGTCCTCATCACCCTGTCGGTGGTCATCCAGGTCGGCTCGTTCCGCCTCACCGGCAAGCGCGTCTTCCGGATGGCACCGCTCCAGCACCACTTCGAACTCAAGGGCTGGTCGGAAGTCCTCGTCGTGGTCCGCTTCTGGATCATCCAGGGCATGTGCGTCATCGTGGGCCTGGGCCTCTTCTACGCGGGATGGGCAGCCGACAAGTGACCTCCTGGCAGGGCATGAACATCACCGTGGCCGGCCTCGGCGTGAGCGGCATCAGTGCCGCCCGCGCCCTGGCCGGCCTCGGCGCACGCGTCACCGTGGTCGACGGCGGCGACAGCGAGGCGCACCGCACCCGCGCCTCCGAGCTCGGGTCCACCGGCATCGCGGTACGCCTCGGGGACGCCGACAGCCTCCCCGAAGGCACCGACCTCGTGGTCACCTCGCCCGGCTGGAAGCCCTCCAGCCCGCTGTTCGAGGCCGCCGCGGCGGCCGGGGTCGAGGTCATCGGCGACGTCGAGGTCGCCTGGCGGCTGCGTGGCCCGGACGCGGCCCCGTGGCTGGCGATCACCGGCACCAACGGCAAGACCACCACCACCCAGATGCTGGCCTCGATCCTGCGCGCCGCCGGCCTGCGCACCGCCGCGGTCGGCAACATCGGCACCCCGATCATCGACGTGGTGCAGGGGCAGGAGCGGTACGACGTCCTGGCCGTCGAGCTCTCCAGCTACCAGCTGCACTGGGCGCCCAGCGTGCGCGCCCACTCCGCGGCGGTGCTCAACCTCGCGCCCGACCACCTCGACTGGCACGGCTCCATGGAGGCGTACGCCGCCGACAAGGGCCGCATCTACGAGGGCAACACGGTCGCCTGCGTCTACAACGTCGCCGACAAGGCCACCGAGCACCTCGTCGAGGAGGCGGACGTCGTCGACGGCTGCCGCGCCATCGGCTTCACCCTCGGCGCCCCCGGCCCCTCGATGCTCGGCGTCGTGGACGGGATCCTCGTCGACCGCGCCTTCGTCGAGAACCGGCAGAAGCACGCCCAGGAGCTCGCCGAGGTCGCGGACGTCAACCCGCCGGCCCCGCACAACGTCGCCAACGCCCTGGCCGCCGCCGCGCTCGCCCGCGCCTTCGGAGTCGAGCCGCGCGCCGTCCGCGACGGGCTGCGCGACTTCCGCCCCGACGCGCACCGGATCGCGCACGTGGCGGAGGTCGCCGGGGTCACGTACATCGACGACTCCAAGGCCACCAACACCCACGCCGCCGAGGCCTCCCTGGCGGCCTACGAGTCCATCGTGTGGATCGCCGGCGGTCTCGCCAAGGGCGCGACCTTCGACGAGCTCGTGGCGGGCTCCGCCGGGCGGCTGCGCGGCGCGGTGCTCATCGGCGCCGACCGGGAGCTGATCCGGGGAGCCCTCGCGCGACACGCGCCCGAGGTCCCGGTGGTCGACCTCGACCGGACCGACACTGGGGCGATGCTTGCCGCGGTCCGGGAAGCGGCCCGGCTCGCGGAGCCCGGCGACACGGTCCTGCTGGCCCCGGCCTGCGCGTCGATGGACATGTTCGCGAACTACGGCACCCGCGGCGACGCGTTCGCCGACGCCGTGCGCGAACTGGCCGCCGAAACCGCGTAGGGGCCCGGGCGACAGGTCTGTCCGGCCGGCTGCTCGTACGAGTGGAGGGGAACAGACACATGCAGCGCGTGGCGGTGGGCGCCGGGCGGCGCCCCTCGGCGCCCAAGGCGCCCAGGACCCTCGGCCGCAGGCGTCCGGTGCGCTCCGGGCCACCCCGGAAGCCGTCCGGGCGCGGTCCCCTCGAGCGGGTCCGCACCACCTACCGGCAGCTGCGGCGCACCTGGGACCGGCCGCTCACGGCCTATTACCTGATCTTCGGCAGCGCGCTGCTCATCACCGTCCTCGGGCTGGTGATGGTCTACTCGGCGTCGATGATCACGGCGTTGCAGAAGGGCCTGCCGGCCTCGTACTTCTTCCAGAAACAGCTCTTCGCCGCCCTGCTCGGCACCGGACTGCTGCTGGCGGCCTCCCGGATGCCGGTGAAGCTGCACCGGGCGCTCTCCTACCCGGTGCTGGCCGCGACCGTGTTCCTCATGGTGCTGGTCCAGATCCCCGGGATAGGGGTCTCGGTCGGCGGCAACCAGAACTGGATCTCGCTGGGCGGCCCGTTCATGCTCCAGCCCAGCGAGTTCGGCAAGCTGGCGCTGATCCTGTGGGGCGCCGACCTGCTGGCCCGCAAGGGCGACAAGGACCTGCTGACCCAGTGGAAGCACCTCCTGGTGCCGCTGATCCCGGTGGCGTTCCTGCTCCTCGGGCTGATCATGCTCGGCGGGGACATGGGCACCGCGATGATCCTCACGGCCATCCTGTTCGGCCTGCTGTGGCTGGCGGGAGCGCCGACCCGGCTCTTCGTGGGCGTGCTCGGGCTGGCCGGCCTGATCGTGGCGGTCCTCATCAAGACGAGCCCGCACCGGATGGACCGGCTCGCCTGCCTCGGTGCGACCGATCCGGGCAAGGGCGACCTGTGCTGGCAGGCCGTGCACGGACTCTACGCCCTGGCCTCCGGTGGATGGTTCGGTTCCGGTCTCGGCGCCAGTGTGGAAAAATGGGGACAACTGCCCGAAGCCCACACCGACTTCATCTTCGCCATCACCGGGGAGGAACTGGGACTGGCGGGGACGCTGTCGGTGCTGGCCCTGTTCGCGGCTCTAGGCTATGCGGGTATCCGCGTGGCCGGACGCACGGAGGACTCCTTCGTGAGGTACGCCGCGGGAGGGGTGACCACCTGGGTCACGGCCCAGGCCGTGATCAACGTAGGTGCGGTGCTCGGTCTGCTGCCGATCGCCGGTGTCCCGCTCCCGCTGTTCTCCTACGGAGGGTCGGCCCTGCTGCCGACCATGTTCGCCGTCGGGTTGCTCATCGCGTTCGCGCGTGAGGAGCCGGCGGCGCGCGCGGCGCTCGCCATGCGGCAGCCGAGGTTCGGCTGGAAGCGGGCCGGGCTTGGATGGAAGTCGATGAGACGGCGCGTCAAGAAGCGTCCGTCCGGAGAGCGGTGAATTTCGGTGCATGTCGTACTTGCCGGTGGGGGGACCGCCGGCCACATCGAGCCGGCGCTCGCCCTCGCGGACGCCCTGCGCAGGCAGGACCCCACCGTGGGCATCACTGCCCTCGGCACGGAACGCGGCCTGGAGACCCGGCTCGTGCCGGAGCGCGGCTACGAGCTCGGGCTCATCCCCGCCGTGCCGCTGCCCCGCAAGCCCACCCCCGAGCTGATCACCGTCCCCGGGCGGCTGCGCGGCACCATCAAGGCCGCGGAGGAGATCCTCACGCGGACCAAGGCCGACTGCGTCGTCGGCTTCGGCGGCTACGTGGCGCTGCCCGGCTACCTGGCGGCCAAGCGCCTCGGCGTGCCGATCGTGGTCCACGAGGCCAACGCCCGGCCCGGCCTGGCCAACAAGATCGGCTCGCGCTACGCGGCCGCCGTCGCGGTCTCCACGCCCGACAGCAAGCTGCGGGGCGCGCGCTACGTGGGCATCCCGCTGCGCCGCACCATCGCCACCCTCGACCGGGCCGCGGTCCGCGCCGAGGCCCGCGCCGCCTTCGGTCTCGACCCCAACCTGCCGACCCTGCTGGTCTCCGGCGGTTCGCAGGGCGCCCGGCGCCTCAACGAGGTCGTCCAGCAGGTCGCCCCGACGCTCCAGCGCTCCGGCGTCCAGATCCTGCACGCGGTCGGCCCGAAGAACGAACTGCCGCGCGTGGACAACATGCCCGGGATGCCGCCCTACGTCCCGGTACCGTACGTGGACCGGATGGACCTCGCGTACGCCGCGGCCGACATGATGCTGTGCCGCGCGGGCGCGATGACCGTCGCCGAACTCTCCGCCGTCGGGCTCCCCGCCGCGTACGTCCCGCTGCCGATCGGCAACGGCGAGCAGCGGCTCAACGCCCAGCCGGTGGTCAAGGCCGGCGGCGGCCTCCTCGTCGACGACGCGGAACTGAGCCCCGAGTGGGTCCAGGGCCAGGTCCTGCCGGTACTGGCCGACCCGCACCGGCTCTACGAGATGTCCCGCGCGGCCGCCGAGTTCGGCCGCCGGGACGCCGACGAGCTGCTGGTCGCCATGGTGTACGAGGCGATCGCCGCGCACCGGAACCGCTGACGCAGGAGGCGAGCACGAGTGGCCGGACCCAAGACCGCGAGACGTCCCTGGTTCCGGCGCACGCCCGTGCTCCTCGGGATCGCCGCCGCCCTGCTGCTCGCGGGCGGCGGCTCCTGGGTCCTGTACGGCTCCTCCTGGCTGCGCGTCGAGAAGGTGAGCGTCTCCGGCACCGCTGTGCTCACCCCCGACCAGGTGCGCGCCGCGGCCGCCGTGCCGCTGGGCGCCCCGCTGGCGTCCGTCGACACCGACGAGATCGGGACGCGGCTGCGCGGCCAACTGCCCCGTGTCGACTCGGTCGACGTGGTCCGTGCCTGGCCGCACGGGATCGGGCTGAAAGTGACCGAGCGCAAACCGGTCCTGCTGCTCGAAAAGGGTGCCGACTTCGTGGAAGTGGACGCTTCGGGCGTCCGCTTCGCCACCGTCCGCAAGGCCCCACGGGGCGTCCCCGTCCTCGAACTGGCGGCCGCGGGCTCGCCCAGCCTGCGCCGCTTCGACGAGGAGCGGCTCCTGCTGGAGGCGGTGGGCGTGGCCGGCGACCTGCCGCGGGCCGTGGCCGCGGACACCCGGGTCGTCCGCGTGCGCTCGTACGACTCCGTCGTACTGGAGTTGGCGGGCGGGCGTACGGTCGTGTGGGGGAGCTCGGAACGGGGGGCCCTGAAGGGCCGTGCGCTGACCGCGCTCATGAAGGCCGCCCCGGGGGCCGGTCACTTCGACGTGAGCGCTCCCAGCGCCCCTGCGGTGTCCCGGAGTTGACGCGAGGTCGAACAGGGAAGCACCCTGGTTGGCCAGGGATATGGGTGATCACATAGGGTGAAAAGAAAAACGGGAGGTTCGGCGTGTTCGTTGAACGCGCGCCACTTGTCGACTTAGTGTCCTGTCCGGAAGAGTCCAAGGAACAGACACACTCCTAACCCTAAACTTAAGGGTGAGGGTTCGGGTCGGCGCGTACGGACCGTCCCATTTCGGCATCAGTCGTCGCAGCGCAGGCCCGCGGTGTGACGACACGTAACTCGAGGCGAGAGGCCTTCGACGTGGCAGCACCGCAGAACTACCTCGCAGTCATCAAGGTCATCGGTGTCGGCGGCGGTGGTGTCAATGCCATCAACCGAATGATCGAGGTCGGTCTCAAGGGCGTCGAGTTCATCGCCATCAACACCGACGCGCAGGCGCTGTTGATGAGCGACGCCGACGTCAAGCTCGACGTCGGCCGCGAACTCACCCGGGGTCTGGGCGCCGGCGCCAACCCCGAGGTCGGCCGCAAGGCCGCCGAGGACCACCGCGAGGAGATCGAGGAGGTCCTCAAGGGGGCCGACATGGTCTTCGTCACCGCGGGCGAGGGTGGCGGCACCGGCACCGGCGGCGCCCCGGTCGTCGCCAACATCGCGCGCTCGCTGGGCGCCCTGACGATCGGCGTGGTCACCCGCCCGTTCACCTTCGAGGGCCGCCGCCGCGCGAACCAGGCGGAGGACGGCATCGCCGCCCTGCGCGAAGAGGTCGACACCCTCATCGTCATCCCGAACGACCGGCTGCTGTCCATCTCGGACCGCCAGGTTTCGGTCCTGGACGCCTTCAAGTCGGCCGACCAGGTCCTGCTCTCCGGTGTCCAGGGCATCACCGACCTCATCACCACCCCCGGCCTGATCAACCTCGACTTCGCCGACGTCAAGTCCGTGATGTCCGAGGCCGGCTCGGCCCTCATGGGCATCGGCTCGGCCCGCGGCGACGACCGCGCGGTGGCCGCCGCCGAGATGGCGATCTCCTCGCCGCTGCTGGAGGCCTCCATCGACGGCGCCCGGGGCGTGCTGCTGTCCATCTCCGGCGGCTCCGACCTCGGCCTCTTCGAGATCAACGAGGCCGCCCAGCTGGTCAGCGAGGCCGCCCACCCCGAGGCGAACATCATCTTCGGCGCCGTCATCGACGACGCCCTCGGCGACGAGGTCCGGGTCACCGTCATCGCGGCCGGCTTCGACGGGGGCCAGCCCCCGGCCCGCCGGGACAACGTGATCGGCGCCGCCTCCACCAAGCGCGAGGAGCCCCCGGCCCCGGTTCGCGCGCCCGAGCCGCCCCGCCCCGCCTTCGGCGGACTGGGCACAGTCACCCCGCGCGAGGAGCCCCCGGCCCCGGTCGAGCCCGCCCCCGAGGTTCCGGTGGTCCCCACGGTCGCCGCGCCCCAGGTGCCCACGGCCCGTCCGTACCAGGACAGCCCCGCCGAAGAGCTGGACGTACCGGACTTCTTGAAGTGATAAGCGAGCAGCACCACGCGAGCGGCGCCCACTTCGCCTTCACCGACCGGTGGGGCGGGGTGAGCGCCGTTCCGTACGAAGAGCTCAACCTGGGCGGCGCGGTCGGGGACGACCCCGCCGCGGTGCGCGAGAACCGCGCCCGGGCCGCCCGGTCCCTGGGCCTCGCCCCGGAGGGCGTGGTCTGGATGAACCAGGTGCACGGCCGCGACGTGGCCGTGGTCGACGGACCCTGGGCCGACGGCCCGGTCCCGGCCGTGGACGCCGTGGTCACCACCCGCCCCGGCCTGGCACTGGCGGTCCTGACCGCCGACTGCACCCCCGTCCTGCTGGCCGACCCCGTCGCCGGGGTCGCGGCCGCCGCGCACGCCGGCCGGCCCGGCCTGGTCGCCGGGGTGGTGCCCGCCGTGGTCGAGGCGATGGCCGCGCTCGGTGCGGACCCGGTCCGCATCACCGCCCGGACCGGCCCCGCGGTCTGCGGGCGCTGCTACGAGGTGCCCGCCGACATGCGCGAGGCCGTCGCCGCCGTCGTACCGCAGGCGTACGCCGAGACGAGTTGGGGCACTCCGGCCGTGGACGTGGTCGCCGGCGTGCACGCGCAGCTCGTCGCGCTGGGCGTGCGCGACCTCGCGCGCTCCACCGTCTGCACCCTCGAATCGCCCGACCACTACTCGTACCGCCGCGACCGCACCACCGGGCGGCTCGCCGGATATGTCTGGCTGGAGTCGCGATGACCGACCGCAAGGCCGAACTGGCCGCGAACCTGGCGCGGGTGGAGGAACGCATTGCTTCCGCTTGTGCCGCAGTCGGTCGCAAGCGGGAGGAAGTGACCCTCATCGTGGTCACCAAGACCTACCCGGCGAGCGACGTGCGGCTGCTGGCGGAGCTGGGCGTCCGGCACGTGGCGGAGAACAAGGACCAGGAGGCGGCGCCGAAGGCCGCCGACTGCGCGGATCTGCCGCTCGTCTGGCACTTCGTCGGCCAGCTGCAGACGAACAAAGCCCGTTCCGTGGCCGGTTATGCGCATCTGGTGCAGTCGGTCGACCGCCCCCGACTCGTCACCGCGCTCTCGGCGGCGGCGGAGACGGCCGGGCGCGAGCTCGGCTGCCTCGTCCAGGTCGCGCTCGACGCGGAGGCCGGCGAGGAGCGGGGGGCGCGCGGCGGCGCCGCCCCCGACCGCGTCGAGGAGTTGGCCGGTCTGCTGGCCGCCGCCCCCGGACTCCGGTTCGACGGCCTGATGACGGTCGCCCCGCTCGCCGGTCCGTACGCGGGCCGCGAACAGGAGGCGTTCGCGCGGTTGGTGGAATTGTCATCCCGCCTGCGCGCCGTCCATCCGGCTGCCACGATGGTCTCGGCCGGTATGAGCGGGGACCTCGAGCAGGCCGTGGCGGCAGGGGCGACACACGTACGCGTCGGCACTGCGGTACTCGGAAGCCGACCCCGGCTCGGGTAACGTCGCGAAGAAAGTCGGACCACAGCAGAAAATATGGTCATTCCCGCAGATCGGGGACGGGCCACGTGGATCGCGGGCAGTCGAACGCAGTGCCCATCGGTGACGAGGGCGATCCACCACAGAGCGGAGGACTCAGAGAATGGCCGGCGCGATGCGCAAGATGGCGGTCTACCTCGGCCTCGTGGAGGACGATGGGTACGACGGCCCCGGGTTCGATCCCGACGACGAATTCGAGCCCGAGCCCGAACCGGAGCGGGACCGCCGGCGGCACCAGCCTCCGCACCAGGCCCCGGCCCCGGACGAACCGGTACGGGTCGCCCAGCCGCCGGCCCCCCGCGAGCCGGCCCCGCTGCCGGTGGAAAGCGGGCGTCCGGCGCGAATCGCCCCCGTGGCATCCATCACACCCGAACGCCCGAGCCTGGAGAAGAACGCACCGGTGATCATGCCCAAGGTCGTGTCCGAGCGGGAGCCCTACCGCATCACGACGCTCCACCCCCGGACCTACAACGAGGCCCGTACCATCGGGGAACACTTCCGCGAGGGCACCCCCGTGATCATGAACCTCACGGAGATGGACGACACTGATGCGAAGCGTCTCGTCGACTTCGCGGCCGGACTCGTGTTCGGTCTGCACGGCAGCATTGAACGCGTGACACAGAAGGTGTTCCTGCTCTCGCCTGCTAACGTCGATGTCACGGCGGAGGACAAGGCCCGCATCGCCGAGGGCGGGTTCTTCAACCAAAGCTAGACCGATTGAGTTGCACGCGACACCGGGACCGACCGCCCGGCCGCTCGGCCGGACAGCGAGAGCAAGGGGAGAGGGAAGCGCGAGATGGGCGTGGCCATGCAGGTGATCTACATCGCGCTGATGTGCTTCCTCGTCGTGCTCATCTTCCGGCTGGTCATGGACTACGTCTTCCAGTTCGCCCGCTCGTGGGAACCGGGCAAGGCGATGGTGGTCGTTCTGGAGGCCACCTACACTGTCACCGATCCACCGCTCAAGCTCCTGCGGCGGTTCATTCCGCCGCTGCGTCTCGGGGGCGTGGCACTCGACCTGTCCTTCTTCGTGCTGATGATCATCGTTTACATCCTGATCAGCATCGTGAGCAACGTTGCGAGAGGCCTGTGAACGAACCGGTCTTGCCGACTGCCGACGACTACGTAGAGGTGAAGAAGAGATGCCGCTGACCCCCGAGGACGTGCGGAACAAGCAGTTCACGACCGTCCGCCTCCGAGAAGGCTATGACGAGGACGAGGTCGATGCCTTCCTCGACGAGGTCGAAGCAGAGCTGACCCGTCTGCTCCGCGAGAACGAGGACCTGCGCGCCAAGCTGGCCGCCGCCACGCGTGCCGCCGCGCAGAACCAGCAGCAGCAGCGCAAGCCCGAGCCCCAGGACCAGCGCGGCCCCGGCGGCCCCGTGCCCGCCGCCATATCCGGCCCGCCGGTGCAGCAGGGCCCGCCGCAGATGGGTCCGCCGCAGCTCCCGGGTGGCGCTCCCCAGCTTCCGGGCGGCGCCCCGCAGCTTCCGGCCGGCCCCGGTGGTCCCGGTCCGATGCAGCAGGGTCCCGGTCCGATGCAGCAGGGCCCCGGCCCCATGCAGCAGGGCCCCGGTCCGATGCAGCAGGGCCCCATGGGCGGCCCGATGCAGCCCCACACCATGGGCGGCCAGAACCCGATGGGCCAGCAGATGGGCCAGCCCATGGGCCAGCCGCCGATGGGCCAGCCGCCCATGGGTCAGCCCCCGATGGGCCACCAGCCCCCGCAGCTGCCGCAGCCCGGCCAGGGCCCCGGTGGCGACAGCGCCGCCCGCGTGCTCTCGCTGGCGCAGCAGACCGCTGACCAGGCGATCGCGGAGGCCCGTTCCGAGGCCAACAAGATCGTCGGCGAGGCGCGCTCGCGCGCCGAGGGCCTGGAGCGGGACGCCCGCGCCAAGGCCGACGCGCTGGAGCGGGACGCGCAGGAGAAGCACCGCGTCGCGATGGGCTCCCTGGAGTCCGCCCGCGCCACGCTGGAGCGCAAGGTCGAGGACCTGCGCGGCTTCGAGCGCGAGTACCGTACGCGCCTGAAGTCGTACCTGGAGTCGCAGCTGCGCCAGCTGGAGTCGCAGTCGGACGACTCCCTCGCGCCGCCGCGCACCCCGGCGACCGCGTCCCTGCCGGCCACCACGACCCCGTCGATGGCCCCGGCCGGTGCCATGGGCATGGGCGGTGGCCCGTCGCCGATGGGCGCGCCGTCCTACGGTGGCCAGCAGCAGATGACCCCGGCGATGACGCAGCCGATGGCTCCGGTGCGGCCGGCCGCGCCCCAGCCGATGCAGCAGGCGCCGTCTCCCATGCGGGGCTTCCTGATCGACGAGGACGACAACTGAGGTAGCCGCCGACTGACGTCGGCGTCGGCAGTCTCTACGGGCCGGGCCCGGACCCCTTGAAGGGGATCCGGGCCCGGCCCGTTTTCGTGGTTCGGCGGGGGTGGGGGCGGGGTTGGCTCGCGTTCGGGGGCCGTCCCGTGGTGTGTGGGTCCCCTCGCCTCTTGACCCGTCATGGCCTGCAGGCCCTGCGGCAGTCCCACCCCTGGGGCTTCGGGGCCTTCGGCCCTGGCCTGCGGCCACCCCAGGCCCGGGCCTGCCTCCGGACCAGCCTGCCATGGCGCCTCAAGAGGCTGCCCCACACACCACGGGGCGGCCCGACGGGGCTTCGTTCGGGGGCGCTGCCACCCTGGGCGGAGCCGCAAGGGCGGAAGTCTGCATATCCAGCCTCGCCGGCGTTTGAGGCGCGGGGTCTGGGGCGGAGCCCCAGGAGGCCGGCGCGGAGCGGCGGGTGGGGTCCGGGGGCGGAGCCCTCGGTTTCGGGAAGGGGCGGGGTGGGGGAAAGCGAAAGCGGCGCCCCCCGCAGGGAAGGGCGCCGCTTCGGTCGGCCGGGGCCTTACGCCTTGCGCAGGCGGAAGACCAGGCCGAGGGACTCGTCGGCGAACGGGTCGCCGTAGGACGCGTCGGCCTCGCCGGCGGCGAAGTCCGTGGCGAGGACCTCGTCGGCGATCAGCGCCGCGTGGTCCGTCAGGGCCGTCGTGACCTCGGCGTCGGAGGAGGACCACCGCAGGGCGATGCGGTCCGCCACGTCGAGGCCGGAGTTCTTGCGGGCCTCCTGGATCAGCCGGATCGCGTCCCGGGCCAGGCCCGCCAGCCGCAGCTCCGGGGTGATCTCCAGGTCGAGGGCCACCGTCGCGCCGGAGTCCGAGGCCACGGACCAGCCCTCGCGCGGGGTCTCCGTGATGATGACCTCCTCGGGGGAGAGGTCCACCGGCTCGCCGTTGACCTCCACCGTCGCCGTGCCCGACCGCAGGGCCAGGGACAGCGCGGCCGCGTCGGCGGCGGCGACGGCCTTGGCGACGTCCTGCACGCCCTTGCCGAAGCGCTTGCCGAGTGCGCGGAAGTTCGCCTTGGCGGTGGTGTCCACCAGCGAGCCGCCGACCTCGGACAGGGAGGCCAGGGAGGAGACGTTCAGCTCCTCCGTGATCTGCGCCTGGAGCTCCGCCGACAGGGCGTCGAAGCCCGTGGCGCCGATCAGGGCGCGGGAGAGCGGCTGGCGGGTCTTCACGCCCGACTCGGCGCGCGTGGCGCGGCCCAGCTCGACGAGGCGGCGTACCAGCACCATCTGCTGGGACAGGGCCGGGTCCACCAGGGACGCGTCCCGCTCCGGCCAGGTCGACAGGTGCACGGACTCGGGGGCCTCCGGGGTCACCGGGACGACCATGTCCTGCCAGACCCGCTCGGTGATGAACGGCGTCAGCGGGGCCAGCAGGCGCGTGACGGTCTCCACGACCTCGTGCAGGGTCCGCAGCGCGGCCTTGTCGCCCTGCCAGAACCGGCGGCGCGAGCGGCGCACGTACCAGTTCGACAGGTCGTCGACGAACGCGGACAGCAGCTTGCCCGCGCGCTGGGTGTCGTACGCCTCCATCGCCTCGGTGACGTCACCGACCAGCGCGTTCAGCTCGGACAGCAGCCAGCGGTCGAGGACCGTGCGGTCGGCCGGCGCCGGGTCGGCGGCGGACGGCGCCCACTGCGAGGTGCGGGCGTACAGGGCCTGGAAGGCGACCGTGTTCCAGTACGTGAGGAGCGTCTTGCGGACGACCTCCTGGATGGTGCCGTGGCCGACGCGGCGGGCCGCCCACGGGGAGCCGCCGGCCGCCATGAACCAGCGCACGGCGTCGGCGCCGTGCTGGTCCATGAGCGGGATCGGCTGCAGGATGTTGCCCAGGTGCTTGGACATCTTGCGGCCGTCCTCGGCGAGGATGTGGCCCAGGCAGACCACGTTCTCGTACGAGGACTTGTCGAAGACCAGCGTGCCGACCGCCATCAGGGTGTAGAACCACCCGCGGGTCTGGTCGATCGCCTCCGAGATGAACTGCGCCGGGTAGCGCTTCTCGAAGAGCTCCTTGTTCTTGTACGGGTAGCCGTACTGTGCGAACGGCATCGAGCCCGAGTCGTACCAGGCGTCGATGACCTCGGGCACGCGGACGGCGGTGTGGTCGCAGCCCTCCGCGGTGCAGGTGAAGGTCACGTCGTCGATGAACGGGCGGTGCGGGTCCAGGCCGGAGTGGTCGGTGCCGGACAGCTCCGAGAGCTCCGCGCGCGAGCCGACGCAGGTGAGGTGGCCCTCCTCGCAGCGCCAGATCGGCAGCGGGGTGCCCCAGTAGCGGTTGCGGGAGAGCGCCCAGTCGATGTTGTTGTTCAGCCAGTCGCCGAAGCGGCCCTGCTTGACCGACTCGGGGAACCAGTTCGTCTTCTCGTTCTCCCGCAGCATCGCGTCCTTGACGGCGGTGGTGCGGATGTACCAGGACGGCTGCGCGTAGTAGAGCAGCGCGGTGTGGCAGCGCCAGCAGTGCGGGTAGCTGTGCTCGTACGCGATGTGCCTGAAGAGCAGGCCGCGGGCGTCGAGGTCGGCGGTGAGCTGCTCGTCGGCCTTCTTGAAGAAGACGCCGCCGACCAGCGGGACGTCCTCGGCGAAGGTGCCGTCGGGGCGGACCGGGTTCACGACCGGCAGGCCGTACGCGCGGCAGACCGCGAGGTCGTCGGCGCCGAAGGCCGGGGCCTGGTGGACCAGACCCGTGCCGTCCTCGGTGGTGACGTACTCGGCGTTCACGACGAAGTGGGCCGGGGCCTCGAAGGGGACCAGCTCGAACGGGCGCCGGTAGGTCCAGCGCTCCATGTCCTTGCCGGTGAAGGTCTCGCCGGTGGCCTCCCAGCCCTCGCCGAGCGCCTTCTCCAGCAGCGGCTGGGCGACGACCAGCTTCTCGGTGCCGTTCGTGGCGACGACGTAGGTGACGTCGGGGTGGGCGGCGACCGCGGTGTTGGACACCAAGGTCCACGGGGTCGTCGTCCACACCAGCAGCGCCGCCTCGCCCGCGAGCGGGCCGGAGGTCAGCGGGAAGCGCACGAAGACGGACGGGTCGACGACCGTCTCGTAGCCCTGGGCCAGCTCGTGGTCGGACAGGCCGGTGCCGCAGCGCGGGCACCAGGGGGCGACGCGGTGGTCCTGGACCAGCAGGCCCTTGTTGAAGATCTCCTTGAGCGACCACCACACGGACTCGACGTACTCGGGGTCCATGGTCCGGTAGGCGTCGTCGAGGTCGACCCAGTAGCCCATGCGGGTGGTGAGCTCGGCGAAGGCGTCGGTGTGGCGGGTCACCGACTCGCGGCACTTGGCGTTGAACTCGGCGATGCCGTAGGCCTCGATGTCCTGCTTGCCGTTGAAGCCGAGCTCCTTCTCGACGGCGAGCTCGACCGGCAGGCCGTGGCAGTCCCAGCCGGCCTTGCGGGCCACGTGGTAGCCGCGCATGGTGCGGAAGCGGGGGAAGACGTCCTTGAAGACGCGGGCCTCGATGTGGTGCGCGCCGGGCATGCCGTTCGCGGTCGGCGGGCCCTCGTAGAAGACCCACTCGGGGCGGCCCTCGGACTGGGCGAGGGTCTTGGCGAACGTCTTGTTGTCCTGCCAGAACTCCAGGACGGCGTGCTCGAGGGCGGGCAGGTCGACCTGGGCGGGTACCGGGCGGTACTGCGGCGGTGTGCTCATGAGGCTGGCTCTTCCTCCAACGGCTTGTCACTTCCGTCGGAGGGACGAGAGGCCGCCGATCCGGCGCGGCTCCCGCGGTACCACCCTCCTTGGCCGCCGGGCGCACTGCCGGTGGCCCCCTCATTAGGGGCGCGAGCCGGTTCTACTGACCCGGGCCCGGGGGCCAAGGCGTTCTTCCGGCGGCTCCGGGGTGATCCTTCACGTCGCGCTCGCCCCCGGGCTCGCACCGTCCCCGGGTCGCTCCTGGCTGCGTACGACGCTACTCGTCCCCATCCATGCCTTTCGCTGGGCCCAGTGTACGGGCCGGGGGGCGGCTCGGCAGACCGGTTTCGCGGGGGGTCCGGGGGCGGCGCCGGCATGACCCGGATGGGCCTACGCGCCGGTAGGGGGGCCGCGGGGCTGCGAAGGGCGGATTACCGGGGGCTGAGCGGGGCACAACGGATGCAGGTTGGCCTCGGAGGACGCGTGCCCCGTTGCCGTGGCGGTTTGGGGCGATTTATCGTCCCAGCACGATGCGCGCGCAAGATCACAATATGTGAAGGGGCCGCGGCCATGGTGGCGAAGAAGACGGCGTCCGCCGGCGAGAAGTCGGCGGCCACGGCTGCCGGGGCGGCGGCCGGGAAGGCCGTGCCCAAGACAGCGGACGGGGCGAAGAAGACCGCGGTGGGCGGCGGGGCCGCCGCGAAGGGCGCGGCGAGGAACGCGACCGGGAGCACGGCGAGGACCGCGGGCGCGACGAAGACCACCGCGACGAAGACCACCGCTACGAAGGCCACCGCTACGAAGAGCACGGCGAAGACCGCGACGAAGACCACCTCGAAGACCACCGCCACCAAGACCGCGACCACCAGGACCACCGCCACCACCAGGACCACCGCCACCAAGGCCACCGGGAAGGCCGCGGCCGCGGGGGCCACCACAGCGAAGAGGGCCGCCACGAAGACCACCACCGCGAAGACCACCACCGCGAAGACGGCGGTCGGGAAGGCGGCCGCGAAGCCGGCCACCAGGAAGGCGGCCGCCGACAAGGCCGCCCCCGCGACGGCGCCCACCACGAAGGCCGCCGCGAAGAAGGCGAAGCACGCCCCGGCCGGACGCGCCGGGGCCCAGGGGGCGGCCCAGGCCGCGGAAGAGACGGGAGCCGGGACAGTGGTTGCCAAGAAGACCAGCGGCAGCGGCAAGGGCAGGACCTCGACGGCCAGGGCGAGCGCCGCCGCGGCCACCAGCGGGCTCCCCAAGACCCGCGCGGTGGCGGCGCCCGGTCAGCTGGCCGTCCGCCCCGGCGAGGAGCCGTGGACCCCGGCCGAGGTCGCCGAGGCCCGCACGCTGCTGACGGACGAGGCCGACCGGCTGCGGGCCGAACTGCACCACTCGGAGGAGGCCATCACCGGCATGATGCGCGACTCCGGTGACGGGGCCGGCGACGACCAGGCCGACACGGGTGCGAAGAACATCACGCGCGAGCACGAGCTCTCCCTCGCCGCGAACGCCCGCGAGATGCTGGGGCAGACCGAGCACGCCCTCGAACGGCTCGACGACGGCACCTACGGCATCTGCGAGAACTGCGGCAACGCCATCGGCAAGGCCCGCATGCAGGCCTTCCCCCGGGCCACCCTGTGCGTGGAGTGCAAGCAGAAGCAGGAGCGCCGCCACTAGGGGAACCGCCCCCTCCGGTCGCGCCGGCGGCGCCCCGCGGCCACGGCCGCGCCGCCGGTGTGACGTACCCTCGTGTTCTGGTCGGGCGGCTCGTGGCAGGGCGCCCCCGTGGCACCTACATTCGAGGGATTCACGTGGCAGAGGCGGAGGGCGTCATCGGTACGCCAGATGTTGGTCGGGCCGAGCCGGAGGCCGCGCAGCCCAAGGGGCGGCGCCGGATCCTCGCGCTGGTCGTGGTCGCCGTGCTCGTGTACCTGCTCGACCTCGGCAGCAAGATGCTCGTGGTCGCCAAGCTGGAGCACCACGCGCCGATCGAGATCATCGGCGACCTGCTGAAGTTCGAGGCGGTGCGCAACCCGGGAGCCGCCTTCGGTTTCGGCGAGGCCTTCACGATCATCTTCACGCTCATCGCCGCGACCGTCATCGTCGTCATCGCCCGGATCTCCCGCAAGCTCTACAGCCTGCCCTGGGCGATCGCGCTGGGCGGCCTGCTCGGCGGCGCGCTGGGCAACCTCACCGACCGGATCTTCCGCTCGCCGGGCGTGTTCCGCGGCGCGGTGGTGGACTTCATCGCCCCCACCCACTTCGCGGTCTTCAACCTGGCCGACTCCGCGATCGTGTGCGGCGGCATCCTCATCGTGCTGCTGTCCTTCAGGGGCATCGACCCGGACGGCACCGTCCACAAGGACTGACCCCGGCGCCCGCGCTGTCGGGTGTGTCGGCCGCGTCCGGCATACTCGACGGGTGAGCACGATTCCCGAGATCCGTACCCTGCCCGTCCCCGATGGCCTCGAAGGCGAGCGCGTCGACGCCGCGATCGCCCGCATGTTCGGCTTCTCCCGGACCAAGGCGGCCGAGCTGGCCGCCGCCGGCAAGGTGGCGGTCGACGGCAACGTCGTCGGGAAGTCCGAGCGCGTCAGCGGCGGCGCCTGGCTCGAGGTCGAGATGCCCGCCCCGCCGCGCCCCGTCGAGATCGTCGCCGAGCCCGTCGAGGGCATGGAGATCGTCCACGACGACGACGACATCGTCGTGATCATGAAGCCGGTCGGCGTGGCCGCGCACCCCAGCCCCGGCTGGACCGGCACCACCGTCATCGGCGGCCTGGCCGCGGCCGGCTACCGGATCTCCACCTCCGGTGCCGCCGAGCGCCAGGGCATCGTGCACCGCCTCGACGTCGGCACCTCCGGCCTGATGGTCGTCGCCAAGTCCGAGCGGGCGTACACCTCCCTCAAGAACCAGTTCCGCGAGCGCGTCGTGGACAAGCGCTACCACACGCTGGTCCAGGGCCACCCGGACCCGATGAGCGGCACCATCGACGCGCCCATCGGCCGTCACCCCAGCGCCGACTACAAGTGGGCCGTGACCTCCGACGGCAAGGCCTCGGTCACCCACTACGACCTCATCGAGGCCTTCCGCGCCGCCTCGCTGCTCGACATCAAGCTCGAGACGGGCCGCACGCACCAGATCCGCGTGCACATGTCCGCCCACCGGCACCCGTGCGTCGGCGACCTCACCTACGGCGCCGACCCGACCATCGCCAAGCGGCTGAAGCTCACCCGCCAGTGGCTGCACGCCGTGCGCCTCGGCTTCGAGCACCCGGCCGACGGCCAGTGGGTGGAGTTCGCCAGCACCTACCCGGCCGACCTGCAGCACGCGCTGGACGTGATCCGCGCGGAGAGCGAGTGACCGCCCCCGTCACGGCGCCGCCCTTCCAGGTGCGGGTCGCCGTCTCGGAAGAGGACCGGGCCGCCTGCTTCGCGGTGCGCGCCGAGGTGTTCATCGCCGAGCAGGGCGTACCCGAGGAGCTCGAGTACGACGCCCTCGACGCGGACGCGGTGCACCTGCTTGCCGTCGGTCCGCAGGGCCCGCTGGGTACCGCCCGGCTGCTGACCGGCCTCGCCGACCCCGGCACGGGTACGCTCGGCCGGCTCGCGGTCGTCGGTCGGGCGCGCGGGACCGGCGCCGGGGTGGCGCTGGTCCGCGCGGTCGAGGCCGAGGCCGCCCGGCTGGGTCTCGACGCGATCGAGCTGCACGCGCAGACCCGGGCCCTCGGCTTCTACGAGCGGCTGGGGTACGCGGTGTTCGGGCCGGAGTTCGACGAGGTCGGCATCCCGCACCGGTCGATGCGGCGCCCGCTGCGCTAGGCCCGCCTTTCGGACCGTGCCGCGCTCGCGGCGGCGGCCGGCGGCGCCGACCAGCGGGCGCTCCGCCGGGCGTCGGGTCCGGCGCCCGTTGCGGGGGCGGTTCAAATGAGCCGGTTTGCCCGGAACGGCTGCGAGGCTGGGGGAGTGGACCAGCTCGCGCTCCTCTTCGTCCTGCTCCTCGGGGCGATCGTGACCGTGCCGCTCGGCGACCGGCTGGGCCTGCCGGCCCCGGTGCTGATGACCCTCGGCGGGGTCGCGCTCGCCCTCGTGCCGTTCGTGCCGAACGTCGAGGTCCAGCCCGACTACATCCTCCCCCTCGTGCTGCCGCCCCTGCTGTACGCCTCCGTGCAGCGCACCTCCTGGCGGCAGTTCGCCGCCAACGTCCGGCCCATCCTGCTGCTCGCCGTGGCCCTGGTCTTCGTCACCACCGCCGCCGTGGGGGCCGTGGCCCACAGTGTGGTGCCCGGGCTGCCGCTGGCCGCCGCCGTCGCGCTCGGCGCGCTGGTCGCCCCGCCGGACCCGGTGGCCGCCACCGCGGTCGCGGGCTCGCTGGGACTGCCGCGCCGGCTGGTGTCGATCCTCGAGGGCGAGGGGCTGTTCAACGACGTCACCGCCATCGTGCTCTACCACGTGGCGGTGGCCGCCGCGGTCAGCGGCGAATTCTCCTGGGCCGAGGCGGGCCTGGCGTTCGTGGTGTCGGCCGTCGTCGCCGTGGCCGTGGGGCTGGCCCTCGGCTGGCTCGCGCACCGGCTGATGAGCCGGCTCGGCGACGCCACCCTGCAGATCGGGCTCACGCTGCTGGTGCCGTTCGTGTCGTACGTGGTGGCGGAGGAGCTGAAGGGCTCGGGCGTACTGGCCGTCCTGAGCACCGCGCTCTTCCTGGCCGAGTACGCCACGGACGCCGACGACGTGCTCGGCCGGCTGGCCGGCCACACCTTCTGGGAGATCGTGGACACGCTCGTCACCGGCGTGGCCTTCGGCCTCATCGGACTGGAGCTGCACCAGGTGTTCGGGGTGGCGGCCGGTCGCGCGGCGGACATGGCCGGCTGGGCCGCCGCCGTGGTCGCGGTCGTGATCGGCGTACGGCTGCTGTGGCTGCTGCCGGCCGCCTGGGCGGCCAAGAAGCTGCACAACCGGCTGCGCGACTACGACGAGGAGATCCCGGTCAACTGGCGCGAGAGCGTCATCATGTGGTGGGCAGGCATGCGCGGGGTGGCCTCCGTCGCGCTGGCCCTGGCCATCCCGCTGCGGACCGACGACGGGGCGCCCTTCCCGATGCGGGACGAGATCATCTTCATCGCGTTCGCGGTCATCATGACCACCCTCGTCGTCCAAGGGCTCACGCTGCCCGCGCTGGTGCGGAAGCTGGGCGTGCAGGCCGACAGCGACGCGGCGCGGGAGTACGAGCGGACCCTCGCCGTCCGGGCCGCCAGGGCCGCCCGGCGCCGGCTCAAGGAGATCGAGGAGGTCGAGGAGCTCCCCGAGGAACTGCTGGAGCAGCTCCAGCGGCGCGCGTACGACGTGGGCGCGCGCATCAGCCCCGACATGGTCGACGAGGAGCGGCGGGAGGCCTACGCGCGGCGGGTCGAGCGGCTCCGGTCGGTGCAGCGCATCCAGCGGGAGATGATGTCCGCCGCCCGGCACGAGGTGCTGGCGGCGCGCAGCGAGCTGGGGGCGGATCCGGAGATCGTCGACCGGGTGCTGCGGCACCTGGACGTCAGGAGCCTGCGGTAGCCGGCGCATCCTGCGCGGGGCTCGTCCCCCGTGCCGCCCCGCGTCAGCGGCCCGCCGTCGGCGGCGGCTGGCACGATGTCCCCATGAACATCATGCTCTTCCACTCGACATACGGACTTCGGCCGGCCGTGCACGCGGCCGCCGAGCGGCTGCGCGCCGCGGGGCACGAGGTGGTGGTGCCCGACCTCTTCGAGGGGCGGGTCTTCGACACCGTCGAGGAGGGCATGGCCTTCAACGAGGAGCTGGGCCGGGACGAGATCCTGAAGCGGGCGATCCTGGCGGCGGCCCCGCACTCCGCGCGCGGACTGGTGTACGCGGGCTTCTCGCTGGGCGCCTCGGTGGCCCAGCAGTTGGCGCTCGGCGACGAGAAGGCCCGCGGGCTGCTGCTCCTGCACGGCACCTCGGACGTGCCCGAGGGCGCTTCCGTGGACGACCTGCCGGTCCAGCTGCACGTGGCGGACCCGGACGCGTTCGAGACCCACGACTGGCTGACGGCCTGGTACCTGCGCATGCAGCGGGCCGGCGCGGACATCGAGGTGCACCGTTACCCGGGCGCCGGCCACCTCTACACCGACCCGGAGCTGCCGGACTACGACGAGGAGGCCGCCGAGCGCACCTGGGCGACGGCGCTGGCCTTCCTGGAGAGCATCTGAGAACGCCCGGGGAGCGCATCCCTTCCGGGCGCGCTCCTTCCGGGCACGCCCTTCGCGGGCGGCCATGACGAGAGGGCCCGGACCGGCATCGTGCCGGTCCGGGCCCTCCCCCCGTTCTCAGGGCGCTACCGGATGCGGTGCATCAGCGGCGCGTCCGCGGTGCTTCAGCCGCGGTAGGACGTCCACATGCTCTTCATGCGAGACACCTGACCAGCGGTGAACTGGTACATACAGGAGTCGTAGGTGTAGTCCATGAAGTTGTGGATCGGGTCCTTGCCCGCCTTGCTGGTGCAGGAGTCCCGGTTGGTCGGGCACTCGTACGCCGCGGTCTTCTCGGCCGGGGTGTCGGAGACGTAGTCGCCGCTTCCGTTGCAGCCGCCCTGGAAGGTGTGGTAGAGGCCCAGCCAGTGGCCGACCTCGTGCGTGGCGGTGTCACCCTCGTTGTAGTTGGTGGCCGAGCCGCCCGGCAGCGAGGTGTCGAGCAGGACCACGCCGTCCATCTTGGGCGCCGAGGTGTAGTCGCTCGGGAAGGTCGCCCAGCCGAGCAGGCCGCCGCCCAGGTTGGCCGAGTACAGGTTCAGCGCGTTGGCGCCGCCCTTGCGCAGGGCGTTCTTCATGTCCTTCTCGGCCTGGGTGCCGTCGCTGACGTTGTACCAGGTGGCGTTGTCCGTGTAGTCGGTGCTGACCAGCTGGAACTGGAAGCCCGAGTCGACGTTGCCGGTGCCCTGGCCCGCGTAGGCGGCGTTCAGGACGTTGATCTGGTTCTGGATGGAGGTCGCGCTCAGCTTGCCCGTCGTACCGCTGTGGATGACGTGGAAGTAGACCGGGATCGTCGAGGTCGCCGCGGCCAGCTGCTGCTGCGTCGACTTCGAGATCTTGCTGAGCTTCGCCTTCATGTCGGCGTCCATGGCCTTGGCCTTGGCGTCCGAGACGGCGCTGGGGTCGTGGGCCTGGCCGGTCTTCGGCTTGGCGACACGGGCGTTGGCGGCCGTCGCGTCCTCGGCACACTTCTCGGCGCCGGTCTTGGGGGCGGCGGCGAGGGTCGTGGGGGCGGAAAGCGGGGAGAGAGCCAGCGCTCCGGCGAGTACGGCGGTACCCAGGATGCGTCGGCGCAGAGTGGGGGATATGCGGGCAGAAGCGCGCACGTGTGCTCCTCGCGAACAAAGTTAACGGAGGGATCTCCTCACGATGGCGTGAAGCTTACGTGTCCATGTCACCGTCTCGTCAAGGATTTCTTGTCGAAACAAAGTTGAGAGGTCCGCGTAACGCGCGGACCCCTCAACTGGCCGAAAAAATGCGACGGATCGTCAGTTCTGGCCGACGATCCTGGTGACGATCACCGCACCGGCTGGTAGACCCGCTCGACCTTCTGCGTGCCGGTCAGCGTCCGGTACGAGCGCGTCCAGGAGGCGGTCGCGTCCTGGCGGCGCTTGTCGGACAGCACGTAGTAGTCCATCTGCGACTGCTGGGCGGTGATGTCCAGCACGCCGTAGCCGTGCGAGTCCATGTCGACCCACTTCACGTGCCGGTTGGCCAACTTGACGGCGGCGGCCGCGGCCAGCGACAGGGTCTGCGGGGCCACGTGCAGCATGTCGTCGATGTTGTCCGAGGTCACCGACGTGACCACGAACTCGGTCGCGGCCGACTTCGACAGCGGGTACGTCGCGGCGGTCACCGGCACGTCGTTCGCCCAGGCCATGTGGATGTCGCCGGTCAGGAACACCGTGTTGGTGATGTTCCGCTGCGTCAGGTGGTTCAGCAGCTCCTTGCGGTCGTCCGTGTAGCCGTCCCACTGGTCCACGTTGACCGCGAGGCCGCCGCCGGGCAGGCCCAGCAGCTCGGTGAGCGGCTCCAGGAGGTGGGCGGGCAGCGAGCCGAAGGCCACCGGCGAGATCATCACCGAGGTGCCGACCAGCTTCCAGGTCGCGTCCGAGGCGGCCAGGCCGGACTTGAGCCAGTCCAGCTGGGCGCGGCCGGTGATGGTGCGCTCGGGGTCGTCGACCTTGCCGCTGCCCACCTTGACCTGCTCCGAGCGGAACGAGCGCAGGTCGAGCAGGTGCAGGTCGGCCAGCGAGCCGAAGCGCAGCCGGCGGTAGGTGGTGCCGGCGACGGAGGGGCGTACCGGCATCCACTCGAAGTAGGCCTGCTTGGCGGCCGCGACGCGGGCCGCCCAGTCGCCCTCGGTGCCCGGGGTGTGGTTCTCGGCGCCGCCGGACCAGGCGTCGTTGGCGAACTCGTGGTCGTCCCAGATCGCCACGACCGGGTGGGCGGCGTGCAGGGCCTGGAGGTCCTGGTCCGTCTTGTACCTGCCGTGCCGGGTGCGGTAGTCCGCGAGCGAGGTGATCTCGTGCTTCGGCTCGTGCTGCCGGACGACGTACTTGGCCTCGGGGTAGCCGCCGGTGGCGTACTCGTAGATGTAGTCGCCGAGGTGGAGGACCGCGTCCAGGTCGGTGCGGGCCGCCAGGTGGCGGTACGCGGAGAAGTAGCCCGACTCCCAGTTGGCGCAGGAGACGACGCCGAAGCGGATGCCGGAGGCGCGCTCGTCGTGGGCGGGCGCGGTGCGGGTGCGGCCGACCGCGGAGACCGTGCCGCCGGCCGAGAAGCGGAACCAGTACGCGGTGGCCGGGCGCAGGCCGCGGACGTCGGCCTTGACCGTGTGGTCGGAGGCGGCGCTCGCGGTGGCGGTCCCGGAGGACACGACGGAGGTGAACCCCTTGTCCTCGGCCACCTCCCAGGAGACGTCCGTGTCGGGGCCGAGACCCGAACCGGGGGCGGCGTCGGGGGTGGGGGTGACGCGGGTCCACAGCAGGACCCCGTCGGGCAGCGGGTCGCCGGAGGCGACGCCGTGCAGGAAGGCGGGGGCGGCCTCGGCCGCGCGGGCGGTCGCCGTTCCCAGGGCGGCCGTTCCCGCGAGCGGGGCGAGGGCGGCGCCGGCGGCGACGGTCTTGAGGACCGAGCGGCGGCGCGTGGCCCCGTCAGAAGAAGGGAGAAGACTGGTCACGGCCGGTCATATTACTGACTGGTATTCGACTCTGGACAGACAAAGGACGGGCGAACTCGGAGAGTTCGCCCGCCCTTTGCCCTGGCGTTTCCCGGATGTCGGGTCGCGCGGGTCAGCCCTTCAGGGCCTTGTCGATCGCCGCGTTGAAGGCCTCGACCGTCTGCGGGGTCTCGATCTTCTTGCCGTCCATCTTCAACGTGGGCGTACCGGTGACGCCGCTCTTGTCGAAGACCGCGGACATCTCCAGCGCCCAGCGGCGGAAGGTGCCGGCGTCGACGTCCTTCTTGAACGCGGCGTTGTTCTTCAGCGCCGGCACCTCGTCGGCGATCTTGATCAGGTAGTCCGTCTTGGCGAACTTGTCCTGCGTCTCCTCGGGGTGGTTCGCCTTGGAGTAGAGGGCGCCCTTGTACTCCAGGAACGCGTCCGGGCTGACGTTCAGCGCGGCGCCCAGTGCGGCCAGCGCCTCCTTCGAGCCGGAGCCGTTGAAGGAGCGGTCGAGGAACGTGGCGCCGAAGTACTGGAGCTTGTACTTGCCGGCGTCGATGTCCTTCTTGATCTGGGCGCCCGCGGTCTGCTCGAACACGGCGCAGACCGGGCAGCGGCCGTCCTCGTACAGCTCCAGGGTCTTCTTGGCGTCCTTCTTGCCGAGTACGACGGTGGTGCCGTTGGTGCCCTCGGTGTTCTTCGGGGCGACCAGCTTGGCGTCCTTCGCCGCCTCCCACGTGCCCGGCTTGTTGGCCTGCATCACGGCGAAGCCGATGCCGCCGGCGAGGGCGAGGACCGCGACGACGCCACCGGCGACGAATATCTGGCGGCGGACCTTGTCCTTCTTCGCCTGGCGCTCGCGCTCGGCGCGCATCCGCTCGCGGGCCGCGTCCTTGTTCGCCTTGCTGTTGCGGTTGCTCATGGTGGAACTCCGTGGATGGGAAAGAGTGATGGGGGGTGCCGCGTGGGATCAGGCGCCGCAGGGCGCCGTGCGGGGCGGCCCCCGCCGGCCCACGGAGTGCGCGGGGAAACGGGTACGGGCGACCGCCCGCGCCCGCCCGGCCCGGACGGTGCGCAGCGCCGGGGCCGCCACGGCCCGCGCCGCGGCGACGGCCAGCCGGAGCGGCCGGAACGCCGCCGCGGCCGTGGCCTCGACCAGGCCCGCCAGGGCCCGTTCGCCGCGGCGCAGCCAGAGCGAGGCCAGCAGGCCCACCGAGACGTGGGCGGCCAGCAGCAGCCAGGGCGTGGCCGGGGCCGGGGAGGTCAGCAGCGCCGCGGGGTCGCCCGCGGTGCCGGCGACCCGGGCCAGCGGCGCGCCCACGGGCGGGCCGCCGCACAGCACGTCGAGGCCCATGGCCTTGAGCGGGCCGGAGACCGGGCCGCCGGACGGGCCGTAGCAGACGTCCTGGCCGGTGGTCAGGACGGTGTCGGCGGCCAGCTCCAGCGGGACCAGGAGGCCCGCGATGTGCCAGAAGCCGCGTTCGCGCCCGGCGAGCGCGAACGCGATGGCGAAGACGCTGGCGTACGCGCCGCCGACGAGGGTCGGGGGCAGCGGGACGCGGGACACCAGGACGTGGGTGGCCGTCGAGAGCACGACGACGACGGCGCTGAACAGCGCCGCCCGCAGTGCCCGAAGCCGTACCCCTGAAATGTCCATCGCGCCTGAGTCTGCCATGAGTTCCTGTGTGCCGGGCCTTCGGTCAGGGGCGCAGGTTGGCCAGGCTGCCGGGCGGGAGGTGGCGGGCCAGGACCGCCAGGGCCTCGGTGACCTCGTGGAGGCGGGCGGGGTCCTCCGTGCCGAGTGCGGTGGCGAGGGCGGAGTCGATGCGGGTGGCGCGGACCCGGGCGACGCGCTCGGAGACGGCCTCGGCCACGTGCACCAGCAGGCGCCGGCCGTCGGCGGGGTCGGGGGAGGTGACCACGGAGCCGGTCTGCTTCAGGCGGGCGACCGCGGTGGAGACCTGGCTCTGCGGGAGGCCGGTGCGGCGGGAGATCTCTCCGACCGCGCTGCCGGGGTGGGCGGTGACGTCGCTGAGGGTGATGAGCACGGCGCGGGCGCCCTGCGCGGCGGGGCCCCCGGCGGGTTCCTCGGGGGCGGGGAGGGCCTCTTCGCCGATCTTCATCAGCGTCCGGCCGAGCAGGAAGAGTTCGACCGGGGTCATGGCCGCGTCCGGGTCGGCGGCGGTGCGGTCGCTCTGGTCGGTCACGGACCCCACGGTACATCGGGATGGATCCATCGCCCGTAATTCATCCATTCAGATGTATCGGCATTGATGTATCGAGATGGATGGGTTATGGTGAGGGCACCGGGTCGACGGCGGCTCGGGGACGGCTTCGCCTGGAGGGGGAATCACGATGGACGGACGCAGCGGGACGCTGGCGGTCGCGGGGGCCGAGCTGTACTACGAGGTGCGGGGGGACGGGCCGCTGTTGCTGGTGGCCCAGAGCGGGGAAGGGGGAGCGGGGCGCAGCGTCGACCTCGTCGACCGGCTGGTCCGGGACCACACGGTGGTGACCTACGACCGGCGCGGGCTGTCCCGCAGCGCCCTCGAGCCGGGACGGGGCGTGACGATGGAGCAGCACGCGGACGACGTCCACCGGCTGCTCGCCGCCCTGACCGACGAGCCCGCGCGCATGCTGGGCCTCAGCCTCGGGGCCTCCATCGGCCTGCACCTCGCGGTCCGCCACCCCGAGCAGCTCTCGGTCCTCGTGGCGCACGAACCGGTGTCACCCCGGCTGCTGCCCGAGGTCGAGCGGGAGGCCCACGAGCGGGAGCTCGAGGAGATAGCGGGGCTCTACCGCAGGGAGGGGCTCGGGGTCGCGCTCCGGGAGGTGGCGCGGGTGCTCGGCATCGACCCGGCGAGCCCGGACCGCGAGTCCGGGCTGACCCCGCAGCCCCCCATAGCCGAGCGGACGGCCGACTTCGACTTCTTCATCACCCGCGACTTCACCGCGATCGTCGAGGACACCCTCGACACGGCGGCCCTGGCGGAACTGCGGCAGAGCGGTCCCCGGATCGTGCCCGTGACCGGGCGCACCACGCCGCGCGCCGTCTTCGACTACCGCTGTGCCGAGGAGCTCGCCGTGCTCCTCGGTACGGACACGGTGGAGTTCCCGGGCGGGCACAACGGCAACCTCACGCACCCGGCGGCGTACGCGGCGCGGCTGCGCGAGGTGCTCGTGGAGACGGGGGGAGGCCGCTGGTAGGGGGCCGTTTACGGGGGGACCTCCCCGGCCGGGCCGGGGCGGCCCGGTCGGGGAGGGGCGGCCCGGTCTGGGCGCCCCGGTGGAGTCGGCCGGGTCAGCGGATGAGGCGGCCGTTGCGGAAGAGGTCCACGAAGATCTGGTGGTCGGCCCGGGCCCGGGCGCCGTACACGTGGGCGAACTCCACCAGAAGGTCCGCGAAGCCCTCCTCGTCGGCGGCGATCGCCGCGTCGATGGCCCGCTCGGTGGAGAACGGCACCAGCGACTGGCCGCTCTCGGCCTCGTCCGCAGAGGCGTGCATGGTCGCCGTGGCCCGACCCAGGTCGGCGACCACGCCCGCGATCTCCGCCGGGTCGTCGATGTCGGACCAGTCCAGGTCCACCGCGTACGGGGAGACCTCGGCCACCAGCTGTCCGGCGCCGTCCAGCTCGGTCCAGCCCAGCCACGGGTCGGCGTGCGCCTGCAGTGCGCGCTGCGAGATCACCGTGCGGTGGCCCTCGTGCTGGAAGTACTCGCGCACCGCGCGGTCCGTGACGTGCCGCGAGACCGCCGGGGTCTGGGCCTGCTTGAGGTAGATCACGACGTCGTTCTCCAGGGCGTCGCTGTGGCCCTCCAGCAGGATGTTGTACGAGGGCAGGCCCGCCGAGCCGATGCCCACGCCGCGCCGGCCCACCACGTCCTTGACGCGGTAGGAGTCGGGGCGGACCAGGCTCGCCTCGGGCAGGGTCTCCAGGTACCCGTCGAAGGCCGCCAGCACCTTGTAGCGGGTGGCGGCGTCCAGCTCGATGGCGCCGCCGCCGGAGGAGAAGCGCCGCTCGTGGTCCCGGATCTCCGTCATCGAGTCCAGCAGTGCGAACCGGGTGCGCGCGCGGGCGTCGCGCAGCGCGTCCAGCAGCGGGCCCTCGGACGTGTCGAGGGTGAACGAGGGCACCTCGTCGTGCTTCGCCCCCGCGGCCAGCCGGTGGATCCGCTCCCGGTAGGCGCCGGCGTAGATCCGCACCAGTTCGCTGATCTGCTCGTCACTGAGGGCCTTGGTGTAGCCGATCAGGGCGACCGAGGCGGCGAAGCGCTTGAGGTCCCATGTGAAAGGCCCCACATAGGCCTCGTCGAAGTCGTTGACGTTGAAGACCAGCCGGCCGTTGGCGTCCATGTAGGTGCCGAAGTTCTCGGCGTGCAGGTCGCCGTGGATCCACACGCGTCCCGTGCGCTCGTCCACGTACGGGCCGCCGTGCCGCTCGTGCTCCAGGTCGGCGTAGAAGAGGCAGGCCGTGCCCCGGTAGAAGGCGAACGCGGACGCCGCCATCTTCCGGAACTTGACCTGGAAGGCGGTGGGGTCGGCGGCGAGCAGCTCGCCGAAGGCGGTGTCGAAGACGTCGAGGATCTGCTCGGCGCGCTGCTCGGTCGTCGTCTCGGGGACCACCATGGGGATGCCTCCTGGTGCAAGGGCTGGTAGGGCTCGATCCGGCAGACGCTCGGACGTGTGTTCGTGGTTTCCAACGGTCGGCCGGACCTCCGAGTGCCCGCACCGTGCGGAGCGGGCACACCGGAGGGAGCTTCGCGCGCTCCGCCCTCCCCTGTCACCGGGTCGACGTAGACTTCATCGCTGTCCCCCCAACCCGCCCGTCACCCGACCACCCCCCGTCACCGGGGTGCCGTGCACCGCCCCTTTTGACCCGTTTCCCGGAGGTCCCGCGCCGTGACCAAGACGCCGTTCACGCACCTGCACGTCCACACCCAGTACTCGCTGCTGGACGGTGCCGCGCGGCTCAAGGACATGTTCGCGGCCTGCAATGAAATGGGCATGTCGCACATCGCCATGTCCGACCACGGCAACCTGCACGGGGCGTACGACTTCTTCCACACGGCGCAGAAGGCGGGCATCACGCCGATCATCGGCATCGAGGCGTACGTCGCCCCCGAGTCCCGGCGCAACAAGCGCCGCATCCAGTGGGGCCAGCCGCACCAGAAGCGGGACGACGTCTCCGGTTCCGGTGGTTACACCCACAAGACGATCTGGGCGGCGAACAGCACCGGCCTCCACAACCTCTTCCGGCTGTCCTCCGACGCGTACGCCGAGGGCTGGCTGACCAAGTGGCCCCGGATGGACAAGGAGACCATCGCCCAGTGGTCGGAGGGGCTGATCGCCTCCACCGGCTGCCCCTCGGGCGAGGTGCAGACCCGGCTCCGGCTCGGTCAGTTCGACGAGGCGATCAAGGCGGCCTCCGACTACAAGGACATCTTCGGGGCGGGGCGCTACTTCCTGGAGCTGATGGACCACGGCATCGAGATCGAGCGCCGGGTCCGCGACGGCCTCCTGGAGATCGGCAAGAAGCTCGACATCCCGCCGCTGGTCACCAACGACTCCCACTACACGTACGCGCACGAGGCCGGCGCCCACGACGCCCTGCTCTGCATCCAGACCGGCAAGAACCTCTCCGACCCGGACCGGTTCAAGTTCGACGGCACCGGCTACTACCTGAAGTCCACGGACGAGATGTACGCCATCGACTCCTCGGACGCCTGGCAGGAGGGCTGCGCCAACACGCGGCTGGTGGCCGAGCAGGTCGACACCGAGGGCATGTTCACGTTCCGGAACCTGATGCCGAAGTTCGACATCCCGGACGGCTACACCGAGGTCACGTGGTTCCGCGAGGAGACCATGCGGGGCATGCACCGCCGCTTCCCCGGTGGCATCCCCGAGGACCGCATGAAGCAGGTCGAGTACGAGATGGACACGATCATCTCGATGGGCTTCCCGGGCTACTTCCTCGTGGTCGCCGACTTCATCATGTGGGCCAAGAACCAGGGCATCGCGGTGGGCCCCGGCCGAGGCTCCGCGGCCGGCTCGATCGTCGCCTACGCCATGGGCATCACCGACCTCGACCCCATCCCGCACGGCCTGATCTTCGAGCGCTTCCTCAACCCCGAGCGCGTCTCCATGCCCGATGTCGACATCGACTTCGACGAGCGTCGGCGCGTCGAGGTGATCAGGTACGTCACCGAGAAGTACGGCGCCGACAAGGTCGCCATGATCGGCACCTACGGCACCATCAAGGCCAAGAACGCCATCAAGGACTCCGCGCGCGTCCTGGGCTACCCGTACGCCATGGGCGACCGCCTCACCAAGGCCATGCCCGCCGACGTCCTCGGCAAGGGCATCCCGCTCTCCGGCATCCTCGACCCGCAGCACCCCCGGTACAGCGAGGCCGGCGAGATCCGCGGGATGTACGAGAACGAGCCGGACGTGAAGAAGGTCATCGACACCGCCCGCGGCGTGGAGGGTCTGGTCCGCCAGATGGGCGTGCACGCCGCCGGCGTGATCATGTCCAGCGAGCGGATCACCGACCACGTACCGGTCTGGGTCCGGCACACCGACGGCGTGACCATCACCCAGTGGGACTACCCGAGCTGCGAGTCGCTCGGCCTGCTGAAGATGGACTTCCTCGGCCTGCGCAACCTCACGATCATGGACGACGCCGTCAAGATGGTGAAGGCCAACAAGGGGATCGACATCGACCTCCTGGCCCTCCCGCTCGACGACCCCAAGACCTTCGAGCTGCTCCAGCGCGGTGACACCCTCGGCGTCTTCCAGTTCGACGGCGGACCCATGCGGTCCCTGCTGCGCCTGATGAAGCCCGACAACTTCGAAGACATCTCCGCCGTGTCCGCCCTGTACCGGCCGGGCCCGATGGGCATGAACTCGCACACCAACTACGCGCTGCGCAAGAACAAGCAGCAGGAGATCACCCCGATCCACCCCGAGCTGGAAGCCCCGCTCGAAGAGGTGCTCGCGGTCACCTACGGCCTGATCGTCTACCAGGAGCAGGTGCAGAAGGCCGCCCAGATCATCGCCGGCTACTCGCTCGGCGAGGCCGACATCCTCCGCCGCGTCATGGGCAAGAAGAAGCCCGAGGAACTGGCTAAGAACTTCACGATCTTCCAGGCCGGCGCCCGCAACAACGGCTACAGCGACGAGGCCATCCAGGCCCTCTGGGACGTGCTGGTGCCGTTCGCCGGCTACGCGTTCAACAAGGCCCACTCGGCCGCGTACGGCCTGGTCTCCTACTGGACCGCCTACCTCAAGGCCAACCACCCCGCCGAGTACATGGCGGGCCTGCTCACCTCGGTCAAGGACGACAAGGACAAGTCCGCGGTCTACCTCAACGAGTGCCGCCGCATGGGCATCAAGGTGCTCCCGCCGAACGTGAACGAGTCCGAGTCGAACTTCGCCGCCCAGGGCGACGACGTGATCCTCTTCGGCCTCACCGCGGTGCGCAACGTCGGCCAGAACGTGGTGGACTCGATCATCAAGAGCCGCAAGGCGAAGGGGAAGTACTCCTCCTTCCCCGACTTCCTCGACAAGGTCGAGGCCGTGGTCTGCAACAAGCGCACCGTCGAGTCCCTTATCAAGGCCGGTGCCTTCGACGAGATGGGCCACACCCGCAAGGGTCTGGTCGCCCACCACGAGCCGATGATCGACAACGTGGTGGCGGTCAAGCGCAAGGAGGCCGAGGGACAGTTCGACCTCTTCGGCGGCATGGGCGACGAGGACAGCAACGAGCCCGGCTTCGGCCTGGACGTCGAGTTCTCCGACGTGGAGTGGGAGAAGGCCTACCTGCTCGCCCAGGAGCGGGAGATGCTCGGCCTGTACGTCTCCGACCACCCGCTCTTCGGTCTGGAGCACGTGCTGTCGGACAAGACCGACGCCGGCATCTCCCAGCTGACCGGCGGCGAGCACTCCGACGGCGCCGTGGTCACCATCGGCGGCATCATCTCCGGCCTCCAGCGCAAGATGACCAAGCAGGGCAACGCCTGGGCCATCGCCACCGTCGAGGACCTGGCCGGTTCCATCGAGTGCATGTTCTTCCCCGCCACCTACCAGCTCGTCTCCACCCAGCTGGTCGAGGACGCGGTCGTGTTCGTCAAGGGCCGCCTCGACAAGCGCGAGGACGTGCCCCGGCTGGTCGCCATGGAGCTGATGGTCCCGGACCTGTCCTCCGCGGGCACCAACGCCCCGGTGGTCCTCACCATCCCGGCCCTGAAGGTCACCCCGCCCATGGTCACCCGGCTCGGCGAGATCCTCAGGCACCACAAGGGCAACACCGAGGTGCGGATCAAGCTCCAGGGACCCCGCTCCACCACCGTGCTCCGGCTGGACCGGCACCGGGTGCAGCCCGACCCCGCCCTCTTCGGAGACCTGAAGGTGCTGCTGGGCCCGTCCTGCCTGGCGGGCTGAGGGGATCCCGGATGCGGCCCGGGCAGGCCGCATCCGCCGGGCCGGGCCAGAACCGCATCCACCGGGCCGGGCCGTCTCCGGAAGAGGGCGGGCCAGGGGGTGTCCGGCCTGATCCGCCGGACGCCGCCTAGCCCATCGGTATAGGTTTCGGCCGAGTTGCGCGGCTTATACGAGAAACGGCACCGACGCACCCGATAGGACGCTTTCTGTCCCCTCGGGTGCGTCCGGCTGTCCGGCAGTGCGGAGCCCCTCGGTAACGAGCAGGAGGAAACCGCATGAAGACGCGCCTCGTCCTGGCCGGCTCCGCCGTGGCGGCAGGCCTCGCCCTGTCGGCCCCGTCGGCGACCGCCGCAGCGCCGGCGACGGCCGCCGCGCCGCTGCGGCTGACCGTGCGCTGCGGCGACGTCGCCGGGCTGCGCGACGCCGTCCAGCGGGTCAACCGCCACGCGCGCGGCGGCACGATCGCCCTCGCGGAGCACTGCGCCTACCGCTTCACCCAAGCCTTCGGCACCACCGACGCCGCCCTTCCGCGCATCACCGGCGACCTCACGGTCGTGGGCCACGACGCCACCCTGATCCGCAGCGCCGGTACGGGCAACCGGTTCCGGATCCTCGACGTACGGGAGCACGGTCGCCTCACGCTCCGGAACCTCACCGTGGCCGGCGGCAGCACCGCCGGCGACGGTGGGGGCATCGCCGTGCACGGGGGCACCGTGCGCCTGGAGGACACCACGCTCGCCGGCAACCTCGGCCGCGGGCGCGGCGGCGGTCTCGCCAACCACGGCGGCAACGTCACCCTGGCCGACAGCCTCGTCCAGACGAACACCGCCGAGGACCGCAACGGCGAACCCGGCGCCGGCGGCGGCCTCTTCAACAGTTCTTCCGGCACGCTCACCCTGCTCAGGACCACCGTCTCGGGCAACGCGGCGGACGCGAACGGCGGAGGCGTACAGAACCGAGGCACCCTCGTCGTCCGGAACGGGCGCCTGGAGAACAACGCCGCCCGCGACGGCGACGGAGGGGCCGTGGACAACCTCGGCACGTTCTTCGCCGAGGACACCGAGTTCACCGAGAACTGGGCCGGCCGGGACGGCGGCGCCGTGAACAACGAGGAGCGGGGCGCCCTGCGCGTCACCCGCTCGTCCTTCACGTTCAACAAGGCGGGGCGCGACGGCGGCGCCGTCCACAACGAGGGCGAGGCCACGGTCGAGCGGAGCCGGTTCGCCAAGAACCAGGCCGGCCGGGACGGCGGCGCCCTCGACAACCGCCGGACGGAGAGCGCGGCCCGGGCCGGCGGGAACGACCGCGACACCGCCGAGCTGACGCTGCGCCACAGCTCGGTCCTGGAGAACCGCGCCGCCCGCCACGGCGGCGGCATCAACAACGGCAGGGACGGCGTCGTCCGCATCATCGGCGGCGAGATCCAGCGCAACCGGCCCACCAACTGCTCCGGCCGGGTGCCCGGCTGCTCCGAACGCTGACGCGGCGGGCCGTTCGGTCCGGCCGGGCCTTCGGTCCGGGTGATCCGAACGCCCAAGGGGCGCGCCCGGATCACCCGGACGCGCCCCTGCGCGCTACAGCACTACCGACCGTGGGGGAGTCAGTTGTGGCCGAACTTCTTCTGCTTGCCCTTGCGCGCCATGTCCATGGGGCTCGGTGCGGAGGAAGCCGGCTCCGACAGCGACTCCTGCGTGCTCCGGCCCGTATCGGACTGGGGGGAGCGGGTCTGCTTGGCCGGCTGCTTCTGGTTCTTGTTCTTGGCCATGGTGAAAGCCTCCTGTGAGGGTCTAGGGGCCAGGGCCGCCTTCACACTCACACACCACCATAACCCGCGCATTTTGGATCATTACTGCGCGTAGTCTCCGGAACGGCAGCTTCCGCCACGCCGATGATCGAGTTCCGGCCGTCAACGCCCGTATGGTCGGGCAGACTCGGGGAAAGGCCGAACCCGACACCCCCGCCCCCGAGCGGGGGACCCCCGAAAGGCGGGTGTATACGCGTGGACCGCTGCGTCGTCCTGGTGGACGCCGGCTACCTGCTGGGTGCCGCCGCGAGCCTCCTGGCGGGGGAGCCGTCCCGCTCCCGCATCACCGTCGACCATGCCGCCCTCATCCAGGGCCTGCGCGAACGGGCCGAGGCCGACACCGAGCGCCCGCTGCTGCGGATCTACTGGTTCGACGGCGCGCCCGACCGGGTTCCGCAGCCCGAGCACCGGCGACTGCGCGTGATGCCCCGCGTCACCGTCCGACTGGGCGCGCTCACCCGCAGCGACGGCCGCTGGGCGCAGAAGGGCGTCGACGCGGCCATGCACGCCGAGCTCACCGAGCTGGCCAGAAACCGCGCCTGCTCCGACGTGGTCCTGGTGACCGGCGACGGCGACCTGCTGCCCGGCCTCATGTCGGCCAAGGAGCACGGCGTGGCCGTCCACCTGTGGGCCGTTCAGGCGGCGGACGGCGACTACAACCAGTCCGAGGACCTGGTCGCCGAGGCCGACGAGCGGCGGGTGCTCGACCGGACCTGGATCACGAGGGCCGTCCGGGCGAAGGAGATGACGGGGATCTGCGCCCCGGCCCCCGCACCCCGCCCCGAGATCGCCGCGATCCTCTCCGCACCCCTCCCCGAGGCGGCCCTGGCCGAAGCCGCCCGCAACGGCACCGCGCCCGCACCGGCCGGGCCCGGCGAGCGGCTGTCCGCGGCCGCGGACCACCTCGGCGTGGCGGCCCGCGTGCCGGGGGACCGGTTGGGCGCCGGGAGGCTGGGGGCGGACCGGTTGGGTGCGGACCGGCTCGGGCCGGACCGGCTCGGTGCGGCGGACCCGGGCCCCGCGGGGCTGGGGGCCGGACGCGTCGTCGGCACGGACCCGGACGGCAACCCGGTCCACGGCCACGACCCCGACCACGACCCCGACCACGACCCCGCCCGCGGCCCCGACCGCGACGGTGGACCCGAGGGTGACGCCGGCCCCGTCCCGGCCGCCACGGGCAAGGTGCCCACGCCCAAGGACCTCGCCGGCCTGCGCGCCCCCGCCCACGGGCCCGTCCCCCAGGTCGTGCCGCCCGCCCCGGCGCCCGCCGGCGCCACCCTGCGGTGGTCCTCCGACAAAGGCTGGATCGACCGCGGCGGCCCCCTCGGTGAGCCCGCCGAGACCGCCTCCCTGCCCACGCTCGCCCAGCTCACCTCCGCCGAGCAGCGCTGGGCCGACCGGGAAGACGACATCACCACCGTCGGCGGCGACCCCTTCGAGGTGGGCCAGGTCTTCGCCCGGCGCTGGATGGACCGGCTCCCGGAGCAGGTCCACCTGCACAAGCTGTCCGGTCTCTACCCGCGCATCCCGCACCGCATCGACGGCGAGCTGCTGCGGTACGCGGCCCGGTTCGGCCTCCTCGCCCACAAGGACGACCAGATCGACGAACACGACCGGTACGCCATCCGCGCCGGCTTCTGGCGCGAGATCGACGTCCGCGCCGCCGGCCCCGTCGGCCCGACCCCGGTGCCACCCGCGCCGGTCCCCGAGGAGCACGGGTCATGACCGCGTAAAGCCTCCCGCTCCGGGCCCGACCGTCGCCCCTGCGCCCGCACCGCCGCCCGCGCCGGTTGCGCCTGCGCCGCCGGCTCCGGCCGCTGTACGCCGGTTCTCCGCCCGGGCCGCCGCCGCCCACGGCGTGGTCGACGTCCGTGAGGCCGAACCGGTGCGTCCCTGCTGCGCTTCACGGATGGCGTCGACCGGGCCTGGCACTGCGAGGACGGGGTCAAAACGGGTGGCTGCCTCCGGATGAAGAGCTGGGCGGCCTGCCCCGCGGCCGACGTCGGGGCGGGGACCCCGTAGGCTGCTCCTTCGTGAGCACGGGCACGGCACAAACGGAATCGGACATTCAGGCTTCTCCTGAGGGGACCGTCCAGCCCCTCGAGACCGTCTGCGTCGTGCGGGACCTGGTCAAGACGTACCCCGCGCTGCGGGGCGGGCGCGGTGTGCCGGCGATGCCGGCCGTACGGGCCTCCGACGGGATCTCGCTCGAGGTGCTGCGGGGCGAGGTCTTCGGGCTGCTCGGGCCCAACGGGGCCGGGAAGTCCACGCTGGTGCGCCAGCTGACCGGTCTGCTCCGGCCCGATTCCGGCAGCGTGCAGCTGCTCGGCCACGATCTCGTACGCCACCCCGAGCGCGCCGCCCGCCTGCTGGCCTACCTGGGGCAGGAGTCCACCGCCCTCGACGAGCTGACCGTCTCCCTGGCCGTGGAGACCACGGCCAGGCTGCGCGGGCTGGGCGCGCGCGAGGCGCGGGCCGAGCGGGACGCGGTGGTGGAGGAGCTCGACCTCGGCACGATCGCCGGGCGCCCCCTGAAGAAGCTGTCCGGCGGCCAGCGGCGGCTGGCCTGCTTCGGCGCGGCGCTCGCCGGTGAGCGGCCCGTGCTCGTGCTCGACGAGCCGACCACCGGCATGGACCCGGTGGCCCGACGGGCCGTGTGGTCCGCCGTGGACCGGCGTCGCGCCGAGCGCGGCACGACCGTGCTGCTGGTCACCCACAACGTCATCGAGGCAGAGACCGTCCTGGACCGGGTCGCCGTCGTCGACCGCGGCCGCGTCATCGCCTGCGACACGCCCGCCGGGCTCAAGGCGCGGGTCGCCGACGAGGTCCGGCTGGAGCTGGTCTGGCGTGACCGGCCGCCGGTCGAGGTCGCGGAGGTGGCCGCGCTGCGGCCGCTGGCCGCCGAGGCCGGGCGGCGCTGGGTCCTGCGGATGGGACCCGACGAGGCGCGGGCGGCCGTGGCCGCCGTGACCGGCGGACCGGCCTTCGCGGCGCTGGACGACTTCTCGCTGGCCACGCCGAGCCTGGAGGACGTGTACCTGGCCCTTGGCGGGCGGACGAAGGGGCTGGTGAAGTCGTGACCGACGGGACCGTGGAGGCGGTGGTGGCGGAGGCCGCGCCGCTGGCCCCCAGGGCGCGGTTGTGGCCCGCGCTCGCGGCCGTGTACCGGGCACAGCTGTCGCGGGCCCGGGTGGCGCGGATACCGCTGCTCTTCGTGGCGACGTTCCAGTCCGTCGGCATCATGGTCCTCATGCGCGGCGTGGTCGACGGCGGCGGCTCCACCGAGGCGCAGGCCGTGGTGGCCGGCTCGTCGGTGCTGGTCGTGGCCTTCGTCGCGCTCAACCTCCTCGCCCAGTACTTCGGCCAGCTGCGCGCCGGCGGTGGCCTCGACCACTACGCCACGCTGCCGGTGCCGCCCGCCTCGGTGGTGCTCGGTGCGGCCGCGGCGTACGCCTCCTTCACCGTGCCCGGAACCTTCGTCACGGCGGTCTTCGGTTGCCTGCTGTTCGGGTTGCCGATGGGCGGGCTGTGGGTCCTGCTGGCGGTCGTCCCGCTGGCCGGGGCGGCCCTGTCCGGGCTGGGCGCGGCCCTCGGGCTGCTGGCCCCGCGGCAGGAGCTGGCCACCCTCGCCGGGCAGCTGGGCATGTCGGCGGCGCTGTTGCTCGGCGTGCTGCCACCGGAGCGGATGCCGGCCGTGATCGTGTGGGCTCGGGACCTGTTGCCGTCCACGTACGGGGTCGAGGCGTTCGCCCGTACGTTCGCCCCGGATCCGGACTGGCCGGTGGTCGCCCTCGACCTGGCCGTCTGTGCCGGCGTCGGCGTCGTCTCGCTGGCCGCGGCCACCTGGGCCTACCGGCGCGCGGCGGTGCGCTGACCTGGTTCCGGCCTTGGTCGGTTGATCGGTTGATCGGTCGGCTGTCGGCTGTCGGCTGTCGGTTGGTCGGTTGGTCGGCTGGTTGGTCGGTTGTTGGTCGGCTGGTCGGTCGGTCGGTCGGTAGGGCCGGCGCTTGCTGTGCGCCGCCGGTTCCGCCTCGTTCCGCGGCCCGGGGGACACTCCGGCGGCGCGGGGCGGCGGACCACCTGGCACGATGTCTGCGTGACCGAAGCCAACACCGCTCCCGTGACCCCCGCGCCGCACGACGGGGACCCCGAGTCCTCCCTCGCCCAGGACCTCAAGGACGGCGCGGCGGTCATGCTGGCCGTCACCGTCGCGGGCGTCGTGCTGGCACTGCTGTGGGTCTGGCTCGCGCCGCGCGTGCAGTACGTCTCGAACGGCGAGGCCGTGTTCCTCTCTGACACCGAGAACGAGGGCCGGGCAGGGGCCGACGGAACCTTCTTCCTGATCTCGCTGGGGCTGGGGCTGCTGTCCGGCCTGGCCGCCTTCCTGTTCCGCAGGCGCGGCGGGGCCGCGGTGGTGGTGGGCCTGGCCTTCGGGTCCCTGCTCGCCGCGCTGCTCGGCTGGCGGCTCGGGGTGTGGCTCGGGCCGACGCGCGACGTGGTCGCGGCGGCGAGGGCGGCGGGCAAGGGCGTGCCGTTCGACGCACCGCTGCAGTTGCTGGCCTTCGGGGTGGTGCTGGTGTGGCCGATGGCAGCCGTCGCCACCCATCTGGGCTGCGTGGCCCTGTGGGGGCCCCGCGACCCGGCTCCCGAGTGGGAGGCCGGTGCGTACCCGCCGCCGCACGTCCACGCCGCTCCGTCCGACGCCGCCGCGGGTGACCGCCCGGCGCCCCGTGACCCGGCTCCCTCCGACGCGCTGCCCCGTCACGCCGTCCCCGGCGACCAGCAGCCGCCGGCCTGATCTGGGTCGGGGCGCTTCGGGGGCCCGCCCCGTGCGGCCGCCTCGTGGGGCCGCCTCGTGGGGCCGCCTCGTGGGGCCGCCCCGTGGGGCCGCCCCGTGGGGCCGCCCCGTGGTGTGTGGGTCCCCTCGGTGCTTGACGGGGTAGGGCCTGCAGGCCCTGCGGCAGGCCCACCCTGGAGGCAAGGGGCTTCGCCCTGGCCTGCGGCCACCTCCGGCCCGGGCCTGCCTCCGGACCAGCCTGCCCTACCCCGTCAAGCACCTCCCCCACACACCACGGGGCGGCACTCCCTTGAGACGGCTCAGTTCGTGGCGGCATGCCCTCCGACGTGGGGGCGCACTTCATTGGGACGGCAGAGCTCGCGGCGGTGCTCCCGTGAGTCGGCCCGGAGGGTCAGGGGCGCGCGATGGGCGCCAGCGTGGCGGCGGTGAGGGCGGCCAGGTCGGTGGGGGCCAGTTCGACCTCCAGGCCGCGGCGGCCGGCCGAGACGCAGATCGTGGCGTGGCCGGAGGCGGAGGCATCGAGGACCGTGGGGAGGCGGCGGCGCTGTCCCAGGGGGGAGATGCCGCCGCGGACGTAACCGGAGGAGCGCTCCGCCGCGGCCGGGTCGGCCATGACCGCCCGCTTCGCCCCCACCGCGGCCGCCAGGGCCTTGAGGTCGAGGGAGCCCGCGACCGGCACCACGGCGACCGTCAGGGCGCCGTCGACCTCCGCGACCAGGGTCTTGAAGACCCGGTCGGGGGACACGCCCATCGCCGCCGCGGCCTCCTCGCCGTACGAGGTCACGGCGGGGTCGTGTTCGTACGCGTGCACCGTGAACGGCACGCCCGCGCCCGTCAGGGCCACCGTGGCCGGGGTGCCGCCGGGGCCCCCGGCGTTCTGCTTCGCCTTCTTCGCCATGGCGGTACCCCTCAGTTCGGGCTCGTCGGAGCCCGCGTCAGCTCGACCGCCGGCAGCGACGGCAGGTGCCGGATCACCGCGGTCTCCGCGCGCAGCAGCTTCAGCTCCTCCGCCAGCCGCGTCGCCGTGTCCGGCGCCTGCAGCAGCCGCTGCTTCGCCGGGATGTCCAGCACGGCGGCCGCCGCGACCAGGTACGAGACCACGGAGGGTTCGTCCGGCAGCTCCGCCGCCGTCGCCAGCGACCGCTCGCGCGCCCCGGCCAGCCGCTTCTGGTACGCGCGGAACGCCCGCAGCACGCCCTCCGCCAGTGCTCCCGCGCCCTCGCCCGGGTCCTCCGGCAGCTCCTCCAGCTCCGCCGTCAGGAACGGACCGCTCGCGTCCACCGACACCAGCCGCACCCGCGTCGTGCCGGTGGCCAGCACCTCGAAGCTGCCGTCCGACCGCTCGCGGATCGTGGCCGCGTCGGCGATGCAGCCCACCCGGTGGAAGGCCTGGACGGGGTCGGGCCCGAAGCCCGCCGCCGGGCCCTTCTCGGGCAGTGCGGTCGGATCGGGCATGCCCGGCGCGGTGGGGGCCACCTCGCGGCCGTCGCGGATGGCGACGACGGCGAACCGGCGCGGCTCGTCCTCACCGTGCTTCAACAGCTCGCGCATCATGGCGCGATAGCGCTCCTCGAAGACGTTCAGGGGCAGGACGAGCCCCGGGAACAGCACCGAGTTCAGCGGGAAGAGCGGCAGGCGAACGGAGGTCACGACGGAAGCGTAATGGGCCCGGCGGCGCACCGTGCCACCCCGGTCGGAACCAGCGCCGACACCCCCGTACGCGGACCCCGCCGCCCGGCGTCCCGCCACTGCTCCCGCTTCACACCCACCCCCGCCTGCCCATCAGCCCCGCCGGAGCAGTCGTGAGGCCCCCGCCGCGACGGTCGTCGCGAGGACCCAGCCCATCAGGATCAGGGCCGCGGCCACCCACTGCCAGACGCCCTCCAGCCTCCAGTACCCGTCCTGACCCAGGTCGACCACGGGCACCAGGAGGTCGAGGGAGTACAGCACCGGGTTCCAGTCCGGGTGCTCGTCCGGCTTGATCGCGGGCGGCTGATGGCCGGAAAACGCCACTGCCCCGGCCGCCCACAGCACCAGCATCCAGACCGCGGCCCGGCCCGGCCGGTAGCCGTAGGCCACGGTCCAGTCCTGCAGCACGCCCCACGCCTTCGCGGCCAGCGGCAGGGTCTCGCGCCGCCTGCGCTGCTTGGCCAGCAGCACCTGCCGCGCGTCCGCGTCCTCCCCGCTGTTGCGCAGCACCGCGGCCAGCCGCTCGTACGGCTCCGGCGAGTACTCCGGGGTCGCCGCCTCGACCCACTCCAGGCGCCGCACCAGCGGGAAGTGACCCCGCGGGGCGAGGATCTCGTACGAGAACCCCTCCATCGCGAACCCGCCGGGACCCGGCCAGCTGAGCGAGGTGTCGACCAGCTTGACCACCTTCGCGCCCGACAGCACCACCCGGCCCTGCTCCGGCCGCTCCCCGACGAACCGCAGCTCGGGGGTCTGGATGCGGCGCAGCGAGACCTCCTGGTCGGAGGCGAGGGTGAAGCGGGCCCCGTAGAAGTCCACCGCGTCCCCGAACCGGCCGTCGTCCAGCCGCAGCCCGCCCCGGCAGTCGAAGCGCCGGACCCGCGCCCCGCGCGAGGGCGTCTGGCTGATCCCGTACGGGGGAGTGGAGCCGCTCTCGCCGTCCAGTGCGACGGCCGTGAGGTACAGGGTGCGCTCGACGGTCAGCTGCGGGGCGTTCAGCGCCCGGCGCCCGTAGGGGTTGCGCAGCTTCGCGCCGCGCAGGCTCATCGAGACGCCGATCTTCGCGCCGCGCAGGCTGACCTCCCCGTACGCCTCCAGCATCTCGGCCTGGAAGTCCTGCGCGACCGACATGCCGTCGGCGGCGATCGCCCGGCCCTTGCGGTCGCGCTGCACCACCAGCTCGCTGATCAGCAGGTCCGTGCCGATCTGGGCGTCGGTCAGCCGGATCCCGCGGGCCACCCGGCAGCGCGGCAGGTGCAGGTCGCCCTCGGTGTGCAGGCGGGCGCCCTCGATCCGCGGGATGGCGCAGCGCACCAGCCGCAGGGTCGAGAAGCGCGCCTCGGGCAGCAGCAGCTCGCTGTCGAAGCGGCAGGACTGGATCTCGACGTACGGCTCGACGGTGCCGCCGGACAGGTCCAGGCGGCCGGTCACGCGGACACCGCGCAGCTTGAGCGAGTTCACCCGGCCCGGTACCGGCGGGGGGCCGCTGAGCAGCAGCAACGCCACGACCTGGGCGCGGACGCTGCGCTCGGGGCCCCACAGCCGGTCGGAGAACGGGTCGTCCACGTCCGCCGCGCGCGCCGACAGGTCGCACACCGAGCCGGTGCGGAAGGCCCGCCACATGCGCAGCTCGGCCTCGGTGAGGTCCGGCGGCGCGCCCGCCTCCAGGTCCTCCGCCGACAGCCGGCCCGGCCCCACGTCCGGCCCCACGCCCGCCCCCGGGCCCGGATCCGGATCCGGCGCGGGTCCCGCAGGACGCGGCGCCGCAGGCGGCGGCCCGGGGGCCGGCGCAGGTGACGGCCCCGGTGCGGGGGCGGCCGGCGGCCCCCCGCCCGGGGCCCGCTGCTCCCGGGCCCGCTCCTGCTGCGGTACCCGTGGGTCCTCCTCGGCCCGTTCGGCCCTGGCGTGCTCCACGACGGCCTCCCCCTTCCCCCTCGTCCCCCGTCATCCCCCTCGCCTGCGCACCGTAGTCGCGGCCTGTGACACGCGGGGCGTGTATCAGCCAGTGATACGGACGTCCAGTGGCGGGAGCCGGTCTGAGAGAATCGGACTGTGATCTCTCGTATCGACCTGCGCGGCGACGCCCTCCCCGAGGGTGCCGCCCTGCGCGATCTGCTGCCCCGTGCCGAGTTCGACGTGGAAGCCGCCCTGGACAAGGTCCGGCCCATCTGCGAGGACGTGCATCATCGCGGCACCGCGGCGCTGATCGAGTACGCGCAGCGGTTCGACGGAGTCACGCTGGACCGCATCCGGGTCCCCGCCGAGGCCCTCCGCAAGGCCCTCGACGACCTCGACCCGGCCGTCCGCGCCGCGCTGGAGGAGTCCATCCGGCGCGCCCGCATCGTGCACGCCGAGCAGCGCCGCACCCCGCACACCACCCAGGTCGTCCCCGGCGGCACCGTCACCGAGAAGTGGGTGCCCGTCGAGCGCGTGGGCCTCTACGCGCCCGGCGGCCGGTCGGTGTACCCGTCGTCCGTGGTCATGAACGTCGTCCCGGCCCAGGAGGCGGGCGTCGAGTCCATCGCGCTCGCGTCCCCGCCCCAGGCGGAGTTCGGCGGCCTGCCGCACCCCACCATCCTGGCCGCCTGCGCGCTGCTCGGGGTCGACGAGGTGTACGCGGCCGGCGGCGCCCAGGCCGTCGCGATGTTCGCGTACGGCACGGACGAGTGCGCCCCCGCGAACATGGTCACCGGCCCCGGCAACATCTGGGTCGCGGCCGCCAAGCGGTACTTCACCGGGAAGATCGGCATCGACACCGAGGCCGGCCCGACCGAGATCGCCGTCCTCGCCGACGCCACCGCCGACCCGGTGCACGTCGCCGCCGACCTGATCAGCCAGGCCGAGCACGACCCGCTGGCCGCCGCCGTCCTGGTCACCGACTCCGAGGAGCTCGCGGCCGCCGTCGAGCGGGAGCTGGCCCCGCAGGTCGCGGCCACCAAGCACGTCGAGGACCGGATCAAGCCGGCGCTGGCCGGCCGCCAGTCCGCCGTCGTGCTGGTGCGCGACCTGGAGGACGGCCTCAAGGTCGTCGACGCCTACGGCGCCGAGCACCTCGAGATCCAGACCGCCGACGCCGCCGCCCTGGCCGCCCGGGTCCGCAACGCCGGCGCGATCTTCGTCGGCCCCTGGGCCCCGGTCTCCCTCGGCGACTACTGCGCCGGCTCCAACCACGTCCTGCCCACCGGCGGCTGCGCCTGCCACTCCTCGGGCCTGTCCGTGCAGTCGTTCCTGCGCGGCATCCACATCGTCGACTACACGCGCGACGCGCTCGCCGAGGTCACCCACCACGTGGTCACCCTGGCCGAGGCCGAGGACCTGCCCGCGCACGGCGCCGCCCTGAAGGCGCGCTTCGGATGGAAGGTTCCCGACGCATGACCTCGTACGACACGGTCGGCATCGACGACCTGCCCATCCGCGACGAGCTCCGCGGCAAGTCCCCGTACGGCGCCCCCCAGCTCGACGTCCCCGTCCAGCTGAACACCAACGAGAACCCGTACGAGCTCCCCGAGCCCCTGGTCCGCAGGATCGCCGAGCGGGTCGCCGAAGCCGCCCGCACCCTCAACCGCTACCCCGACCGGGACGCGGTCGAGCTGCGCACCGAGCTCGCGAAGTACCTCACCCGCACCGGGAAGCACCCGGTCGGCAAGGAGAACGTCTGGGCCGCCAACGGCTCCAACGAGGTGCTCCAGCAGCTCCTGCAGACCTTCGGCGGACCGGGCCGCACCGCGATCGGCTTCGAGCCCTCGTACTCGATGCACGCCCTGATCGCCCGCGGCACCGGCACCGGCTGGATCTCCGGCCCGCGCCGTGAGGACTTCACCATCGACGTGGACGCCGCCCGCGAGGCCATCGCGGCGAACGCCCCCGACGTCGTGTTCATCACCTCCCCCAACAACCCCACCGGCACCGCGGTCGAGGCCGACACCGTCCTCGCCCTCTACGAGGCGGCCCAGGCCGCCAGGCCCTCGCTGGTGGTCGTGGACGAGGCGTACGTCGAGTTCAGCCACCGGGACTCCCTGCTGCCCCTCATCGAGGGCCGCCCGAACCTGGTGGTCTCGCGCACCATGTCCAAGGCCTTCGGCGCCGCCGGCCTGCGCCTGGGCTACCTCGCGGCGCACCCCGCGGTCGTCGACGCCGTGCAGCTGGTGCGCCTGCCGTACCACCTGTCGGCCGTCACCCAGGCCACCGCACTGGCCGCCCTGGAGCACACCGACACCCTGCTCGGCTACGTCGAGCAGCTCAAGGCCGAGCGCGACCGGCTGGTCGACGAGCTCCGCGCCATCGGCTACGCGGTCACCGAGTCCGACGCGAACTTCGTGCAGTTCGGGAAGTTCGCGGACTCCCACACCGCCTGGCAACAGATCCTCGACCGGGGCGTCCTGGTCCGGGACAACGGAGTACCCGGGTGGCTGCGGGTCACCGCCGGCACCCCGGCCGAGAACGACGCGTTCCTGGAAGCGGTTCGCGCACTGAAGAAGGAGCAGCAGGCATGAGCCGCATCGGACGGGTGGAACGCACCACCAAGGAGACCTCGGTCCTGGTCGAGATAGACCTCGACGGCACCGGCAAGGTCGACGTGTCGACGGGCGTGGGCTTCTACGACCACATGCTCGACCAGCTCGGCCGCCACGGCCTGTTCGACCTCACCGTCAAGACCGACGGCGACCTGCACATCGACTCGCACCACACCATCGAGGACACCGCCCTCGCGCTCGGCGCCGCGTTCAAGCAGGCGCTCGGCGACAAGGTCGGCATCTACCGGTTCGGCAACTGCACCGTGCCCCTGGACGAGTCCCTCGCCCAGGTCACCGTCGACCTCTCCGGCCGCCCGTACCTCGTGCACACCGAGCCCGAGAAGATGGCGCCGATGATCGGCGAGTACGACACCACCATGACACGGCACATCCTGGAGTCCTTCGTGGCCCAGGCGCAGATCGCCCTGCACGTGCACGTGCCGTACGGCCGCAACGCCCACCACATCGTGGAGTGCCAGTTCAAGGCCCTCGCCCGCGCCCTGCGCTACGCCTGCGAGCGCGACCCGCGCGCGGCCGGCATCCTGCCCTCGACGAAGGGCGCCCTCTAACCGTGAACGGCTTGTCCACCGTCCTGATCCTCGTCGGCCTCTTCCTGGCCGGCGGGGTCTACTCCTTCCACAAGCAGCAGATGCCCAGGAGCGTCGTCGTGCTGCTCGCCATCGGCTCCGTGCTGGCGCTGGCCGCCGGAGTCCTGCGCATCGAGGGAATCTGGGAATGAGCGCAGCACAGACCGCCAAGAAGGTCGTCGTCTTCGACTACGGCTTCGGCAACGTCCGCTCCGCCGAGCGGGCGCTGGCCCGGGTCGGCGCCGACGTCGAGATCACCCGCGACTTCGACCGCGCCATGAACGCCGACGGACTCCTCGTCCCCGGCGTCGGCGCCTTCTCCGCCTGCATGCAGGGCCTCAAGGAGGCCCGCGGCGACTGGGTCATCGGTCGCCGGCTGTCCGGCGGCCGCCCCGTCATGGGCATCTGCGTCGGCATGCAGATCCTCTTCGAGAGGGGCATCGAGCACGGCGTGGAGACCGAGGGCCTCGACGAGTGGCCCGGTACGGTCGAACCGCTCAAGGCCCCGGTCGTGCCCCACATGGGCTGGAACACCGTCGACGCGGCCGCCGACAGCGAGCTGTTCGCCGGCCTGGACGCCGACGCCCGGTACTACTTCGTGCACTCGTACGGCGTACGCGAGTGGAACCTGGAGCTCCACAACCCCCGGATCTCGCCCCCCAAGGTCACCTGGGCCACCCACGGCGAGCCGTTCGTCGCGGCCGTGGAGAACGGCGCACTGTGGGCCACGCAGTTCCACCCCGAGAAGTCGGGCGACGCCGGAGCACAGCTCCTCACCAACTGGATCGGTACCCTCTGATGGACGAGAAGAAGGCCGCAGCCGTGAAGCAGCTCGAACTCCTCCCCGCCGTCGACGTCCGCGACGGCCAGGCCGTCCGCCTCGTCCACGGCGAGTCCGGCACGGAGACCTCGTACGGCTCCCCGCTCCAGGCGGCCCTCGCCTGGCAGGCCGCCGGCGCCGAATGGCTGCACCTCGTCGACCTCGACGCCGCCTTCGGCACCGGTGACAACCGTGACCTGGTCGCCGAGATCACCCGCGCCATGGACATCAAGGTCGAGCTCTCCGGCGGCATCCGCGACGACGCCTCCCTCGCCAAGGCCCTGGCCACCGGCTGCACCCGCGTCAACCTCGGCACCGCCGCCCTGGAGGCCCCCGAGTGGGTCGCCAAGGTCATCGCCGAGCACGGCGACAAGATCGCCGTCGGCCTCGACGTGCGCGGCACCACCCTCAAGGGCCGCGGCTGGACCAGCGACGGCGGCGACCTGTACGAGACGCTCGCCCGCCTCGACTCCGAGGGCTGCGCCCGGTACGTCGTCACCGACATCGCCAAGGACGGCACGCTCACCGGCCCCAACCTGGAGCTGCTGCGCAACGTCTGCGCCGCCACCGACAAGCCGGTGGTCGCCTCCGGCGGCGTCTCCTCGCTCGCCGACCTGCGCGCCATCGCCGAGCTCGTCCCGCTCGGCGTCGAGGGCTCCATCGTCGGAAAGGCCCTGTACGCCAAGGCCTTCACGCTCGAGGAGGCCCTCTCCGCGGTCGCGGAGGCGGTCGCCTCATGAGCGGCGTCCGGCACGTGCAGAGCGGCAGCCCCTGGGAGGAGGTCTTCGGCTTCGCGCGCGCCGTCGCGGCCGGGGACCGCGTCCTCGTCGGCGGCACCACGTCCTTCAAGGGCCCGGTGCTGCACGGCGAGGGCGACCCGTACGAGCAGGCCAAGGTCGCCTTCGGCACCGCCTTCGAGGCACTGGCCGAGTTCGGTCTCGGCCCTAAGGACGTCATCCGTACCCGTCTGTACCTGACCCACGTGCGCGACATCGACGAGGTCGGCCGGGCCCACAAGGAGCTCTTCGACTCCGTCCGGCCGGTCTGCACCCTCATGGTCGTCGAGGGCTTCGTCGACCCGCGCATCCTGGTCGAAGTAGAAGTAGAGGCCCTCCGGGGCCCCGAAGGAGCACCGTCATGACGCTGGCCGTACGGGTCATCCCCTGCCTGGACGTGGACAACGGCCGGGTCGTCAAGGGCGTCAACTTCCAGAACCTGCGCGACGCGGGCGACCCCGTCGAGATGGCCAAGCTCTACGACGCCGAGGGCGCCGACGAGCTGACCTTCCTCGACATCACCGCCTCCTCGGGCAACCGCGAGACCACCTACGACGTGGTGCGCCGCACCGCCGAGCAGGTCTTCATCCCGCTGACCGTCGGCGGCGGCGTGCGCACCGCCGAGGACGTGGACAAGCTGCTGCGCGCCGGCGCCGACAAGGTCGGCGTCAACACCGCGGCCATCGCCCGCCCCGAGCTCATCCAGGAGATCGCGGAGCGGTTCGGCCGCCAGGTGCTGGTGCTCTCGGTCGACGCCCGCCGCACCGCCACCGGCTCCTTCGAGGTCACCACGCACGGCGGCCGCCGGGGCACCGGCCTGGACGCCGTCGAGTGGGCCCACCGGGCGGCCGAGCTGGGCGCCGGCGAGATCCTGCTCAACTCGATGGACGCCGACGGCACCAAGGACGGCTACGACATCGAGATGATCGCGGCGGTGCGCAAGCACGTCACCGTCCCGGTCATCGCCTCCGGAGGCGCGGGCAAGCTGGCGGACTTCCCGCCGGCCGTCGCGGCGGGCGCCGACGCGGTCCTGGCCGCGTCCGTGTTCCACTTCGGCGACCTGCGGATCTCCCAGGTCAAGGACGCCCTGCGGACGGCCGGCCACCCGGTCCGCTGACCTTCCGCCGACGCGCAGGCCCCGGCCCCTGAGGGCCGGGGCCTCGCGCGTCTTCCGGAGCCTCCGTGCCGAGAGGGACTTCGAACCCTTCACGACCATGCTCGGACAGACCTTCGGCCGGGTTCCGGCGCTGGAGGATCCCTGGCAGAAGGTCATCGCCGTCCAGCGGGACCTCGTGGCCATCGGCCACCATCGCGGGCCTTTCGCCGACGGACATCCTCATCGCCCTCACGGCCCAGCAGCACCGGCTCACCGTGCTGCACGTGGACGACGACTTCGCCGCCATCGGGAAGGTCCGACCGGGCATTCCCATGATCAGATTGCGCCGAAGGGCGACTGAACCGGGCGGGCCCCACCGCCGCGCGCACCCCGCGTGCGGCGGTGGACCGCTCAGATGCCCAGCTGCGCCTGGGTCAGGCGGGCGACCGCGGTCTTGTCGCCGTCCAGCTCCACGTGCGCCGCCTCCTGCCGCCCGAAGCAGAACAGCGTCAGCTCGCCCGGCTCGCCGGTGACGGTGACGACCGGCGTGCCCTTGTGGGCCACCGCCGTCTGCCCGTTCGGCCGACGCAGGACCAGGCCCACCGGGGACTTCCGACCCGTCAGCCGCGCGAGCTTCTCCAGCCGCGCCCACAGCGAGTCCGAGAACACCGGGTCCAGCTCCCGCGGGCTCCAGTCGGGCTGCGCCCGCCGCACGTCCTCGGCGTGCACGTAGAACTCCACCGCGTTCGCGGCCTCGTCGATCTGCTTCACCGCGTACACCGACATCTTCGGCGGACCCGTCCTGATGAGCTGGATCAGCTCCTCGTACGGCTTCGCGGTGTACTCCGCCATCGCCTGGTCCAGCCGCGTCCTGAGCACGTTCAGCAGCAGGCCGCCCGCCGCGTCCGGGCGCCGCTCCCGCACCACCACGTGCGCGGCCAGGTCCCGGGTCCGCCAGCCCTCGCACAGGGTCGGCGCGTCCGGTCCGGCCTGCTCCAACAGATCGGCCAGCAGCAGTCGTTCACGCTTCGCATGGGTAGACATGGCGGCCAGCCTAGGCGGTCGCCCTCTTCGGCGTAGCCGCAGTGGTCCGCCCGCGCGGCCGGGCCTCATGCCGACGGCGGAGCCGTTCCGCGTCCGGCCGCGTCCGGCGGGCGGGCCTCCGTACGCTGCCCGGGGCTCCGGCCGGCCGACACAGCCATACGCCGGGCCCTTCCCGGGGCGCGACCGCGCCCACCACGACGGGGGGAGACCATCCTGCCCCTGCGCACGTCCCTGCCCGCCGCGGACGGCACGCGCCGCCCCGCCCGGTGGCGCCCGGTGGGCGGCCACGCCGGCGGTCGCCGTGCTCGCCGTCACCGCGGGCACCGCCTCCGCCGACGTCCGCCCCCTCCGGGGCCGCCCGGGCGGCGCGGCCGCTCCCGCACCTGACCACCAGTCGGACGACGGCGGGACGGCCCCCCGCCAGGCGGCAGAATGGCCCCATGAGCACCCCCCGCGTGACCAGCGACCTCGATCCGGCCATCGCCGCCCGCCTCAAGAGGTCCGCCGACGGCCTCGTCCCCGCCATCGCCCAGCAGTACGACACCGGCGAGGTGCTGATGCTCGGCTGGATGGACGACGAGGCGCTGCACCGCACCCTGACCACCGGGCGGTGCACCTACTGGTCGCGCAGCCGGAACGAGTACTGGGTCAAGGGAGACACGTCCGGCCACGTCCAGCACGTGAAGTCCGTCGCGCTCGACTGCGACGCCGACACCGTCCTGGTCAAGGTCGACCAGGTGGGCGCCGCCTGCCACACCGGGGCCCGCACCTGCTTCGACGCCGACGTGCTGCCGCTGGCCGCCCCCGCAGAGTAGACAGGACCACCCGCCATGGATCTCGAGACGTTCCGCAAGCTGGCGGCCGACCGCCGCGTCATCCCCGTCACCCGCAAGCTGCTCGTCGACGGCGACACCCCGGTCGCCCTGTACCGCAAGCTCGCCGCCGAGCGCACGGGCACGTTCCTCCTGGAGTCCGCCGAGAACGGCCGTTCCTGGTCCCGCTACTCCTTCGTCGGCGTCCGCAGCTCCGCCACCCTCAGCGCCCGTGACGGCCAGGCCCACTGGACCGGAACCGCCCCCGTCGGCGTCCCCACCGAAGGCGACCCGCTGGAGGCCCTGCGCGCCACCGTCGAGGCCCTCCACACCCCCCGCGACCTCGCGCAGGGACTCCCGCCGTTCACCGGCGGCATGGTGGGCTACCTCGGCTACGACATCGTCCGCCGCCTGGAGCGCATCGGCGAGCACGGCCGCGACGACCTCCAGCTGCCCGAGCTGACCATGCTCCTCACCTCCGACCTCGCGGTCCTCGACCACTGGGACGGCACGGTCCTGCTAATCGCCAACGCGATCAACCACAACGACCTCGACACCGGCGTGGACGAGGCGTACGCCGACGCCGTCGCCCGCCTCGACGCCATGGAGGCGGACCTCGCCCGCCCCGCCCCCTACACCCCGGCCCCGCTGCCGGCCGCCGAGCTGCCCGAGTACTCGGCGCTGTGGGGCGGCCCGGCGTACCAGGAGGCCGTCGAGGACGTGAAGGAGCGCATCCGCGCCGGCGAGGCCTTCCAGGTCGTGCCCTCGCAGCGGTTCGAGACCCCCTGCCACGCCTCCGCGCTCGACGTCTACCGGGTGCTGCGCGCCACCAACCCGTCCCCGTACATGTACCTCTTCCGCTTCGAGGGCTTCGACGTCGTCGGATCCAGCCCCGAGGCGCTGGTCAAGGTCGAGGACGGCCGCGCCATGGTCCACCCCATCGCCGGCACCCGGCACCGGGGCGCCACCCCGCAGGAGGACCAGGCCCTCGCCGAGGAGCTGCTGGCCGACCCCAAGGAGCGTGCCGAGCACCTCATGCTCGTCGACCTCGGCCGCAACGACCTGGGCCGGGTCTGCGAGCCGGGCTCCGTCGAGGTCGTCGACTTCATGTCGATCGAGCGGTACTCGCACGTCATGCACATCGTGTCCACCGTCACCGGCCAGGTGGCGGAGGGCCGGACCGCCTTCGACGTGCTCACCGCCTGCTTCCCGGCCGGCACCCTGTCCGGCGCGCCCAAGCCGCGCGCCATGCAGATCATCGAGGAGCTGGAGCCCTCGCGGCGCGGCCTGTACGGGGGCTGCGTCGGGTACCTCGACTTCGCCGGCGACTCCGACACCGCCATCGCCATCCGCACCGCCCTGCTGCGCGACGGCACGGCCTACGTCCAGGCCGGCGCGGGCGTCGTGGCCGACTCGGACCCGGTCGCCGAGGACACCGAGTGCCGCAACAAGGCCGCGGCCGTGCTGCGCGCGGTGGCCGCCGCCAACCGGCTGAGCCGCTGAGCCGCTGAGCCGCTGAGCCGCTGAGCCGCCGAGCCGCCGAGCCGCCGAGCCGTTGGTCCGGCGGGCCCGGCCGGGACACCGGACCGGGCCCGACCCGGACGCCCCGGGCCGTACGCCGGCCGAGCCCCCCGCCCGGCCGCGGGAGCGGTAGGGGATAGTGGGGTACGTGAGTGCCGTACCCCACCCCCGAACCGCCCCGCGCAGCACCCCGCCGAGCAGCCGCCGCAGCGTCGCCGTCGCCCTGCTCCTGGGTGCCCTCGGCGCCACCGTCGTCCTCCTGGCCTCCGGCCGGACCTGGGCCCGCGGCACGGCCGCGATCGGTGGCGGAACGCTTCCGCTGACCGCCGACGGCCAGACCGTCACCGGTGTCCCCGCGGCCCTGGCGATCGTGGGCCTGGCCGCCCTCGTGGCCGTGTTCGCGGTACGGGGCGCCGGCCGGGCCCTCGTCTCGGGGCTGCTGGCGCTCTCCGGAGCCGGTGCCGCGCTGGCGGCGTTCCTCGGCGCCTCCGACCGCTCCGCGCTGGACCACGAGGCCGCCCGGACCACCGCCGACACCGCCGCGACCGTCGCCGGGCTCACCCACACCGCCTGGCCCTACGTGACCGCGGCCGGCGCGGTGCTGATCCTGCTCGCCGGCCTGCTGGCGCTGCGCTACGGCCACCACTGGCCGGCCATGGGCGGCCGCTACGAGCGCGACGCCGGCCCGCGCGGCGCCCGCAAGGCCCCGGTCGTGGACCCGGACCGCCCCGAGGACCTCTGGAAGGCCCTCGACCGCGGCGAGGACCCCACCGGCGCCTGACCTGCCCGACCCCGGGTCACCACCTCAAGAGAGTGCCGCCCCGTGGTGTGTGGGGCAGCCTCTTGAGGCGCCATGGCAGGCTGGTCCGGAGGCGGGCCCGGGCCTGGGGTGGCCGTAGGCCAGGGCCGAAGGCCCCGAAGCCCCAGGGGTGGGCCTGCCGCAGGGCCTGCAGGCCATGGCGGGTCAAGAGGCGAGGGGACCCACACACCACGGGGCGGCCCCACGAAGCGGGCCCACCCCCCAACCCATGGACGGCACCACGCCCCGCACCCCGCGGACCCCACCCCCGACCGGCCCACAGCACCCCCCAACCCACCGTCAACTGATCGCCACCCCGGCGCACCGCACAGGGCCGGCGTGCGTGACAATGGCATCCGAGCGTTCGACTCAGCACGTTCGACAGAGCAACGAGGAGCAATTCATGGCGGGCAGCAGCCACGGACACACCCCGGCCGCCTGGACCGGTGTCACCATCGCCTTCATCGGTTTCTGCATCGCGTCGGTCTTCATGGTGATGGCCGAGCCGATCGGCTTCTGGGCCGGCATGGGCGTCGTCGTGCTCGGCGGTGTCGTCGGCATGGCCATGCGCGCCGCGGGCCTGGGCCAGAAGCCGAGCCCCGTCTCCGTCGCGCAGGCCCGCTCCGAGGCGTGACCGACCCGGTCGGCCGTACGCGCCCCGACGGCGTACTCCCGGAAGGCGCAGCCCCCGCGTGGGCTGCGCCTTCCGGCGTACCCGGGCACAATCACGGCGTGGACGCCTCACCGACCCCGCCGCACCCGGCCCCGCCACCCCCGCCCCCACCCGTTCCCGCTCCCGCTCCCGCGCGGGAGCCCGGGTCCCGCGCCCGCCGCGCCGCGGTACCGCTGACGCTGCTCGCGGGGGCCGCGGCCGCCTTCGCGTACGTGGGCTCCGTCGACCCGAACCAGCCCGGCCACTACCCCGTCTGCCCGCTCTTCCGGCTGACCGGCGTGCTGTGCCCCGGGTGCGGCGGGCTGCGCAGCGCGTACGCGTTCGCCCACGGCGATCTGCCGACCGCCCTCGGGGCGAACGCGATGGCCGTGGTCGGCTACTTCTGCTTCGCGGCCTACACCGCCGTCTGGCTGGTCCGCACGGTCCGGGGGAAGCCGGCCCCGCGGATCGCCCTGAAACCGGTCCACTGGTGGGCCCTGGGGGCCCTGGCCCTGGTCTTCTCCGTGATCCGGAACCTGCCCTTCGGTGCCGCGCTGGCGCCCTGAGGTGCGGATTCCGCATGTCCAGGTGGTGGGACTGCGCCTACGCCGTGCGAAGCTGCGGCCCATGGCGGGCTAGCATGGCAGTGCTGACCTTGAACAGCCCGACCAGCTTCGTACCCGGAAGGGGGCCGCTCGCGTGAGTGTGCTCGACGAGATCATCGAAGGGGTCCGCGAAGACCTTGCCGAACGGCAGGCCCGCGTGAGCCTCGACGAGCTCAAGGAGCGTGCCGCCAAGGCGCCCCAGGCCAAGGACGGCGTCGCGGCCCTGCGCGGCGACGGCGTGCGGGTCATCTGCGAGGTCAAGCGCTCCAGCCCCTCCAAGGGCGCGCTGGCCGCGATCGCCGACCCCGCGGGCCTGGCGGCCGACTACGAGGCCGGCGGCGCCGCCGTCATCTCCGTCCTCACGGAGCAGCGCCGCTTCGGCGGTTCGCTGGCCGACCTGGAGGCCGTCCGCGCCCGGGTCGACATCCCGATCCTGCGCAAGGACTTCATCGTCACCGCGTACCAGCTGTGGGAGGCCCGCGCGTACGGCGCCGACCTCGCGCTGCTCATCGTGGCGGCCCTGGAGCAGGAGGCCCTCGTCTCCCTCATCGAGCGGGCCGAGTCCATCGGCCTCACCCCGCTCGTCGAGGTGCACGACGAGGATGAGGTCGAGCGCGCGGTGGCCGCCGGCGCCAAGATCATCGGCGTGAACGCCCGCAACCTCAAGACCCTCGAGGTCGACCGCGGCACCTTCGAGCGCGTCGTCCCCGAGATCCCGGCCCACATCGTCAAGGTGGCCGAGTCCGGCATCCGCGGCCCGCACGACCTCATCGCGTACGCCAACCAGGGCGCCGACGCCGTGCTCGTCGGCGAGTCCCTGGTGACCGGCCGCGACCCCAAGTCCGCAGTGGCCGACCTCGTCGCCGCCGGCGCCCACCCCGCTCTGCGGCACGGCAGGAGCTGACCCCGACCGTGCACTCCGCCCGCCGCGCCGCCCGCCGCCCCACCCCGAGCCACCGCTCGGGGCTGGCCGGCGTGCTCGCGGCGGCCCCGGCGCGCGACCCGCACGCCCCGCTCGCCCGCGGCTGCAAGCCGCGCGGCTGCCGCGCCCCGGCCCGCCGTGTCCTCGGCCGCCGGGTCCGCTACATCCTGGGCTCGGAGCCGGGACAGGTCAACGGCATGCGATGGCGTCCCTGACGCTGCGCCGCGCGTAACAGCCGCCGCCGTCCCGCACCGCCGGGACGGGGCCGCCCGCCGTACCGCTCCGCCGGGACGGCGCGCCCCGCCGCACCCGCAGCGTCCCGCCGTGCCCCACGGGCCCCGGGCCCCCCGCCGAGCTCCCGCGCACCCTCCGCGCGGCGTGCGCCGGCGCCGTACCGCCGCGCGCGGTGCGCCGCCGACGGCGGGTACCGGGCCGCCCCCGTGCGGCCGGTCGCGGACCTGCGCACCCGGACGACGGCTCTCCCCGCGACCCGGCTGACGGCGCGTACCGTCGAGGTGCGCGGCTGCCGGGCGGAACGGCGCATACGGTGACATCACCCATTGCTTCCGAGAGGTACTGGTACTGGCCATGTCCAGCGAGTTCTTCATCCCCGACCACCAGGGGCAGGTCCCGAACTCCGAGGGTTACTTCGGAGACTTCGGCGGCAAGTTCATCCCCGAGGCCCTCGTCGCCGCCGTCGACGAGGTCGCCGTCGAGTACGAGAAGGCCAAGAACGACCCGGCCTTCGCCGCCGAGCTCAACGACCTGATGGTCAACTACACCGGCCGGCCGAGCGCCCTCACCGACGTGCCCCGGTTCGCCGAGCACGCCGGCGGCGCCCGGATCTTCCTCAAGCGGGAGGACCTCAACCACACCGGCTCGCACAAGATCAACAACGTGCTGGGCCAGGCGCTGCTCACCAAGCGCATGGGCAAGACCCGCGTCATCGCCGAGACCGGCGCCGGCCAGCACGGCGTCGCCACCGCCACCGCCTGCGCCCTGTTCGGCCTCGAGTGCGTCATCTACATGGGTGAGATCGACACCCAGCGGCAGGCCCTCAACGTGGCCCGCATGCGCATGCTCGGCGCCGAGGTCATCGCCGTGAAGTCCGGCTCGCGCACCCTGAAGGACGCCATCAACGAGGCGTTCCGCGACTGGGTGGCCAACGTCGACCGGACGCACTACCTCTTCGGTACGGTCGCCGGCCCGCACCCCTTCCCCGCCATGGTCCGCGACTTCCACCGGGTCATCGGCGTCGAGGCGCGCCGCCAGATCCTGGAGCGCGCCGGGCGCCTCCCGGACGCGGTGGCGGCCTGCGTCGGCGGCGGCTCCAACGCCATCGGCCTCTTCCACGCCTTCGTCCCGGACGCCGACGTCCGCCTCGTCGGCTTCGAGCCGGCCGGCCACGGCGTGGAGAGCGGCGAGCACGCCGCCACCCTCACCGCCGGCGAGCCGGGCATCCTGCACGGCTCCCGCTCCTACGTCCTCCAGGACGAGGAGGGCCAGATCACCGAGCCGTACTCGATCTCGGCCGGCCTCGACTACCCGGGCATCGGCCCCGAGCACGCCTACCTCAAGGACATCGGGCGCGGCGAGTACCGGGCCGTCACCGACGACGCGGCCATGCAGGCGCTGCGCCTGCTGTCGCGCACCGAGGGCATCATCCCGGCCATCGAGAGCGCCCACGCCCTGGCCGGCGCCCTCGACCTGGGCAAGGAGCTGGGCAAGGACGGTCTGATCGTGGTCAACCTGTCCGGCCGCGGCGACAAGGACATGGACACGGCCGCCCGCTACTTCGGCCTGTACGACAACGCGAGCGCCGAGGGGGAGACCAAGTGAGCGCCAACGAGCAGACCGGGCGCGTCCAGCTGCTGAGCGACACGCTCGCCAAGGCCGCGTCCGAGGACCGGGCCGCCCTCATCGCCTACCTCCCGGCCGGCTTCCCGACCGTCGACGGCGGCATCGAGGCCGTCAAGGCCGTCATCGCCGGTGGCGCCGACGTCGTCGAGGTCGGCCTGCCGCACTCCGACCCGGTCCTCGACGGCCCGGTCATCCAGACCGCCGACGACATCGCCCTGCGCGGCGGCGTGAAGATCGCCGACGTGTTCCGGACGGTGCGCGAGGCCCACGCGGCCACCGGCGCCCCGGTCCTGGTCATGACGTACTGGAACCCCATCGACCGCTACGGCGTCGAGCGCTTCACCGCCGAGCTGGCGGCCGCCGGCGGGGCCGGCTGCATCCTGCCCGACCTGCCGGTCCAGGAGTCCGCGCTGTGGCGCGAGCACGCCGAGAAGCACGGCCTGGCCACCGTCTTCGTCGTGGCGCCGAGCAGCAAGGACGAGCGGCTCGCCACCATCACGCGGGCCGGTTCCGGCTTCGTGTACGCCGCCTCGCTGATGGGCGTCACCGGCACCCGCGAGTCCGTCGGCGAGCAGGCCCAGGACCTGGTGCGGCGCACCCGCGCCACCACCGAACTGCCGGTGTGCGTGGGTCTGGGCGTCTCCAACGCCGAGCAGGCGAAGGAGGTCGCCTCGTTCGCCGACGGGGTGATCGTGGGCTCGGCGTTCGTCAAGCGCATGCTCGACGCCCCGGACGAGGCCGCGGGCCTGGTGGCGGTGCGCGAGCTGGCCGCCGAGCTGGCGGCGGGAGTGCGGCGCGGCTAGGCGTTCGGCCGTGCCGCGGGAGCGGAGCTACTGACCCGTACGGCGGACTTTTAGTCCGTACGGGTGGAACTGGGACCGGGGAGGCACGCGAGTGCCTCCCCGGTTCGTTTCGCTGGACGTGAGCGAGAATTCGGAAGCGAAACGATCTGCCCGCGAGCGCCTCGCCCAGGAGCGCGAGCGGCAGAGGGCCAGGGACAAGCGCCGGCGGACCCTGATCGTGACCTCGGCGGTGGTCGGCGTACTCGGGCTGGCCGCGGTCGTCGGGATCATCGCGGCGAACGCGGGCAAGGACGACGGCTCGTCCTCGGCCGGCCCCGTCGTCGCCCCCTCGGGCGCGGTCGGCAAGGACGCGCTCGCCATCCAGACCGGCAAGGACGGCGCCAAGTCCACGCTCGTGGTCTGGGAGGACTTCCGCTGCCCGGCCTGCAAGTCGTTCGAGACCAACTACCGCGACACGATCCACCAGCTGGAGGACAAGGGCCTCCTCAAGGCCGAGTACCACCTGGTGACGCTGATCGACGGCAACATGGGCGGCAGCGGCTCCCTGAACGCGGCCAACGCGGCCGCCTGCGCGCAGGACGCCGGCAAGTACCGCGCCTACCACGACGTGCTCTTCCAGAACCAGCCGCCGGAGACGCAGGACGCGTACGCGAGCACCGCGAAGCTGCTGGAGCTGGCGGAACGCGTGCCCGGGCTCGACTCGGACGCGTTCCGCCAGTGCGTGAAGGACGGCGAGCACAACAGCTGGGTGAAGAAGTCGTACGACGCCTTCCGGGCCGGCAACTTCCGCGGGACCCCGACCGTGCAGCTGAACGGCAAGGACCTCTTCGCCGACCAGGCCAACCCGGTCACCCCCCAGAAGCTGAAGGAACTGGTGGAGGCGAAGGCCGCCCAGGGCTGAGCCGGCGGCTCCGGCCCCGCCGCAGCGGTCACTCCGGCCACCCCGGCCGCTCTCCGGTCGCCCGTACGTCCCCAAAGGGCCGCGTACGGGCGATGTGCGGCCGGGGCCGGCACCGCCCTTTTGCCGGGACGTTGCCGGGCGGCTTGCCCTGGCCACGGGGCGGCAGGGTACCGTCGGTCCTGCCATGGAACTTGCCTTCATCCCCAGCCCGTCGACCGGCGTGATCCACCTCGGACCGATCCCGCTGCGCGGCTACGCGTTCTGCATCATCATCGGCGTCTTCGTCGCCGTCTGGCTCGGCAACAAGCGCTGGATCGCGCGCGGCGGAAAGCCGGGCACGGTCGCCGACATCGCCGTCTGGGCCGTGCCCTTCGGCCTCGTCGGCGGGCGTCTGTACCACGTGATCACCGACTACCAGCTGTACTTCAGCGAGGGTGAGAACTGGGTCGACGCCTTCAAGATCTGGGAGGGCGGCCTCGGCATCTGGGGCGCGATCGCCCTCGGCGCCGTCGGCGCCTGGATCGGCTGCCGCCGCCGGGGCATCCCGCTGCCGGCCTGGGCCGACGCCCTCGCGCCCGGCATCGCGCTGGCCCAGGCGATCGGCCGCTGGGGCAACTGGTTCAACCAGGAGCTGTACGGCCGCGCCACCGACGTGCCGTGGGCGCTGGAGATCAGCGAGGGCCCGAACCGGGTCGCCGGCACCTACCACCCGACGTTCCTGTACGAGTCGCTGTGGTGCGTGGGCGTCGCCCTGCTCGTGATCTGGGCCGACCGGCGCTTCAAGCTGGGCCACGGCCGGGCCTTCGCCCTGTACGTCGCGGCGTACTGCGCGGGGCGCGTCTGGACCGAGTACCTGCGCGTCGACGAGGCGCACCACGTGCTGGGGCTGCGCCTGAACGTGTGGACCGCGATCGTGGTCTTCGTCCTGGCGGTCGTGTACTTCGTGGTCTCGGCGCGGCTGCGGCCGGGCCGCGAGGAGGTCGTCGAGCCGGACGTCCGTCCGGGCCGCGGTCCCTCGTCGGACGGCGAGGGCTCCGCAGAGCCGGCCGCCGACGCCCCGGACGCGAAGGCCGACCAGGCCGACCGCACGGACGGGGCCGACGCCGACGCCGAAGCCGGTGCGGCGGACGCGAAGGACGCGAAGGACGCCAAGGACGCGGACGCCGAGGGCGACGGGCCGAAGGCGGACGCCGCCGCCGACGACGCCGCGGCGAAGGACGAGCCGCAGGACTCCGCGGACGCGGACCAGACGCCGTCCGCCGAGGCGGAGGACGCCGCACCGGCGGCCAAGAAGCTCTGAGCCGCTGAGCCCCTGAGCCCACCCGGCTCCCCGCAGGCCCGCCCACCCGGCGGGCCTGCGGCGTTTCCGGAACCGAGCGCCGCCCCCACCGGGGCCGGTCAGACCACCGGGTCCGGCACGAAGAGGCTCACCGCGTAGCCCGTCGGGTTGACCAGGCGGCCGCAGAACATGTCGATGCGCAGGTCGTCGGGGGCCAGGTCCGGGTCCTCGGCGTACAGCCGCCGGACGACGGCCCGCAGCTCCGCGTCGGAGTCCCCCTCCCAGACCCGCTGCCAGCGCCCGGTGGGCCGGGCGGCCTCGGCCCGGGCGCGTTCCCGCTCCCGCTTGCGCTTGCGCTTCCCCTGTCCCGGCATCGGACCAGCATCCGGGGCCGGGCCGGCCGTCCGCAAAGCATTTCCCCGACCGGGTGGCCCCCTGTCGGCGGCCCGCGGGCGATGTCGTAGCCTGCGGGCACGGTCGTGCACCCGCGCCCCGCCCCCGCCGGGGCGGCCGCGCCCCGGGCGGCGGGCCGTGTCGTGTCACCCGCCCCTCGGGCGGGACTTCCAGGGGGGTATCCACATCGTGCGTACGCGCACCTTCACGGCCGCGGTCACCCTCGCGGCCGTCTTCGGCTCCGCCGTGCTCGCGGCCGGTCCGGCCGTCGCCGACAGCCGTGCCGACGTGCCCGTCAGCGGCTTCAGCGACACCGTCGTCGACGGCGTGCACCACCGGCTCTTCCTCGGCGACAAGAGCGGCGACGGCATCCTCGTCACCGACTACGCCGGCCGGACCGTCGGCACGGTCACCGGTCTGCGGGGCGTCAGCGACCTCGCGCTGAGCGCCGACTCGGCCACGCTCTACGCCGCCGTCCGCTACGCCGACAAGGTCGTGGCCGTCGACACGGCCACGCTCGAGGTCACCGCCTCGTACCCCACCGGTGCGGGCAGCGAGCCGTCCCAGGTCGCGGCCGGCGAGAACGGCCGCATCTGGTTCTCCTTCGGAGACCAGTGGAGCTCCGGGCTCGGCTCGATCGACCCGAGCGGTCCGGACGGGCCCGTCACCACCACCTACGACGACCAGCAGGCCGGGCACGACTTCGCCACCCCGCCGCTGCTGCGCACCGACCCCAAGGCGCCCGGCAAGCTCGTCGCCCTCGACCACGGCATCAGCTCCGGCCCGGTCGTCGTCTACGACACCACCGGTGCCGCTCCCGTGGTGAGCGTCCAGGACGACAAGGGCGGCTTCTGGTACGACGCCGACTTCACCCCGGACGGCACGCGCCTCGTCGTGGCCGGCTCGGCCAAGGGGATCGTCGAGTACCAGCTCTCCGACCTGAAGCAGGTCGGCTTCTACCCGCTGGTGGACGAGCCGAGCAGCGTCGCCGTCGCGCCCGACGGCACCGTCGCCGCCGGCACCAGGGGCTTCTCGGACGACCCCGACCTCGCCGTGTTCACCCAGGGCGCCGGCAAGCCGGCCAGCCTGCGCAAGCTCTTCCCCCAGTACGGCCTGGCCCGGCGCGGCCTCGCCTGGGCGCCGGCCGGCAGCACCCTGTTCGCCGTGAACGACAACTGGACCACCCCGACCACCGCGCTGCGGGTGCTCACCGACCCCCGCCAGTACGTCACCACGGCCACCCTGACCGGGCCGGCCACCGCGACGCGCGGTGCCGCGCTCACCCTGACGGGCAAGATCGGCGCGAGCCTGCCGCTGCCCGCCGGGACGCCGGTGTCGGTCACCCGGACCGACCTGGAGTCCCCGCAGGGCAAGGTGCTGGCCCCGGTGAAGGTGGACGCGAAGGGCGCGTTCACGGTCAAGGACACCCCGCCCGCCGGCGGCAAGGTCACCTACCAGGTCGGCTACGCCGGCGACGCCGCGTACGCCCCCGCCAAGGCCTCGTTCCCGGTGACCGTGTCGCGGGCCGCGACCACGCTGACCCTCTCCAACAACAACAAGACCTTCGACTACGGCGCGCAGGTCTGGTTCATCGCGCACCTGGGCGCGACGTACAAGAACCGCACGGTCGAGCTGTGGGCCGATCCCTACGGGGGCGACAGGCCGAACAAGCTCGTGCACCGGGCCCTGGTGGACGCCCGCGGCAACATCGGGGTCAAGCTGACGATGACCCGGGACACCACCGTGGTCGCGTCCTTCGCCGGTGACGCCCGCTACGCGCCGAAGAAGGTGACGGTGACCGGGCTGGCGAGGGTCAAGGTCGCCACCACGCTCAGCGGCCACTACAAGTGGGGCAACATCGGCAGCGTCCCGTACCGCTGGTTCCGCAAGACCACCTCGCCGATCGCGACCAGCACCATGACCTACTACCCGGGGCGCAAGGCGCGCTTCGAGCTCGAGGTCTACTCGGGCGGGCGCTGGTACCCGGCGAACCCGGAGTTCTTCGCGCTGGCCCCCAACGGCAAGGTCGCCGTCCGGTTCGGCGCCCCCAACGCGTCGGGCATCCGCGCCCGGGTCCGCTCGGGGTACGTCAACAACGCCTCGGGCGACTACGTGAACACCACGACGCTCTCGTCCTGGCAGTACATGTACTTCACCAACTGACGCGGCCGGACGCGCGGGCGCAGGAGGGGGTGGGACCCGTCGTCAGGCGGGCCCCACCCCCTCCTCCGTCGTGGCCGCAGGAGACGTCCGGGCCGTTCCCCGGGCGGCGAGGGCGAGGACGCGGCGGGCGCCCGCGACCACGGCCGGGTCGACGAACCGGCCGTCGGGCAGCGAGGTGGCGCCACCGGCGGCGCCCGCCGCGACCACCTCCTCGGCCGCCGTCACCTCGGCCGCCGTCGGCAGGTACGCCCGCTCGATCACCGGCAGCTGGCGCGGGTGGATCGCGGCCCGGCCGAGGAAGCCGAGCGCCCGGCCGCGGGCGCAGGAGGCCGCGAGGCCGTCGAGGTCGCGCAGGTCGGGGTGGACGGACTGGGCCGGCGGGGCCAGGCCCGCGGCCCGGGCCGCCACGACCACCCGCGAGCGCGGCCAGTCCAGGCCCGCCTCCGCCGTGACCCCGAGGTCGGCCCGCAGGTCCGCCTCGCCCAGCGCGAGCCCGCGCAGGGCGGGGTGGGAGCGGGCGATGGCGTACGCCCGCTCGATGCCGAGGGCCGATTCGAGCAGCGCGTACAGGGCCGTGCCGCCGGTGCGCTCGGCGACCCCGACGACCTCGGCCGGGTCGACCACCTTGGGCAGCCGCAGGCCGGACAGGCCCCGGGCGGCGCCGAGGGCGGCCAGGTCGGCGTCGAACCAGGGGGAGCCGAGCGGGTTCACCCGGACGTGGACGGGCACCGGGGGCCGTGCGCCGAGCAGCTCGGCCGTGGCTTCGCGGGCGTACGGCTTGCGGTCGGGCGCCACCCCGTCCTCCAGGTCGACGATCACCACGTCCGCGCCCGACAGCAGGGCCTTGGCGACCACCTCGGGCCGGTCCCCGGGCGCGTACAGCCAGGTCAGCCAGGTGGGGTGGGCGGCGGCCCCGGCCGGCACGGCCGGGGACGGCGGGGCCGGGCGGGCGGCGCGCGGCGCCGGGTCGGCGGTCACAGCGAGCCCGCCTCGCGCAGGGCGGCGATCTCGGCGGCGGACAGGCCCAGTTCGGCCAGGACGGCGTCGGTGTCGGCGCCGTGCGGGCGGCCCGCCCAGCGGATCCCGCCGGGGGTCTCGGAGAGCCGGAAGAGGACGTTCTGCATGCGGATCGGGCCGAGTTCGGGGTCCTGGACCTCGGTGACCGTGTCCAGGGCGGCGAACTGCGGGTCGGCCATCACGTCGCGCACGTCGTACACCGGGGCCACCGCCGCCTGGGCCTCCTCGAAGGCGGTGACCACCTCGTCGGACTTGTGGCGGGCGATCCAGCCGCCGACCGCCTCGTCGAGCTCGTCGGCGTGCTGGGCGCGGCCGGTGCCGGTCGCGAACCAGGGCTCGGCGATCAGGTCCGGGCGGCCGACCAGGTGCATCACCCGCTCCGCGACGGACTGGGCCGAGGTCGACACCGCGAGCCAGCGGCCGTCGGCGGTGCGGTAGGTGTTGCGCGGCGCGTTGTTGGTCGAACGGTTGCCGGTCCGCGGCTGGACGTAGCCGAGCTGGTCGTACCAGAGGGGGTGCGGGCCGAGCACGGTCAGGATCGGCTCGATGATGGCGAGGTCGACCACCTGGCCGCGGCCGGTGCGGGTGCGCGCGGCGAGCGCGGTCATGACGGCGTACGCGGTGGTCAGCGCGGCGATCGAGTCGGCGAGGCCGAACGGCGGGAGGGTCGGGGGCCCGGCCGGCTCGCCGGTGATGGCGGCGAACCCGCTCATGGCCTCGGCGAGGGTGCCGAAGCCGGGGCGGTGCGCGTACGGGCCGAACTGCCCGAAGCCGGTGACCCGGGCCAGCACCAGGCCGGGGTTGGCGGCGCTCAGCTCGGACCAGCCCAGGCCCCACCTCTCCAGCGTCCCGGGGCGGAAGTTCTCGACCACGACGTCGGCGCCGGCCGCGAGGCGCAGCAGCACGTCGCGGCCGCCGGGGGTGGAGAGGTCGAGCGTGACGGTGCGCTTGTTGCGGCCCAGCAGCTTCCACCACAGGCCGACGCCGTCCTTGGCGGGACCGTGGCCGCGGGAGGGGTCGGGGCGGTGCGGGTGCTCGACCTTGACGACCTCGGCGCCGAAGTCCCCCAGCAGCGTGGCCGCGAGCGGGCCGGCGAAGAGCGTGGCGAGGTCGAGGACGCGCAGACCGGCCAGCGGGGCGGCGGGGGCGGTGGTGCCGGCGGGGGCGGCGGTGCCGGTCACGGCCGGTGCTCCGCGGCGAGGGCGGTGATCTCGTCCCGCAGCGGCATCGAGGCGGACGCGCCGGGGCGCTGCACCGAGAGCGCGGCCGCCGCGCAGGCCCAGCCCAGGGCCTCGGGCACCGGCCTGCCCTCGCCCAGCGCCACCGCCAGCGCGCCGACGAACGTGTCGCCCGCCGCCGTCGTGTCCACCGCCCGCACCCGCGGCGCCGGCACAGCAAGGGGTTCGGCCCCCCGCGCGCCGTACAGGCAGCCCGCCGCGCCCAGCGTGACGACCACCTCCGGAACCTCGTGCAGCAGTGCGGCCAGCGCCTGCCGCGGGTCGGTCAGGCCGGTCAGGGCGGCCGCCTCGTGCTCGTTCGGCACCAGGAGGTCGGTGGCGGCGAGGATTTCCGGGGGGAGGGGCTGTGCGGGTGCGGGCGTCAGGACGGTCCGCACGCCGTGCGCCCGGGCCGCGCGGGCTCCCGCGAGCACCCCGGCCATGGGCAGTTCGAGCTGGAGCAGCAGGGTGCCGGCGGCGGCGATGCGGGCCTCGTCGCCGGGTTCGAGGTGGGTGACCGTGCCGTTGGCGCCGGGGATGACGACGATGGCGTTGCCGCCCTCGTCGTCGACGGTGATGTGCGCGGTGCCGCTGGCCCCCTCCACGGTGCGCAGGCCGGCCGTGTCGATGCCGGCCTCGGTGAGGGTGGTGCGCAGCCGTACGCCGAAGCCGTCGGCCCCGACCGCCCCGATCATCGTCACGGCGCCTCCCGAACGGGCCGCGGCCACCGCCTGGTTGGCCCCCTTGCCGCCCGGGACGGTGCGGAACTCCCGTCCGGTGACGGTCTCGCCGAGCCGGGGGGCCTTGGGGACGTAGGCGACCAGGTCCATGTTCGTGCTGCCGAGGACGGCGACGGCGGGGCGGGCCGCGGCCCCGGGCGCGGGGCGAGCGGCGGCCGTACGGGCCGGCTCGTGGGGCGTGGACGGGTGCGCGGGCGGGTTCGAGACCGGGTTGTCGGGCGGGGTCCGTGACGGGGGCGTGGACGGGTTGTCGGGCGGGTTCACGGGCGGGTTGCCTCCTGTGCGGTGAGGGCGGCCACGGTGTCGAAGCCGATGCCGTCGAAGCCGGGGATGCTGGTGGCGAGGCGGTTCTTCAAGGGTGCGGTCCAGCGGGCGGGGAGGTGCTCCGGGCCGCCCGCCAGCAGTCCGGCGAGGGAGCCGGCGGTGGCGCCGTTGGAGTCGGTGTCCCAACCGCCCGACACCGCACGGCAGACGGACGCGGAGAAGTCCCCGTCGGCGTGGGTGAGGGCGGCCGCGATCAGGGCGGTGTTGGGGACGGCGTGCACCCAGTGGTAGTGCCCGTACCGCCGGTGCAGGGCGTCGGCCACCGCGTCGAAGCCGCCGGGGCCGGGGTCGGCCGCGGCGGCCGTCGCGATCCCGAAGCGGACCGCCCCGGCCAGCCGCGAGCCGGGCGGTACGTGCGCCAGCCCGGTGCGCAGCGCGGTGTGCACGTCGGCGGTGCCGGAGGCCGCGGCGGCCAGGGCGGCGGCGGTGAACACGGCTGCGTAGACGCCGTTCGCGGTGTGGGTGAGGACCGCGTCCCGGTACGCCTGCGCGGCCGCGCGCGCCGGGTCGCCGGGGTTGGTCCACCCGTGTGCGTCGGCCCGGATGAGGGCGCCGATCCACTCGCGGAAGGGGTTGCGGTGGGTTGCGGTGGCGGGCGGCTCCACGCCGAGGAGCAGGTTGCGGTACGCCACCCGCTCGGCGGTGAACGTCCGCCCGGCCGGCAGTTCGTCCAGCCAGACGCGGGCGACGTCGGCGGTCCGGAAGTCCTTGCCGTGGCGCCGGAGGAGCAGGAGGTTCAGGAGGGGGTAGTTGAGGTCGTCGTCCTCGGGCATGCCGTCGATGTTCTCGGCGAGGGAGGTGGCGGCGGAGCGGCGGTTCCAGGGGTGGGCGGCCAGGAGGGCCGGGGGGACGCCGCGGGCGGTGAACCAGGTGCGGAGCGGCCAGTTGCCGGCCGCGCTCCCGAGGGCCCGGATCGCGGTGAGCGGGAGCTTCTCCACGGGCTTGCCGAGGAGGCAGCCGGCCGCTCTGCCGAGCCAGGCCGCGTGGAGGCGGGCCTCCAGGGCGCCGGTCGGCCGGGCGCGGCGGGTGTCGCCGCCGTCGGGGAGCCAGGTGGTGGGTTCGCGGGGTGTGAGGGGGGAGGGGCGGGTGGCCAGTTCGTCCAGCAGGCGCTCGGCCAGGGGGCGCAGGTCCGGGCGGGTCGGGGGAGCGGGGGAGGCACCGGCCCGGATGGGGGCCGGGTGGCCGCCGGCGGCCAGCCAGGCGCGTTCGACGTCCGTGGCGTCCCGGCCGTCCTCCGCCGCCTGCCGCAGCTCGTGGCCGATCAGGTCCTCCGGCTGCACCCACGTGACCCGCAGCGGTTCCCGGCCCGTCGCCGGCCCGTCGGCCGACGTGCTCGCGCCCCCGGGCTCGCGGGGGCCCGTCGCTCCCGGCCCCGGGCCGCTCGCGGCCGCGGGGTCCGGGGCGGGTGCGAGCGTCACGGGGCGGCCGCCAGGGCGGTGAAGGCGGACTCGTGGGCGTCGCGGCGGGCCCGGTCGAGGGCGAAGACCTCGCGGGCGACGGCGGCGAGGGCCTCGGCGGGCGCGTGCAGGTCCAGCCGGCTGGCCTCCGCGACGGTCTTCGCCCAGGCCGCCGGCACGGCGGCGGAGCCGCCCAGCGCGCCCGCGACCGCCCCCGCCATCGTGGCGATCGAGTCGCAGTCCCGGCCGTAGTTGACCGCGCCGAGGACGGACGCCTCGTACCGCCCGCCCCCCACGACCAGCATGCCCAGGGCCACCGGAAGCTCCTCGATCGCGTGCAGCCGCGACGGCCGCCGCGCGTCCATCGAGGGCCGCCGGTAGTTCGGGCCGACCGAGTCGTACGGGGCCACCGCGGCCCGCAGCGGCCCGAGCGCCGACTCGAAGTCCCGGTGTCCGGCGGCCACTTCGACGACGGCCTCGATCGCGTCGCGGGTGCCGTCCTTGGCCAGCGACAGGGCGGCGGACACCACCGTGTCCACCGTCGCGCCCGGCGTGAACGCCGCCGCGACCGCCGCCGCGAACACCCCGGCGGCCTCCCGCCCGTACGAGGACTGGTGCGCGCCCGCGACGTCCAGCGCCTCGGCGTACGCGGCCCTCGGATCGCCCGCGTTGACCACCCCGACCGGCGCCATGTACATCGCCGCGCCGCAGTTGACGATGTTGCCGGAGCCGGCCTCGCGGGGGTCGACGTGCCCGTAGTGCAGCCGCGCCACGATCCACTTCTCGGCCAGGAACACGCGGTGGAGCGGCAGGGCCTCGGCCTCCAGCTCCGGGATCCAGCGGGGCGTGCCCATGAGGTCGGGCACGAGGTGGTCGGCGACGGCGTACGCGTCGAGGTGGTCGCGCACCTTCTCGTAGACGCGGACCAGCGCGTGGCACATCAGGGTGTCGTCGGTGACGTGGCCGTCGCCCTTGTGGTACGGGGCGATCGGGCGCGCCGTGCGCCAGTCCTCGTACCAGGGGCCGACCACGCCGGTGACGCGGCCGCCGTGGCGTTCGAGGATCTGATCGGGCGTCCAGCCCTCCACGGGCCCGCCGAGCGCGTCGCCGACCGCCGCTCCGACGAGGCAGCCGGCGGCCCGGTCTTCCAGAGTGAGCGTCATGTCCGAATCATCCCTTGGGTGAGGTCAGTTCCGTACGACTGAGCAGTCCGGCGAGTTCCACGAGGTCCGTGCCCGCGAGCCGGGGCAGTGCGCAGCCGGAGAGGGTCCGGCAGGCCGTGCGCCACGGCGCCGGCAGGCCCGCGCCGCCGCCGAGGGCGCCGGTGAGCGCGCCCACGAGCGCCGGGGCGGAGTCGGCGACGCGGGAGAGGCAGGCGGCGGCGGGCACCGCCTCGGCGACGCGCCCGCGCGCGGCCGTGGCGAGGGCGAGGGCGACGGGGACGGTCTCGGCGGCGGCGATGCCGTAGCTGTAGACGTGGTCGACGATCTCGTGCTCCAGCGTGGGGACGAGGCCGAAGGCACCGCCCTCGGCCGCGTCGGACCGGGCGAGGGCCACCGCGGCCCGGGCGTTGCGGCCGATCTCGGTGCCCGCGGGCAGTTGGGCGAGCGCGGCGTCCACCGCCGCCTCCACGCCGGCGGCGGCCGTCGCGGCCGGGCCGTCGGGCTGCCGGCCGAGGGCGGTCGCGACGGCCGCGGCCATCGCGCGGGCGCCGTGCACCCCGTCGCCGTCCTGCGTGTACCGAGCGTCGAACTCCGCGAGGTCCGCGGCGGCCCGCGGGTCCCCGGGGTGCACCACGGCCAGGACGGCGGCGCGTACGCAGGCGGCGTCGTCGAAGTAGTGCGGGTTGTCGTGGCCGGTCGCGGGCGGCCGCAGCCCCGCGGCCAGGTTCCCGAGCCCGGCCCGTACGGAGATCCGGGCGCGCAGCGGCAGGACGGCGGACTCGACCTCGGGGGCGCGTTCGGCGGCGGCGGCGATCTCGCTGGCCAGGGCGTTCCAGGCGAGGTCGATGGCGGCCCGCATCCGGCGCGACCGGCTGAGGTCGCTGAGCAGCACCCCGGCGGCCGTGAGTACCGACTCGGCGGCGAAGGCGGCCCATTCGGCGTCGTCGGACGGGCCGAGGCGGAGCGGCTCGGGTGGCTGGTTGAGGGCGATCGGGACGGGCAGGGTGGTGGTCGCGTTCTGCTCGGCGAAGGTGTCGAGTTCGCGGGTGAGGCGTCGGGTCCACTCGGGCATGCGGCTGGCCCGGTGGCGGGCCGCCGGCCAGCCGGCGGCGTCCCCGGCGGCGAGCCCGAGCAGCAGCCCCTCGATCCGGTCGCGCCGCCACGCCGCCTCCTCCGCGCCGCGTACGTCGCCCTGCGGGGCCGGCGGGATCCGCCCGGCCCGGCCGGCCTGCGCGGCCTGCCGGACCGTCGGCGCGGGGGGCCCGGACACCCGGACGGCCCCGGGCGCGGAGGCGGGCGAGGCAGGTGAGGCAGGTGAGGCAGGTGAGGCAGGTGAGCGTACGCCGCTCTCGGGCGTCCGAGTGGCGGTCCGTTCGGCGTGCGCGGGCACGGGGACGGAGGTCGGTACGCCGCCCTCGGCGACGGGTGCTCCGGACCGTGCGTCGGTCGGCCCGACGGGGCCGCCGGACCGCGCCGTCTCCGTGGCCGGGCCGGCGGTGGGGCGCACGGCCTCGTCGGGCGGGCTCGGGGCCGCCGCCGGCAGGGGCGGGCCCAGGGGCGGGGGCGGGGTCGTCGCGGGGTCGCCGGGTCGGTCGCCGGCGGGGTCGAAGGGGGTCATGACGCGGGCTCGCATTCGGGGGTGAGGAGGTCCGCGATGTCCAGGACGTGGTAGCCGCGCATCGAGGGCAGGCAGCTCCCGCGGACCGGCCCGATGGCCGAGGACCACGCGGCGGGGATGGCGGCGGCGCCGGACAGCGCGCCGGACAGGGCGCCCGCGACGGCGGCGGTGGTGTCCGCGTCGCGACCCATGTTGACCGCCGTCAGGACGGAGTCGGAGAAGTCGCCGGCGGCCGCCGCGAAGGCCCCGAAGGCCAACCCCACGGCCTCGGGGGCCAGGTCGGTCCAGGGGTACCCGCCGATGACCACCGCCGAGCGCACCGCCCGTTCGCCGCGCGGGGCGGCGGTGACGGCCCGGCGCAGCGAGCGGGCCGTCCAGGAGTCGGAGGGGATGACCGACAGGGCGGCCGAGACGACCGAGGCGGGCGAGCCGCCGGCCATGGCGGCGGCGACGCCGGCCGCCACCGCCTGGCCGCCGTAGATGCCCTCGCCGTCGTGGCTGACCGAGCCGTCGATGGCGACCAGCCGGGCCGCTTCGGCGGGGCGCCCCGCCGCGAACACCCCGAACGGGGCGGCCCGCATGGCGAGCCCGTCGGACCACGCGTGCCGGTGCTGCGCCGAGATGGGAGCCGCCAGTCCGCGCCGCAGGTTCTCCAGGGTGCCCCGCTCCGAGAAGCCGGCCCCGCGGAAGGGGCCCTCGTCGAGGTCGGCGATCCAGTGGTGCCAGGCGCGTTCGACGTGGGAGACGGTCAGCGCGGAGCCGTGCCGGGCGAGGAGGAGGCCGGAGAAGATGGCGTACTCCGTGTCGTCCGTGCCGGCCGGGTCGTCGGAGACGAAGCCCTCGATCCGGCCCCAACGCGCCCTGATCTCCGAGGGCTTCATGTTCTCCGCGGGCGCCCCCAGCGCGTCGCCCACCGCCAGGCCCATCAGAGCGCCTCTGGCCCGTTCCAGGAGGACCTGCGGATTGCATGCGATCTGCTCCATGGCGCGCCTCTCCACTGGTGGGACCCGCGCTCGGATCCCTTGGGGGATTTGTGCCATGCCGGGGGGCGCGCGGCGGCGCGCGAAACACCCGCGTCACCCGGTCGCCGAGGCGTTGCCCGATGGCGGGCAGCGCGTCGCGCGCGCCGTCTCGCGCGGACCGTGTCCGAGGGGTGCGCGCGCCGTCCCCGACGGCCCGCACCCGACCCCGCCCGAGTGGCAAAAGCGCAGGTAAGTACGGCCTACCTTGCTGGCGGGCGGCTCGAATCGTGCGTAGTTTCGAGGTGTTCAGGGGGAGCGGGGCACCACGTGCTCCGCCGTACGAACGCGCCCGCGCGCCACCGCGCCCGGCGCGCCGGCACCCGACGGCGCCCGCCGCCGTCACCGCCGACGCGCGAGCCCGACGTACGGACCCGACGCCCGCCGCGCACCCACCGCGGCCGGCCCGCACGACGAGGGGATAGGGGAACCGAGCATGTCCATCATCGACATCGAAGCGCCGCTGCACACCGCCCACCGCGACAACCACACCCACCGTGACGTCAACGGCGGCTGGCTGCGCCCCGCGGTGTTCGGCGCCATGGACGGGCTGGTCTCCAACATCGCCCTGATGACGGGCGTGGCGGGCGGCGCGGTCGCCCCGTCCACCGTCGTCATCACCGGACTCGCGGGCCTGGCCGCCGGCGCGTTCTCCATGGCCGCCGGCGAGTACACCTCCGTCGCCTCGCAGCGCGAGCTGGTGCTCGCCGAACTCGACGTCGAGCGGCGGCAGTTGCGCAAGCACCCGGTCGACGAGATGGAGGAGCTCGCCGAGCTGTACGTCTCCCGGGGCGTCGAGCCCGCGCTCGCCCGCGAGGTCGCGATGCAGCTCAGTCGCGATCCCGAGCAGGCCCTGGAGATCCACGCCCGCGAGGAACTCGGCATCGACCCGGCCGACCTGCCCTCGCCGCTGGTCGCCGCCGTGTCGTCGTTCGGCTCGTTCGCGCTCGGCGCCCTGGTCCCGGTCCTGCCGTACCTGCTGGGCGCCACCGCGCTGTGGCCCGCCGTGCTGGTGGCGCTGCTGGGGCTGTTCCTGTGCGGGGCCGTGGTGTCGCGGGTGACCGCCCGCACGTGGTGGTTCAGCGGTCTGCGCCAGCTCGTGCTGGGCGGGGCGGCGGCCGGTGTGACGTACGTCCTGGGCAGCCTGATCGGCGGGGCCGTAGGGTAGCCCTCGCGCGCGCTGAGACGCTATGCATCGCGCCACATGAGTATTCTGCGATAGTTCCGTTTCCCGGCCGTTTCGAATGCGTGTCGGCCGGGCATGACAGTCAGGCTCCCCCGGCGCATCCTGGGGGAAGCCCCCGTGGGCAATGAAGCCCACTCCTCAGTCGGGACCTCCGACCCGTGCTCCGCACCTGCGAAGGTCCTCCTTTTCTGCCTCGTGCAGTCCGCATGCTGGAATGCAGTATCCGGTTCCCGGGATTGCGGCCATCATGTAACCTGCACGCAATTTCGCAGAGGGCCAACGTCGTCCCTCGGCACATGCACATGCCACGACGACGACGGGAGAGCCGATGCGTTCCGCATCCACGCACTCCGCGACCGGCCCCAGCAGCACCGCCTGGTCGCCCATGGACGGTCGCCCCGCCCAGCAGGGCCTCTACGACCCGCGCAACGAGAAGGACGCCTGTGGCGTCGGTTTCGTGGCGAACCTCACCGGCGAGGTCAGCCACACCCTCGTTGAGCAGGCGCTGACCGTACTGCGGAACCTCGAGCACCGCGGCGCCACCGGCTCCGAGCCGGACTCCGGCGACGGCGCGGGCATCCTGTCCCAGGTTCCCGACGCGTTCCTGCGCGAGGTCGCGGGCTTCGAGCTCCCCGAGGCCGGCGCGTACGCCGTCGGCATCGCCTTCCTCCCCGCCGCCACCGACGGCGACGGCTCCGCACAGGCCGCCGCCGTCGAGAAGATCGAGGCCATCGCCGCCGAGGAGGACCTGACGGTCCTCGGCTGGCGCGACGTCCCGGTCACCCCGGACCTGCTCGGCAACGGCGCCCGCGCCACCATGCCGGCCTTCCGCCAGCTCTTCGTGAGCAACGGGACCAGCGGCCTGGAGCTGGACCGCAAGGCGTTCGTGCTGCGCAAGCGCGCCGAGCGCGAGGCCGCCACCTACTTCCCGTCGCTGTCGGCCCGCACCATCGTCTACAAGGGCATGCTGACCACCGGCCAGCTGGAGCCCTTCTTCCCGGACCTCTCCGACCGCCGCTTCGCCTCGGCGATCGCCCTGGTCCACTCGCGGTTCTCGACCAACACCTTCCCGAGCTGGCCGCTCGCCCACCCGTACCGCTTCGTCGCCCACAACGGCGAGATCAACACGGTCAAGGGCAACCGCAACTGGATGCGCGCCCGCGAGTCCCAGCTGGCCTCGGACCTCTTCGGCGAGAACCTGGAGCGGATCTTCCCGATCTGCACCCCGGACGCCTCCGACTCCGCCTCCTTCGACGAGGTCCTGGAGCTGCTCCACCTCGGCGGCCGCTCGCTGCCCCACGCGGTGCTGATGATGATCCCCGAGGCGTGGGAGAACCACACCTCCATGGACCCGGCCCGCAAGGCCTTCTACCAGTTCCACTCCACGATGATGGAGCCCTGGGACGGCCCGGCCTGCGTCACCTTCACCGACGGCACCCAGGTCGGCGCGGTCCTCGACCGCAACGGTCTGCGCCCCGGCCGCTACTGGGTCACCGACGACGACTTCGTCGTGCTCTCCTCCGAGGTCGGCGTCCTCGACATCGACCCCGCCAAGGTCGTCCGCAAGGGCCGCCTGCAGCCCGGCAAGATGTTCCTCGTCGACACCGCCGCCAAGCGGATCATCGAGGACGACGAGATCAAGGCCGCGCTCGCGGCCGAGGCCCCGTACGCCGAGTGGCTGGAGGCCGGCGAGATCGAGCTCGAGGACCTCCCCGAGCGCGAGCACATCGTCCACACCCACGCCTCGGTCACCCGCCGCCAGCAGACCTTCGGCTACACCGAGGAGGAGCTCCGCGTCCTCCTGGCCCCGATGGCCCGCACCGGCGCCGAGCCGATCGGCTCCATGGGCACGGACTCCCCGATCGCGGCCCTCTCCGAGCGCCCGCGCCTGCTGTTCGACTACTTCACCCAGCTGTTCGCGCAGGTCACCAACCCGCCGCTGGACGCCATCCGCGAGGAGCTCGTCACCTCGCTGCGCTCGCACATCGGCCCGCAGTCCAACCTGCTGGACCCGACCGCCGCGACCTGCCGCAACGTCCTGCTGCCGTTCCCGGTGATCGACAACGACGAGCTGGCCAAGCTCATCCACATCAACGCCGACGGCGACCTGCCGGGCCTCAAGGCCGTCACGCTCTCCGGCCTCTACCGCGTCAGCGGCGCCGGCGAGTCCCTGGCCGCCCGCCTCGAGGCCATCTGCGCCGAGGCCGACGCGGCCATCGAGGGCGGCGCCCGCCTGCTGGTCCTCTCCGACCGGCACTCCGACGCCGAGCACGCGCCGATCCCGTCGCTGCTGCTCACCTCCGCCGTCCACCACCACCTCATCCGCACCAAGCAGCGCACCCAGGTGGGCCTGCTGGTCGAGGCCGGCGACGTCCGCGAGGTCCACCACGTCGCGCTGCTCATCGGCTACGGCGCCGCCGCCGTCAACCCGTACCTGGCCATGGAGTCGGTCGAGGACCTGCTGCGGGCCGGCACCTTCATCGAGGGCATCGAGCCCGAGAAGGCCATCAAGAACCTGATCTACGCCCTCGGCAAGGGCGTCCTGAAGGTCATGTCCAAGATGGGCATCTCGACCGTCGCCTCCTACCGCGGCGCGCAGGTCTTCGAGGCCGTCGGCCTGGACGAGGCCTTCGTCGAGAAGTACTTCAACGGCACCGCCACCAAGATCGGCGGCGCCGACCTGGAGGTCGTCGCCAAGGAGGTCGCCGCCCGGCACGCCAAGGCCTACCCGGCCTCCGGCATCGCCCCGGCGCACCGCGCGCTGGAGATCGGCGGCGAGTACCAGTGGCGCCGCGAGGGCGAGCCGCACCTGTTCGACCCGGAGACGGTCTTCCGCCTCCAGCACGCCACCCGCAACCGCCGGTACGACATCTTCAAGAAGTACACGGACCGGGTGAACGAGCAGTCCGAGCGCCTGATGACGCTCCGCGGCCTGTTCAGCTTCAGGTCCGACCGCCCGTCGATCTCCGTCGACGAGGTCGAGCCGGTCTCCGAGATCGTCAAGCGCTTCTCCACGGGCGCCATGTCGTACGGCTCCATCTCCCAGGAGGCGCACGAGACCCTCGCGGTCGCCATGAACCAGCTGGGCGGCAAGTCCAACACCGGTGAGGGCGGCGAGGACCCGGAGCGCCTGTACGACCCGGCCCGCCGGTCCGCCATCAAGCAGGTCGCCTCCGGCCGCTTCGGCGTCACCAGCGAGTACCTGGTCAACGCGGACGACATCCAGATCAAGATGGCCCAGGGCGCCAAGCCCGGCGAGGGCGGCCAGCTGCCCGGCCACAAGGTCTACCCGTGGGTGGCCAAGACCCGGCACTCGACCCCGGGCGTCGGCCTGATCTCCCCGCCGCCGCACCACGACATCTACTCCATCGAGGACCTGGCGCAGCTGATCCACGACCTCAAGAACGCCAACCCGGTCGCGCGCATCCACGTGAAGCTCGTCTCCGAGGTCGGCGTCGGCACGGTCGCCGCGGGCGTCTCCAAGGCGCACGCGGACGTGGTCCTCATCTCCGGCCACGACGGCGGTACGGGCGCCTCGCCGCTCACCTCGCTCAAGCACGCGGGCGGCCCCTGGGAGCTCGGCCTGGCCGAGACCCAGCAGACCCTGCTGCTCAACGGCCTGCGCGACCGGATCGTCGTCCAGACCGACGGCCAGCTCAAGACCGGCCGCGACGTCGTCATCGCCGCCCTGCTGGGCGCCGAGGAGTTCGGCTTCGCGACCGCCCCGCTGGTGGTCTCCGGCTGCGTGATGATGCGCGTCTGCCACCTGGACACCTGCCCGGTCGGCATCGCCACCCAGAACCCGGTGCTGCGCGAGCGCTTCTCCGGCAAGGCCGAGTTCGTCGTGAACTTCTTCGAGTTCATCGCCGAGGAGGTCCGCGAGCTGCTGGCCGAGCTGGGCTTCCGTACGCTCGAGGAGGCCGTCGGCCACGCCGAGCTGCTGGACACCACCGAGGCCGTCAGCCACTGGAAGGCGCAGGGCCTGGACCTGGAGCCGCTCTTCCACGTGCCCGAGCTGCCCGCGGGCGCGGTCCGCCACGCCCTGGTCGAGCAGGACCACGGCCTGGCGAAGGCCCTGGACAACGACCTGATCAAGCTGGCGGCCGACGCGCTGAACGCGGAGTCCGCCGAGGCGGCCCAGCCGGTCCGCGCCCAGGTCGCGATCCGCAACATCAACCGGACCGTCGGCACCATGCTCGGCCACGAGGTCACCAAGCGGTTCGGCGGTGCGGGCCTGCCCGCCGACACCATCGACCTGACCTTCACGGGTTCGGCCGGCCAGTCCTTCGGCGCCTTCGTGCCCAAGGGCGTCACCCTCCGCCTGGAGGGCGACGCGAACGACTACGTCGGCAAGGGCCTGTCCGGCGGCCGCATCGTGGTCCGCCCGGACCGCGCCGCCGAGCACCTCGCCGAGTACAGCACCATCGCCGGCAACACGATCGGCTACGGCGCCACCGGCGGCGAGATGTTCCTGCGCGGCCGCACCGGCGAGCGCTTCTGCGTCCGCAACTCCGGCGCCCTGGTGGTCTCCGAGGGCGTGGGCGACCACGGCTGCGAGTACATGACCGGCGGCCGCGCGGTGGTCCTCGGCGAGACGGGCCGCAACTTCGCGGCCGGCATGTCCGGCGGTGTCGCGTACGTGATCGACCTCGACCGCGACAACGTCAACGTCGGCAACCTGGAGGCCGTCGAGGCCCTGGGCGACGACGACAAGCAGTGGCTGCACGACGTGGTGCGCCGCCACCACGAGGAGACCGGCTCCACGGTCGCCGCGAAGCTCCTCGACGAGTGGTCCGTCGCCGTGGACCGCTTCAGCAAGATCATCCCGACCACGTACAAGGCTGTGCTCGCCGCCAAGGACGCCGCTGAGCGGGCCGGACTCTCCGAGTCCGAGACCACCGAGAAGATGATGGAGGCGGCGACCCATGGCTGACCCGAAGGGCTTCCTCACCACCACCCGCCAGACCGCCTGCTCCCGCCCCGTCGAGGAGCGGCTGAAGGACTGGAACGAGGTCTACGTCCCCGGCTCCCTGCTGCCGATCATCAGCAAGCAGGCCGGCCGCTGCATGGACTGCGGCATCCCGTTCTGCCACAACGGCTGCCCGCTCGGGAACCTGATCCCCGAGTGGAACGACTTCGCGTACCGCGAGGACTGGGGCGCCGCGTCCGAGCGGCTGCACGCCACCAACAACTTCCCGGAGTTCACCGGCCGCCTGTGCCCGGCTCCGTGCGAGTCGGCGTGCGTGCTCGGCATCAACCAGCCGGCCGTCACCATCAAGAACGTCGAGGTCTCGATCATCGACAAGGCGTGGGACAGCGGGGACGTCACCCCGCAGGCCCCCGAGCGCCTGTCGGGCAAGACCGTCGCCGTGATCGGCTCGGGCCCGGCCGGCCTGGCCGCCGCCCAGCAGCTGACCCGGGCCGGCCACACCGTGGTCGTGTACGAGCGCGCCGACCGCATCGGCGGCCTGCTGCGCTACGGCATCCCCGAGTTCAAGATGGAGAAGCGGCACATCAACCGCCGCATCGAGCAGATGCGCGCGGAGGGCACCAAGTTCCGCACCGGCGTCGAGGTCGGCCGCGACATCACCGCCACGGACCTGCGCAAGCGGTTCGACGGCGTGGTCATCGCCGCCGGCGCCACGGTCTCCCGCGACCTGCCGGTGCCGGGCCGGGAGCTGAACGGCATCCACTTCGCGATGGAGTACCTGCCGCTGGCCAACAAGGTGCAGGAGGGCGACTTCGTGGCGCCCCCCATCACCGCCGAGGGCAAGCACGTGGTCGTCATCGGCGGCGGCGACACCGGCGCGGACTGCGTCGGCACCGCCCACCGCCAGGGCGCGGCCTCGGTCACCCAGCTGGAGATCATGCCCCGCCCGAACGAGGAGCGGAACGCGACCTCCCAGCCCTGGCCGACCTTCCCGATGCTGTACAAGGTCACCTCGGCGCACGAGGAGGGCGGCGAGCGGATCTACTCCGTCTCCACCACCCACTTCGAGGGCGACGAGGACGGCAACGTCCAGTGGCTGCACCTCGTCGAGGTCGAGTTCGTGGACGGCAAGCTGGTCCAGCGCGAGGGCACCGAGCGGAAGATCCCGGCGCAGCTGGTCACCCTGGCCATGGGCTTCACCGGCACCGACCAGGCCAACGGCCTCGTCGAGCAGTTCGGCCTGGGGCTGGACGAGCGGGGCAACATCGCCCGCGACGCCTCGTACGCCACCAACGTCGACGGCGTCTTCGTCGCCGGTGACGCGGGCCGCGGTCAGTCCCTGATCGTGTGGGCCATCGCCGAGGGCCGCTCCGCGGCCCGCGGCGTGGACCGCTTCCTGACCGGCACGAGCACCCTGCCCTACCCGGTCAAGCCCACGGACCGCGCGCTCGCGGTCTGACGCAGCACCCGCAGTACCCGCCCCCTCCCGGGGCGACCCCTCATACGGTCCGTACAACGACGTACGGCACTCGACACGGCGCCCGCCCGTCCCCGACCGGACCCGCGGGCGCCGTGGCGTGTCCGGGGCCGCGCGGCCCCGAACCCGTGGTGCGGCCCCGTCCGTTCGCCGTCCGCACGATGCCCCGCGCCGCTAGACTCGGCGCCCTCCGAAGGGCGGGGCGGTATGAGCACGACATGTCCGCGGTGCGGCGGTGCGGGGCGGCGACCGGTGGCTCCGGGGCGCTGGGAGTGCACCGGCACCGTCCAGCGAGTCGTGACGACCGTGATCCCCGATCCGTTCAACCCCCCGTACCCCCGGCCGGTCCACCAGACCGTGACCGCCGTCTGCGGGAACCGCTACGACGCCGCGGCGGACGGGGACGCGCCGGTGGACGCGGAGCTCTGCCCGTGCGGCAACTACGCCGAGCGGCCGTGCGCGGACTGCGGTACCCCGACCTGCCGGGACGACGGCACGCGGACGGACGGCGGGTTCGTGTGCGCGAAGGACGCGGCGGACCGCCACCGGAGCGCCCGGGAGGTCGAGGCCGCACGGCGGGCGGAGCAGGCCGAGGAGGAACGCCGGCGGCAGGTCCTGGAGGAGGCCAGGCGGGCCGCCCTTCCCGCCGCCACCCTCAAGCAGGTGCGCGAGTACCTCCGCTGGCACGGGATGGGCCCGCATCCCGATCTGTGGCGGGCGTACCGGCTGCCGGACCTGTCCGCACGCCGGTTCGGGCGGGTGGTCCGCCGCGCCATGAAGGAGCAGTGCCTCCTCGGCGCCGCCCGGATCCGCCGCAGGGCATGGTTCCGCGCAGTGGGCTGGGCGATGGACGGCGTCGGGACGGAGCCGGGCTGGCTGGTCTCCCGGTGGGGGCGCGTCTACCGGATCAGCGCGGAGCGTCCCTGCCGCGTGGTGCGCCGGGTGCCGGCGGCGGAGCCCGTGCCTGCCTCCGTACTGGGGTCCTTCATGGGCGGCTCCCGGTACTGGCGGGAGTACACCCCGCCCGACCTGCGCTGAGAGGTACCCGCGCGGGTACCGCGCGTGCGCCGGCGGAGGCGGCGGGGGCCGGCGTCGGATGCCGCCGGCCTGCCCGGCCTGCCCGGCCTGCCCGGCCTGGCCGTCACGACCAGCGCGGTCGTCGCGCCGGCTGCGCCGGGGGGTCGGTCAGGACTCGGGGGACTCGGGGGCCTCGCGGGCGGGTTCCTCGTCGTTGCCGCGGCGGAGGGTGTGCTTGGGGGAGCCCGGGTGCCAGGTGGTGACGACGAGTTCGTCGGCGTCCTGGTCGACCGTGATGCGGACGACCTCGGTCAGTTCCGTCCGGAACACGTGGTCGGGGTGCACCTCGCCGGACTCCTCGGCCTCCTCCGCGTACCGGTGCAGCTCGGGCGGCTCGGTGACCTCGACCGCGCGCCCGGAGATCCGTACGTCCCCCTCGGGCATCGCGTCGTCCGGACCCGGGTTGGAGTGCAGCGCGAAGCGCGGGTCGCGGCGCAGGTCGTGCGCCTTGAGCGAGCCCGGCATCATGCCCAGCCACAGCTCCCCGCCCCGGATCTCCACGTTCAGGCCGGTCAGCCGGGGCGAACCGTCCTTGCGGAGGGTGGCCAGCACGTGGTGCGGGTATGCGGCGAAGCGGGCCCGTACCGCCTCGGAGAACTCCGGTTCGGCCTTTTCGAAGTCTGCCCAGTTGTCGGTCATGGAGCCATGAAAGCGCGTGCCGCCGCGAAGTGGGGTCAGCCGCGTGCGATCCCGGCGTGCCGGTCCGCCGGCGGCCTGCCGAGGCCACTGCGCTCGGGCCGATCGCGCGGTCGGGTCCGGCGGCGCTGCCGTTCGTCTTCCCAGTCCGCGGAGCTTCGTATATGACTAATCGTCATATCTGACGGTCCGTTCTGTGGGGGAGTGGAAGACGGATGATCTCGCTGGACGGCAAGGTGGTCGTCATCACCGGCGCCGCACGCGGTCAGGGCGCGGCCGAGGCGGCCCGGTGCGCCGAGGCCGGCGCCCGGATCGTCGTCACCGACCTCCGCGAGGCCGAGGGCGCCGAGGTCGCGCGGTCCCTGGGCGGTCGCGGTCTGTACGTGCGCCACGACGTGGCCCGCGAGGACGGCTGGGCGGAGGTGGTGGAGCGGACCCTGGAGGCGTACGGGCGGATCGACGCCCTGGTCAACAACGCGGCCCTGTGGCGCACCGCGTCCGTCGAGCACGAGACGCGCGAGAACTTCGAGCGGCTGCTGGCCGTCAACCTGCTGGGGCCGTTCCTCGGCATGCAGGCCGTCCTGCCCGCCCTGAAGGAGGCCGGCGGCGGCGCGATCGTGAACGTGTCGTCCCTCGCCGGCCTGGTCGGCCTGCGCGGCCACGCCGCCTACGGGTCCACCAAGTTCGGGCTGCGCGGCCTGACCCGGTCCGGTGCGCTGGACCTCGCTCCGCACCGGATCAGGGTGAACTCCGTGCACCCCGGCGCCATCGACACCCCGATGATCGCGGCGGTCGCGGACAAGGACTGGTCGCACGTGCCGCTCGGCCGGATGGGGCACCCCGGCGAGGTCGCCGACCTGGTCCTCTTCCTCGTCTCGGACGCGTCCTCGTACGTCACGGGTGCCGAGTTCACGGTGGACGGGGGTCAGAGCGCGTAGGGCGCGAAGGGCCCGGCGCGGGTGGGGGCCGGGTGGGGGCGGGCTACGCGGAGGTGCTGGCGGACCGGCCAGTCGGCCGCCGCCGCAGAGCCAGATGTCCAGCCCCCGCTCCGCCTTGAGCGTGCGGACCCGGGCGAGCGGGTCCGCGCCTCGGGCCGCGCCCGGTGGGCGGTACGGGCCGCGGTACCCGGACCGACGAGGACCGCCGACCCGGACCCGGACCGGGCTGGGACCGGCCGCCGCGCTAGGACCGGCCGCCGCGCTAGGACCGGCCGCCGCGCTGGGAGCGGCCGCCGGGCGGGGGCAGCAGCGCCTCGGCGGCGGCCGCCGCGACGGCCCCGGCGACGGCGGCCAGGGCGGGCGAGTCCAGCTTCCACTGCTGCCAGTACAGGGGTACGTCCATGGGCCGGTCGGGCGCCAGCTCCACCAGCCGGCCGGACCGCAGCAGCGGCACGGCCTGCGGCTCGGGAACCAGCCCCCATCCGAACCCGGCGGCCACCGCGTCCCGGAAGCCGTCCGAGGTGGGCACCAGGTGGCGGATCGGCCCGGCCTGCGCACGTCCCCGGGTGAGGGACCGCACGAACGCGTCCTGGAGCTCGTCGCGCCGGTCGAAGACCACGAGCGGGGCCTCCCGCAGGTCCGCGGCCAGGGTCCCGGTCAGATGCCGGGCGACGAACTCCGGTGCGGCCGCGGCCAGGTAGCGGGCCGCCCCCAGCGGCCGTACGGTGCAGCCGGCCACCGGGTCGGGCGAGGAGGTGACGGCGGCCATCACCCGGCCCTCGCGCAGCAGGGCGGTGGTGTGGGACTCGTCCTCCCGGTGCAGCTCGAAGCAGATCGGCGGATCCTGAGGCACCCGGGTCAGGGCCGGCAGGAACCAGGTGGCGAGCGAGTCGGCGTTCACCGCGATCGGCACCCGGGCCGGGCCCTGGTCCCCGGCCAGTCCCAGTTCGGCGCGGGCGTCCTGCTCCAGTCGGGCCAGTTGCCGGGCGAACCGCACCACCACCTCGCCCGACTCGGTGGGCCGTACCGGCTTGCCGCGCATCAGCAGTACCCGCCCGGTGCGCTGCTCCAGCGCCTTGACGCGCTGGCTGACGGCGGAGGGGGTCACGTGCAGCACGGCGGCCGCGGCGTCGAAGGTGCCCTCGTCGACCACCGCGAGCAGCGTCTGGACCTGGTCCAGCGGAAGCTCGTCCATAAGTACGGCTAAGGGTACTTAAGAATCTTTAGCTGTACTCACTTCCGCACGGTGCTTACGGTCGACCTCATGACCAGCAGCATCCTCGCCGCCGCCGTCGCCGGTTTCGGCACCGGACTCTCCTTGATCGTGGCCATCGGGGCGCAGAACGCCTTCGTCCTGCGCCAGGGCGCCCGCCGGCACGCCGTCCTCGCGGTGGTCGCCATCTGCGCCGTCTCCGACGCGGTGCTGATCGCGCTCGGCGTGGCCGGCGTCGGCGCGGTGGTCACGGCGTGGCCGGCCGCCCTGACCGCGGTGGGTCTGGCGGGCGGCGCGTTCCTGCTCTGCTACGGCGTCCTGGCGGCCCGGCGGGTGCTGCGCCCGGACCCGGCCGCCGCGCTCACGTCGTCCGGGCCGGCGGCGGGCTCCGCCCGGCGGGCGGTCCTGACCTGCCTGGCGATGACCTGGCTGAACCCGCACGTCTACCTCGACACCGTGCTCCTGCTCGGCTCGCTCGCCTCCGACCGCGGCGACCTGCGCTGGGCCTTCGGCGCGGGCGCGGCCCTGGCCAGCCTGGGCTGGTTCTTCACCCTGGGCTTCGGCGCCCGGCTGCTGAGCGGCGTCCTGTCCCGCCCGAAGGCCTGGCGGGTCCTGGACGGCCTGGTCGCGGCGACGATGCTGGCCATGGGCGGCATGCTGGTCGCGGGAGCGTAGCCCCCCGCCTCGGGGCAGACTTCCGGCCGCCGTGGCGGGAATGGCCGTATCTCGGCTGCCTCCCCGTCCCCCGGAGGCGCTTAATGGAGCCCCGCGGCGCGCGTGCGCCGGTCAAGGGGAACGGGGGACGCACATGGACGTCAAAGGAACCGTCGGGCCACCGCCACCGTCCGAGCCGCCGGCGCAGCCGGCACAGCTGCTGCAGTCGCGAGGCAAGCGGCGGATGCTGGTCCTCAAGGTCGACGGCCGGATGCTCTGGGTGGGCTCGGCGGCCCTGCCGCTGCACAACATCACCTGGGTCGACGCGTTCCGATCGGGACCCCGGTGGGGTACGACGTTCGTCCGCTTCCTGAAGTGGGAGGCGGCCGCCATCGTCCTGGTCTACGCCGCGGCCTACGTCGCGAACGGCGGCAGCACCGGCGAGCGCGGCCCCGGACCGCTCCCCGTCCTGGTGCCCCTGCTCGTCTTCGTCCTGAAGCTGTTCGAGCAGTCCAAACCGGTGCTGGCCGTCGAGACCGCCGGCGGCTCCGCGGTGCTCGTGACCCTGCCGAGCATGGACGAGCTGCGGCGGATCGCCGGACAGATCGTGCACGCGATCGACCATCCTGACGCCGAGTTCACGGCGGTCGTACAGCAGCTCAACAGCAACAACACCAATAACTACGGTCCCGTCGTCCACATGCAGGGCGGGCGGGGGAACACGGGGTTCAAGCTGTGAGCGACGCGTCGAACTACTACGGCCCCGTGGTCAACATGCACGGCGGCCGCGAGAACATCGGCATCAACTACGGCACGGCGGGCGGCCCCGCCCGGGACACCGAGCTGGGCGCCGCCGTCGAGGAGCTGACCCGCCTCCTCGGCGAGCTGCGCCGGCACCTCTCGCCCGAGCAGGAGCGGACCGTCGACGAGGCCCTGCCCGAACTCGTCCCCGACCGCACCGCCCTGCGCCGCAACGGCCTCGTCCTGGCGTCCGTCGCACAGATCGCCGCCGCCGTCGGCGCGGTCGGCCAGCCCGTCGCCGACGCCGTGGGCCGGCTGCTCGGGCTGCTCGCCCAGTAGGGCTTTGTCAGCTGGTCTCGTCACTTCGGGTGTCTGGTAGTTCGCTGGCCGTATGAGGGCTGGGGAGCTTGCTGCGGTGCGGGGTCGGTTGGAGGAGTTCACCTCCGAGGTGTTCGCGCCTGGCAGCGCGCCCTGGACATGCTCGACGAACTCGCAGGGATCGGGCTGCGGCCTGCTGCGGTGGTCGCGGACACCGGATACGGAGCGAACGCCGACTTCCGCCGCGGCCTGGAGCCTAGTGGTGGTCGAGCCAGCGGCGTGCCGCCACGCTCAGCGGCAGGTCGTTCGGTTCGCCCATATCGTCCATGGAGCCGTCCGTCAGCCACTCCGCCCAGCGGCGGAGGACCTGCGAACGGTGCGGCGCCTTCAGCACCGAGGTGCTGATCGCGTGCTCCCACGTCGTGGCGAAGCACAGCACGTTCCCGTCGAGCGACAGCATGCCGAACTCGGGCCGGTAGGGGGCGCTGCCGAGCAGCCCGTCAGCGCCCTTGCCCATGATGTCCCACTCGCTCTGCAGCTCGACGCAGTGCCATCGCGAGAGGCGGTCCCGGCCGGGGCTGAGGGCGATCAGGAACCTGCGGTCGGTCTCGGAGAAGAGTCCTCCTTCGACCGCCAGCCGGTACCAGTCGGCGTTCGCCTTCTCCTGGAGGAGCGGATCGAGGAAGTCCCTCAAGACCTCGACGCGCCCGTCCTCGAACGGGACGCTCGGCGCCTGTCCGGTGACGGTGGGCGGAACGAGCCCGTCGGGCGCGGTCCACTCCTCCACGATGCGCAGCCCCGCCGCGGTGAGAGACTTCATGAACCCCATCATGCAGTCTCCGCTGATCAGCACGCGGGGCAGGGCGGTGCTGGGTTCGCGCCTGGGCCGTTGCCGCCCGTTACGGCAGACGCGGCTATGCGTTGGGCACCACTTCGGCCGCGTTTCCCCAGGTCAAACCGCGAAGTACTGCTGGAGTACTAGGACCTGTCCGCGGGGCGGACCGCGACGGAGACGGTGGTGACGTACGGCTCGTCCAGCCCGCCGTCGGGGAAGTGCCGCAGCAGGTGCGCGCGCTCCGTCGCCAGGAACTCCGCCCCGCGGGCCTCGCCGAGCACGATGAACGCCGAATGCGTGGCCAGCTTCGCCAGGTGGAAGTCGATCGAGACCCGGCGCGACCAACGCAGTTCCCGGGTGCGCCAGGAGAGACCGGCCGGCAGGGTGCGGTCGGAGATGTAGTAGCCCTCGCCGAACCGTGCCGCGATCCGGGCCTGCTGCTCGGCCACCCACGGCACGGCCGGGTCGGGGTCGTTCCACCACAGCGCGAGGACGCCGCCGGGCCGCAGCACCCGCAGCGCCGAGGGCACGGCGCGCGCCGGGTCGGTCCAGTGCCAGGACTGGGCGTACGCGACCAGGTCCAGCGAGCCGTCCGCCAGCGGCAGCCGGTTGCCGTCGCCGCGCACCAGCGGCACGTCCGGCAGCTCGCGCCGGAACTGCTCCGCCATCCCGGCCCCCGGCTCCACCCCGGTCACCCGTGCCCCGCGCTCGCGCAGCGCCCGGGCGGCCAGCCCGGTGCCGGTGCCCACGTCGGCCACCCGGGCCCCGGCCAGCCGCAGCCCGCCGAACTCCTCCACGGTGTCGAAGACGCCCGCCGGGTACTCCGGCCGGTACGCGGCGTACGCGCGCGCGGCCCGACCGAAGGCCAGGGCCCGCTCGGCGGCGGGGATGTCGTAGGTCATGGTCCGACTATCGCGCGGGATCCCGCCCGGGAACAGGGCGCGTCGCGGCGGTGCCGGGCGTGTCCTCGGGCGGCGGGCCGGGGTCCCGGCGCACCGGGGACGACGGGCGCGTCACCCGGCGGGCCGGTGCGCCGGAACGGGGCGCGTCGTCCTCGGCCACCGTGCCACCACGGCCGCCCGCAGCGCCGCGCAGTACCCGCCCAGGGCGCGCAGGTCCGCTGCTCCGCCGGCCAGGTCGGCCACCACGCCGAGCCGGTGCGCCAGCCGCTGGCGGGCGCCGGCCGTGCCCCAGGTCCAGTCGCGGGCCGGCAGCCGCTCCAGGTGCTCGCCCCCGCCGGTCCGCCGGGCCCGCGGCACCAGCGCGTCCCCGAGGATCAGCCACCCGGCGCACGCGTCGGTGAGGTCGCCCTCCAGGGGCGCGATCCGCCGGTACGCCGCCTCGGCGCGCGCCACCAGGGCGGGCGCGGGGGCGGTCACGCACCAGCAGGTGGGGAAGCCGATGCGCAGGTAGGCCAGTTCGGTCGCGCCGCTGCCGACGGAGGCCTGCTCGAAGTCCACGAAGCGAACGCCGTCGGGGGTGTGCAGGTCGTTGCCCGGGCACGGGTCGCCGTGCAGCAGGGCACTGCCGGGAGCCTCGGCGAGGCGCTGCACCAGGGCCGCGAGCTGCGTCCGCACGTCCGGGCCGGCCGGTACGCCCAGCCGTCCGCCGAGCGCGACGAAGGCCTCGGCGTCCTGCGGGCCGGGCCCGAGCAGGCGGGGGAGCAGGGCCGGGTCGACGGGACTGGTGTGCAGGCGCGCGAGGGACTCGGCGTACCCGACGATCCAGTCGGGGGCGGGGGTCGCGTGGTCCAGGTGCTCCAGGACGAGGACCCGCCGCTCGGGGTCGGTGGCGAGCAGTTCCGGGACGACACCGGACGCGGCGGCCGCGCGCAGGGCGGCGGTCTCGCGCCGGTAGCGGCCCTCGGGGTCGTCGTCCCCCACGGCCTGCTTGACGACGGCGGAGCGGCCGCCGTGCGCCACGAGCTCCACGCGCCAGACGCGGGAGCGGGGGCTGCTGGCCAGCTTGCGGGCACCGCGCACCGGGCCGAGCCGGTCGCGCAGGGCGTCTCCGTACGGTAGTGCCGGGCGCATGCGGCGGCCTTCCACGGATGGGTTCGGGGGCGGGGCGGCCGGATTCGAACCGGCGTCCTCCGAGATGCTGTCGCGGCGCACTACCTCTGTGCTACGACCCCGCCTTGACCGGAAGCCTAGGTGGTGTCCCACGGCGCGCCAAACCCTTTTCCGGCGGCGGGGGTTCGGCGCTCGGGCCGGCAGCCGACCACCGGGGTCCGACCCGAGCCCGTCCGCCGGCACCCGTCCGCCGGACCGCCGCCCCGGCGCCCGACCGCGCCGCCGCCCGGCCCGACCCCGGGACGACGACCGAGCTGGTGGGGGCGTGCTCGGACCGCCGCCGGGTGCGCCTGGCGTACCGCTCCGAGGCCGGCCGCGAGCGGGACGTACGGGTCGACCCGTGGGCGGTCGTCGTGCGGCACGGCCGCTGGTACCTGCTGTGCTGGTCGCACACCTCGGAGGGCCGCCGGGCCTACCGGGTCGACCGGATCGGCGCCGTCGAGGTGCTCGACGAGGGCTTCGAGCCGCCGGCGGGACTCGACCCCGTCGCCGTGCTCGAAGAACACCTCGCGGCCGGCTGGGAGTACGCCGCCGAGGTCGTGATCGAAGCCCCGCTCGACGCGGTGGCCCCGTACGTGCCGCGGACCCTGGGTCGCCTGGAGCCGGTGGACGGTGCCACCTGCCGGCTGGTCGGCACGACGAGCAACCCCCGCTGGTACGCCGAGCAACTCGCCGGCCTGCCGGCGCCGTTCCGGATCCTGGACGGCGAGGAGGTGCGGCGCGCCGCGCACGCGCTCGGCCGCCGCCTGCTCGCCGCGGCCGGCGAAGCGCCCGCGTAGCCCTGCCGCCACGCCCCGCCGGGCACCGCCGCACCCTGCACCGGACCTGGCCGCGGCACGGAACCGCAGGTCAGGGCAATTGTCAGTGGCCCCCGCTACGTTGGGGCGCATGAGAGCTGAGGGAACCTTCGAGGTGGCGAGCTTCGTGCCCACCGACACCGCACCGGAGCCCGCGATCGAGACGGCCGTGCCCGTGGGCGTCTCCCGTCTGGAGAAGCGCTACGAGGGCGAGATCACCGGTCGCTCGGCCACGCTGTTCACGGCCGCCTACGACCAGGCCACCGGCACCGGGACGTACGTCGCCATGGAGTCCTTCGAAGGCGAAGTGGCGGGCCGCAAGGGGGCGTTCAACTACGCCCACTGCGCCACGACCCGCGACGGCGGCGGCCGCGAGGCGGAGTTCTTCGTCATCGTGCCCGGCAGCGGCACGGGCGAGCTCGCCGGCATCACCGGTACGGGCGGCCTGGCCATCGACGACGACGGCACCCACCGGGTGTGGTTCGCGTACGAGCTGGGCTGACCGGTCCGGTACGGGGCGGGCCGACCGCTCCGGGCACCCGGCACCGGTCCGCGGTGCGGGACGTCCGGCGGGCGCGGGGGGCTCGCCGGACGCCCCGTCCCGCGGACCGCTGCGTCACGCCGTCGAGGCCCGCGCGGCCGCGTCACGCCGCCCGGCGCGCGGACCCGGGCCCGGACCACCGGTACGGGGGGGCGGTAAGGAGCGGCACGGGGCAGGCCCCCGGCACGGGGGTGCGGGGGCCTGCCCCGTGCGCGGCACCGGCGCCCGACGGTGGACGGACCGGACCGGACCGGACCGCTCAGGCCAGCAGTCGCGCCCGGCAGTCGGCCGGGGCGCCCCACGCCGTGCGCAGCGGGCGGGCCTTGCGCAGCCACAGCGCGAGGTCGAGCTCCTCGGTGTAGCCGATCGCGCCGTGCAGCTGGAGCGCGGTGCGCGCGGCCCGGTACGCCGCCTCGCCCGCCGCCAGCTTCGCGGCCGCCACGTCCCGCTCCGCCAGCGTCACCGCCGCACCGAACACCAGCGGCCGGGCGAACTCCAGCGCCACCAGCGTGTCCGCCAGCCGGTGCTTGACCGCCTGGAAGGAACCGACCGGCGCCCCGAACTGGGTGCGCTGCCCGACGTACTCCACCGTGCGCGCGAGCAGCGCCTCGCCCACCCCGAGCGCCTGCGCGGCGGTGAGCAGGGCCGGCCAGCGCCACCACGACGCGGGCACCGCGCCGAGCCGTTCGCCGCCCGCCACGACCGGGGCCGCCAACCGCCGCGCCGGGTCGGCCGAGGCCCGTACGGCCCCGTGCCCGACCGCCGCCACCAGCTCACCGGTCTCCGACACCGCCAGCACCGCGTCCGCCGCGTCCGCGTCCAGCGCGTACGGCGAACCGGGCCCGGCCAGCGTCAGCAGCGTCTCGCCCGCCGCCACGCCCGGCAGCCAGCGCTTCCCCGCCCCCGCCGCGGGCCCGGGCTCCCCGAGCAGCACCGCGGCCGACGCCGTCTCCACCAGCGGCCCCGGCGCCCCGGCGCGGCCCAGTTCCACGAAGGCCGTCGCCAGCTCCACCGGCAGGACGCCCACCCCGTCGTGGGCCTCGGGCACCGCCAGGGCGAAGACCCCGAGCTCGCCGAGCCCGGCCCACAGCGCCCGCCCCGGCCCGTGGTCGCCGGCCGCCCAGGCCCGGGCCGCCGCCGGCACGTCCGCGGCGGCCAGCAGTGCGCGCAGCGAGCGCGCGAAGTCGCCCTGCTCCGCGGTCGGCAGGAATCGCATCAGCGGCGGCCCTTCGGAAGGCCGAGCAGGCGCTCGGCGATGATGTCGCGCTGGATCTCGTTGGTGCCCGCGTAGATCGGACCGGCGAGCGAGAAGACGTACCCCTCGGCCCACTCCGAGTCCGCCAGCTCGCCGTCCGCGCCCAGCAGGTCCCACGCCGTCTCGTGCAGGGCGATGTCCAGCTCCGACCAGAACACCTTGTTCAGGCTCGACTCCGCCCCGACCCCGGTACCCGCGGCGAACCGCGAGGCCGCCGCCCACGTGTACAGCTGGTAGGCCCGCGCCCCCGCGACCGCGTCGGCCACCCGGTCCCGCAGGGCCGCGTCCGCCGGGTCGCCGACCGACCGCCACAGCCGCACCAACCGGTCCGCGGCCGCCAGGAACCGGCCCGGTGAACGCAGCATCAGCCCCCGCTCGTTCCCCGTGGTCGACATCGCGATCCGCCAGCCCTGGCCGGGCTCCCCGATCACGTCCGCGTCGGGGACGAAGACCCGGTCGAGGAACAGCTCCGCGAAGGCCGGCTTGCCGTCCAGCCGCCCGATGGGCCGCACGCTCACCCCGGGCGCGCGCAGGTCGAACATCAGGTACGTCAGGCCCTGGTGGGGCCGGGGCGCCGCCGGGTCGGTCCGGAAGATGCCGAAGGCCCGGTCCGCGAAGGCGGCCCGCGAGGACCAGGTCTTCTGCCCCGACAGGAGCCAGCCGCCGGCGGTGCGTTCGGCCCGCGAGGTCAGCGCCGCCAGGTCCGAGCCCGCCTCCGGCTCGGACCAGGCCTGCGCCCAGACCACCTCGCCGCGCGCCATGGCCGGCAGGACCCGGGCCCGCTGCTCGGGCGTGGCGTGGTCGAAGAGGGTCGGGGCGAGCAGGTTGATGCCGTTCTGCGAGACCCGGCCGGGTGCGCCGGCGGCGTAGTACTCCTCCTCGAAGACCAGCCAGTGGAAGACGTCCGCGCCCCGCCCGCCGAACTCCTCCGGCCAGGACACCACCGACCAGCGGTCCGCGGCCAGTTCGGCCTCCCACTCCCGGTGGGCGGCGAAGCCCTGCGCCGTCTCCAGCGAGGGCAGCGGCCGTTCGGGCACGTGCGCGGCCAGCCAGGCGCGGGCCTCGGCCCGGAAGGCCTCCTCCGAGGGTGTGTGCGCGAGGTCCATCTGCGGCTCCCCTCCCCGGCCGCTCCCGGCGGCCGTGCTCCGCGCGCTTCCCTAACAAGCGTTTGGCAGGTTAACGTACGGCCATGAGCAGCGTCGAGAGCGGCGGAGGCGCCACCCACGCCGCGTACGTACCCGGGCACGGCCTCCTCGCCGGCCGCACCGCCGTCATCACCGCCGCCGCCGGAGCCGGCATCGGCGGCGCCACCGCCCGCCGCTTCCTGGAAGAGGGCGCGAGCGTGGTCGTCAGCGACGCCCACCCCCGCCGCCTCAAGGAGACCGAGGCCGTCCTCGCCGCCGAGTTCGGCCCCGACAGAGTGGCCGGCCTCGCCTGCGACGTCACCGAGGAGGCCCAGGTCCAGGCCCTGTTCTCGTACGCCGAGGAACGCCACGGCCGCCTCGACCTCGTCGTCAACAACGCCGGCCTCGGCGGCACCGCACCGCTGGCCGACATGACCGACGAGCAGTGGACGAAGGTCCTCGACGTCACACTGAACGGCACCTTCCGCTGCACCCGCGCCGCCCTGCGCGCCTTCCGGGCCGCCCGCGCGGCCGGCGACCCCCGCGGCGGTGTGATCGTCAACAACGCCTCCGTCATCGGCTGGCGCGCCCAGGCCGGCCAGGCCCACTACGCCGCCGCCAAGGCCGGGGTCATGGCCCTCACCCGCTGCGCGGCCCTGGAGGCCGCCGAGTTCGGGGTACGGATCAACGCCGTCGCCCCCAGCCTCGCCATGCACCCGCACCTCGTGAAGGTCACCACCCCCGAACTGCTGGCCGAGCTCACCGCCCGCGAGGCCTACGGCCGCTACGCCGAGCCGTGGGAGGTCGCCAACGTCATCGTCTTCCTGGCCAGCGGCTACAGCTCGTACATGACCGGCGAGACGGTCTCCGTGAGCAGCCGGCACCCGTAGCCGAGGGACGAGAATGGCCGTGTGCCCACGAAGAAGACCCACGTGACCCCCTCGCCCGAGCGCCGGCGCGAACTCCTCGGCACCGCCGCCGAGGTGTTCGCCGCGCACGGCTACAACGCCACCACCGTCCGCAAGATCGCCGACGAGGCGGGGATGCTCGCCGGCAGCCTCTACTACCACTTCGATTCCAAGGAATCGATGCTCGACGAGATCCTCTCCACCTTCCTCGGCGAGCTCTGGGAGGGCTACGACACCGTCCTCGCGGCCGGCCTCGGCCCCCGCGAGACCATCGAGGCCCTCGTCACCGAGTCCTTCCGCGAGATCGACCGGCACCGAGCCGCCGTCGCCATCTACCAGAAGGAGTCCCGCCACCTCGCCGACCAGCCCCGCTTCCACTACCTGAGCGACTCCCAGGTCAAGTTCGAGAAGGCCTGGCTCGGCACGCTGGAACGGGGCGTCGCGAGCGGCGCGTTCCGCCCCGACCTCGACATCCGGCTCGCCTACCGGTTCGTCCGCGACACCGTGTGGGTGGCCGCGTCCTGGTACCGGCCGGGCGGCGGGCACAGCCCCGAGGAGATCGCCCGCCAGTACCTGTCGATGGTGCTGGACGGGATCGCCGTCCGCACGTAGCCCCGGCGCGCCCGCGCGCCCGTCCCGAAGGAGACCCCGCCATGCCCGAGGCCTACATCGTCGACGCGCTCCGCACCCCCGTGGGCCGCCGCAAGGGAGGGCTGGCCGCGGTCCACCCGGCCGACCTGGGCGCCCACGTCCTCAAGGCCCTCGTCGCACGCTCGGGCATCGACCCGGCGGCCGTCGAGGACGTGGTCTTCGGCTGCCTCGACACCGTCGGCCCGCAGGCCGGGGACATCGCGCGCACCGCCTGGCTGGCCGCCGGACTGCCCGAGGAGGTGCCGGGCGTCACCATCGACCGGCAGTGCGGCTCCTCCCAGCAGGCCGTGCACTTCGCGGCCCAGGGAGTGCTGTCCGGCACCCAGGACCTCGTCGTCGCGGGCGGCACCCAGAACATGTCCATGATCCCCATCGCCTTCGCCTCCCGGCAGGCCGCCGAGCCGCTGGGCCTGACCCAGGGCCCCTACCTCGGCAGCGAGGGCTGGCGGGCCCGGTACGGGGACGCGCCCGTCAACCAGTTCCACGGCGCCCAGCTGATCGCCGAGAAGTGGGGCATCTCCCGCCGCGACATGGAGGAGTTCGCGCTGCGCTCCCACCAGCGCGCGGTCCACGCCATCGACGAGGGCCGCTTCGACCGCGAGCTGGTCCCCTACGGGGACGTCACCACCGACGAGGGCCCGCGCCGCGACACCACCCTGGAACGGATGGCCGCCCTGCAGCCCGTCCTGGAGGGCGGCACGATCACCGCCGCCTGCTCCTCCCAGGTCTCCGACGGGGCCGCGGCCATGCTGATCGCCTCCGAGCGGGCCGTGGCCGAGCACGGCCTGACCCCGCGCGCCCGCATCCACCACCTCTCGGTGCGCGGCGAGGACCCCATCCGGATGCTCTCGGCACCCATACCGGCGACCGCGTACGCGCTGAAGAAGACCGGCATGACCCTCGACGACATCGACCTGGTCGAGATCAACGAGGCCTTCGCCCCCGTCGTGCTGGCCTGGCTCAAGGAGACCGGTGCCGACCCGGCGAAGGTCAACGTCAACGGCGGCGCCATCGCGCTGGGGCACCCCCTGGGCGCCACCGGCGTCAAGCTCATGACCACCCTCCTGCACGAGCTCGAGCGCACCGGTGGCCGGTACGGCCTGCAGACCATGTGCGAGGGCGGCGGCCAGGCGAACGTCACCATCATCGAGCGGCTGTAGACCACCGGGTCGGGGCGGCGTGATCCGGCCGTCCCGACACCCCTCGCCCGAGGGATGTGCTAACGTCGAGGCGTTGCAGTTGTGGTACCCATGAACTTTATGTGCGCCTGACGGGAATGATCCGCAGGCGCTTTTATTGTTTCCGGCATCTCCGGATGGGCGCCCTCTACCTATCAGGAGAAAATTATGGCCACCGGCACCGTGAAGTGGTTCAACTCGGAAAAGGGCTTCGGCTTCATCGCGCAGGACGGCGGCGGCCCCGACGTCTTCGCCCACTACTCGAACATCGCCACCCAGGGCTTCCGTGAGCTCCAGGAGGGCCAGGTCGTGACCTTCGACGTCACCCAGGGCCAGAAGGGCCCGCAGGCGGAGAACATCCTCCCCGCCTGATTCCAGGCCGACGCGTACCGACGTGTCCTGACGCGTTCCCACGCGCCCGCACGCATCGTCGCGACAACCGGGGCCCGCACCGTCAGGTGCGGGCCCCGGCTCGTGCTGTCACACCAGGTCCAGGAGGGCGCTTCCGCATGACCAGCTCCAGTTCCGCCAGTTCCGCACCCACCACCGACTCCCGGTCCGGCCGCCGCTCCGGCGGGGCGGGCGGCTCCGCCCGCGGCCGCGGTGCCGCGCCGAAGGGCGCCGCCAGGGCCGCGGCCCAGGGCACCGCCCAGGGCGCCAAGGGCAACGCCAGGGGCGGTGCCAAGAGCGGCGCGAAGAAGGGTGCGAAGAAGAACGGCGGCGGCGCCGGGACCCCCGCCCGCCCGCAGGACTTCGCCCTGCCCGAGACGCTGACCCCGGCCCTGCCGCCGGTCGCCGCCTTCGAGGACCTGGACCTGCCCGAGGCCCTGCTGAAGACCCTGGCCGACCAGGGCGTCACCGCGCCCTTCCCGATCCAGGCCGCGACCCTGCCGAACTCCCTCGCCGGCCGCGACCTGCTCGGCCGCGGCCGCACCGGCTCCGGCAAGACCCTGGCGTTCGGACTGGCGACCCTCGCCCGTACCGCCGGCCGCCGCGCCGAGTCCAAGGCCCCGCTCGCCCTGGTCCTCGTACCGACCCGGGAGCTCGCACAGCAGGTCACGGACGCCCTCACCCCGTACGCGACGGCCCTGCGGCTGCGCATCGCCACGGTCGTCGGCGGCATGTCGATCAACCGGCAGGCCAACGCCCTCGCGCGCGGCGCCGAGGTGCTGGTGGCCACCCCGGGCCGGCTGAAGGACCTGATCGACCGGGGCGACTGCACCCTGGCGCAGGTCTCGATCACCGTGCTCGACGAAGCCGACCAGATGACCGACATGGGCTTCCTGCCGCAGGTCACGGCGCTCCTCAGGCAGGTCGAGCCGGACGGCCAGCGGATGCTGTTCTCCGCGACCCTGGACAAGAACGTCGACCGGCTCGTCCGGGACTTCCTGGTCGACCCGGTCACGCACTCGGTCGACCCCTCGGCCGGCGCGGTGACCACCATGGAGCACCACCTCCTGCACGTCCTCGACGAGACGGACAAGAAGGCGGTCACCACGCGCATCGCCGCCCGCGACGGCCGCGTGATCATGTTCCTGGACACGAAGCGGTCCGTGGACCGGACGGTCAAGCGGCTGCTCGCCAGCGGTGTCCGGGCCTCCGGGCTGCACGGCGGGCGCTCGCAGCCGCAGCGCAACCGCACGCTGGAGTGGTTCCGGACCGGCGAGATCACGGCCCTGATCGCCACGAACGTGGCGGCGCGCGGCATCCACATCGACGACCTCGACCTGGTCGTCAACGTCGACCCGCCCGTGGACCACAAGGACTACCTGCACCGCGGCGGCCGCACCGCCCGCGCGGGGGAGTCGGGGCGGGTGGTCACGCTCGTCCTGCCCGAGCAGCGGCGGGAGATGTCCCGGCTGATGGCGGACGCGGGCATCACGCCCGCCGAGGCGCGGGTCAAGTCGTCGGACGCGGAGCTGGCGGAGCTCACGGGGGCGCGCGAGCCCTCGGGCGTGCCGGTCACCATCGAGGTCCCGGCGCCGGCCCAGGCGCCGGCGAAGGCCGCGTCCGGTGCCGGTGGTCAGCGTCGGTCCCGGCGGGGGCGCGGGGGCGACGGCTCCGGCCGCGGCCGCACGGCCGCGACCGACTCCGCCGCCCCGGCCCAGGGCTCGGGCCGGGGTTCCGGTCGTGCTGCCGCCCAGGCGCAGGGGTCCGGCCGGGTCTCCGGTCGCGGTGCCGCCCAGGCCTCGGGCGCGGGGCAGGGTTCCGGGCGGGCCGCCGGTTCCGGCCGGGGCGCCGCCAAGGCCCCCGGCTCCGACAGCGGCCGCGGCTCGGCGCAGGCTTCCGGCGGGCGCGCCGGGGGCGGGTCCGCGCGGAGCCGGTCCGGCGCGTCGCGCCGTCGCTCCGGCACGGGGCGCGCCGGCGCCTGACCCGGCGCTCCGCGCCGGGTGCGCTCAAACGCCCGCGCGGGCTGGAATCGCCCCGCCTCGGGTGGTTCCAGCCCCGCCGGCGTCAGAGGCGCCGGGGGGCTGGGGCGGAGCCCCCGCCCCCGGACGGGCTAGCTAGCTAGCGCACCAGCTTCGACTGGAGGCGGGCCAGCGTCGGCACGTCCAGGCCGAGGCCCCGCGTCAGGTAGCCGTAGAAGCCGCCGTAGTCCGCCTCCATCCGCGACGTGGCCGCGTCCAGGTAGTCCTGGCGGACCTCCTGGAGCGGGATCAGCAGGTCGGGGTTCTGCATCCGACCCGACTGCCTGAGCCCGTCCCGGACCCGGGCGTCGTACGCCCCCCGGAAGGTGTTGGACGCCAGGTAGTCCCGCTCGGCCGAGGACACCGGCACCCCCAGCGCCCGCAGCAGCACGTAGCTCAGCCAGCCGGTCCGGTCCTTGCCCGACGTGCAGTGGTACAGCAGCGGACCCTGCGCGCCGTCGGCGATGTCGCGCAGGGTCGCCGCGAACTGCGCCCGGTCGGCGGGGTCGGTCACGAAGGTGCGGTAGACGTCCCGCATGAAGGCCTCCGCCCTGCCCCCGCCGAGCATCTGCTCCTGCTTGACGGGGTCCCCGCTGCCGATGGCCGTCAGCAGCATGCCGTACAGGCCGAGGTCGCTGACCGGCCGCGAGGTCGTCGCGAGCCCGGCCGGCAGCCGGTCGGCGCCGTCGTACTGGACCTCCAGCGGGATGCGGAAGTCCACCGCCTTCGTCAGCCGCAGCCCGGCGACGGTGTCCACGTCGGCCGGGGTCAGCTTGCCGAGGGCGTCGGCCCGGTACACCAGGCCCGTGCGCACCTGGCCACCGGTGTAGGTCCAGTAGCCGCCCAGGTCGCGGACGTTGACCGCGCCCTGGAGGGGTATCTGCCGGATGGTCTCCGCCACCGCGTGCACCCGGGGGTGGTGGCGGGGGGCGGCCGGGGCCGGTGCGGCGGTGGCCGCCGCCGGCAGGGCCCCGGTGGCCAGCGCGGAGACCAGGGCTCCGGCCGCCAGCAGTCGTGCCCGTCGCACGCTCCGGGCTCTTCGGTTCTCGATCGATCCACGCGCGCTGCGCGTACGGCTCGTGCCGTTCATGGGTGTGCACTCCTTGGGAGCCGGTCCAGTACCTGGTGTGCCTCGGCCATGACCCGGGCGACGAGTTCCGCACACGACGGAAGGTCCTCGATCACGCCCGCGACCTGGCCCGATGCCATGACCCCGAGGTCCGTACGGCCCTCGACCATGGACGCCTTGAGGAGCATGGGGGTGTTGGCGGCGAGCAGGACCTGGCTCCAGGACAGGTCCTTGCCGTGTTTCATGGCCAGCCCGTCGCGCACCATCCGCGACCAGCTCAGGCCCGAGAGCTGCTTGAAGCCGGCCGCGTGCCGCACCGCGCGGGCCAGCCGCCGGGTCCGTCCGGCCCGCTCCAGCGAGGCCACCATCGGGGTGCGCAGCATCCGGTGCGGCAGCCCGTCCACGGCCGTGGTGACCGTGACGTCCCTGACGGAGGCCGCCAGGTAGCGGGCCTTGACCGGGTCGGGGACGGTGGAGTCGGAGGTCAGCAGGAACCGGGTGCCCATCGCCACCCCGGCCGCCCCGTACGCCAGGGCCGCGACCAGCCCGCGCCCGTCGTGGAAGCCGCCGGCGGCCACGACGGGGATGTCCACCGCGTCCACCACCTGCGGCAGCAGCACCGAGGTCGCCACGTCGCCGGTGTGCCCGCCGCCCTCCCCGCCCTGCACGATCACCGCGTCCGCGCCCCAGGCGGCCACCTTCTCGGCGTGCCGGCGGGCTCCGACGGAGGGGACCACGACCACGCCCGCGTCCTTCAGCCGCAGGATCAGCTCGCGGGAGGGCGCCAGCGCGAACGACGCCACCCGTACGCCCTCGGAGATCAGCAGCTCCACCCGCTCGCCGGCGTCCCCGGCGTCCGCCCGCAGGTTCACCCCGAAGGGCTCCGCGGTCCGCGACTTCACCTCCCGCACCGCCGAGCGCAGCTGGTCGAGGGTCATGGTCGCCGAGGCGAGGATGCCCAGCGCGCCCGCGTTCGCGGCCGCCGAGACCAGCCGCGGGCCGGCCACCCACCCCATGCCGGTCTGCACGATCGGGTGGCGCACCCCCACGAGCTCGGTCAGGGCGGTCTCGATCACGGGGGCGGTCACGCCGGCACCTCCCGGTCCCGCGCCCCGTCCGGGTCGAGCTCCTCGCGGATCAGCCGCAGCTCGGCCGCCGTCGGCTCCCGCGTGTACGGCACGTCCGCCGGCACGGTGAGCGCGAACCCGGTCGCGGCCCGCACCTCCTCGACCGTCACGCCCGGGTGCAGGGAGGCGAGCCGCATCGACCGGTCCGGGGTCGCGAAGTCGAAGACGCCGAGGTTCGACACCACCCGGGGGATGCGGTGGAACCGGCTCGCCGACGGCCCGGCCGCCGCCGCCCGGTCGTACCCGACGCCCGAGACCACGTCGACGCGCTCGACGAACACCCGGGTCGAGTGCCGGGGGATCCAGTAGCTGACCGGGTTGTTGAGGGTGTTGACCGGCGCCCCGCGCACCCCCAGCAGCTGCCGGGACGGGCGGGACCAGTCCCCGATGCAGGAGATGTTCTGGTTGCCGTGGCGGTCGATCTGGGAGGCGCCCATCATCACGTGCCGCCGCCCGCCGGTCACCGTCGTCAGGTGCTTGCGGTAGGGCAGCCAGCCCTCGGCCGTGCCGTCGTCACGGACCAGCGTGGCCTCGCCGTCGGTCAGCAGCAGGTCGGGGGAGAAGGTGCGGCGGGCCAGCCGCGCGCCGATCGAGGGGACCGCGCCCATCGGGCTGGCCAGTACCTCCCCGTCGTCCCGCCAGGCCTCGGCGCAGGCGATCACGCAGTACTCGGCCCGGGTGGTGCTCGTCGACGTGCTCATCGCCGTCCCTCCGTGGCCCGCCCCGTCGTCGGCCCCGTCGTCGGCCCCGTCGTCGGTTCCGCCGTCCGTTCCGCGCGCCAGTCGGCGACGGCCCGCTGGTAGTCGTACTCGCTGCGGCCGGCCAGGAAGCGGGCCGCGAACTCCTCCCACGGCGTGCTCGCGTACAGCTTCTGGAAGGCCTCGTCGCGCCCGTAGTCGGGCGCGCAGGAGGTGAAGTGCGCCCCGTTCGGGGTCTCCACGACCCCGGTGACGCAGTGCCGGCCCACCAGCAGCGTCTGCGGCGGTGCGTCCTTGGTGAGCGCGGCGGTCTCCACCAGCTGCTCGCAGGAGAGGTACGCCCGGTCGGCGGCCTCGCAGAACAGGTCGTCGAAGTACGGGTCCGGGCCCAGGTACTGGCCGTTGCCGAGCCGGTCGGCCCGGTTGAGGTGGACCAGCGCCGCGTCCATGCGCAGCGCGGGCACGGCGACCAGCTCCTCACGGTCCTCGTACGGCGAGACCACCGTCCGCAGCCCGGGGTTGACCTCCATCACCGCCGAGCCCAGGCCCGCCCGCACCGGCATGAACGGCAGCCGGTTCGCGGCCGCGTGCAGCCCCCACATGAACATCGCCTCGTCGAGCTCCGTCAGCTCGAAGGCCCCCCGCTCGCGGGCCGCCCGGAAGTGCGGCTCCAACGGGATCGAGTCGAGCGTGGCGAAGGGTGCGACCAGCCGCCGGATCCGGCCCGCGGCCGCCAGCAGGCCCACGTCCGGGCCGCCGTACGAGACCACGGTCAGGTCGGTGACGCCGGAGCGCAGCAGCGCCCGGACCAGGGCCATGGGCTTGCGCCGCGACCCCCAGCCGCCGATCCCGAGGGTCATTCCGCTGTGCAGCTGCCCGACGACCTCGTCGGGGGTCATGGTCTTGTCGGTCACGAAGACGCCTCCGTCCGCTCGCTGCCGAAGGTGTTGCGCACCCGGTCGGCCACCCCGCTGAGGTTGGCCTCGAAGGTGAAGCCCTGCTCGAAGCGGTAGCTGCGGCGCACGTCCACCGGGTCGATGCCGTTGATCGCGGCCTTGGCCAGCCGGAGGAGCGTGCCGTCCTTGGCCGCGATCTCGGCGGCCAGCTCCAGGGCGGCGGCCGTCAGCTCCGCGCCCGGCACGACCTTCCAGACCGAGCCGTGGGCGTGCAGCTCGGCGGCGGTGACGTTGCGCGAGGTGTAGTACAGGGTGCGCATCAGGTGCTGGGGGACCAGTCGGGCCAGGTGGGTGGCGGCGCCGAGGGCGCCGCGGTCCAGTTCCGGAAGGCCGAACACGGCGTCCTCGGCGGCCACGATCGCGTCCGCGTTGCCCACCAGGCCGATGCCGCCGCCCAGGCAGAAGCCCTGTACGGCGGCGACCACCGGCACCTGGCACTCGTAGACCGCGGCGAAGGCCTCGGCGCAGCCGCGGTTGGCGCCGAGCAGCGCGCCGTGCCCGGCGTCGCGCTGCATCTCCTTGATGTCGACCCCGGCGTTGAAGCCGCGGCCGGCGGCGGCCAGGACGACGCACCGGGTCTCGGGGTCGCGGCCGGCCGCGCGCAGGGCGTCGGCGAGTTCGTACCAGCCCCGTACGGGCAGCGCGTTGACGGGTGGGAAGTCGACGGTGACGACGGCGACGCCCTTGTCCGGGCGGGAGGTGGAGACACCCATGAGAGGATCAGCTACCTTTCCACCAAACATTTGTTAGGTGTGGAAGGTAGCAGCCCATGGAGCTGGACGGGAGGGTCGCGGTCGTCACCGGCGGAACCCGCGGCGTCGGAGCGGGCATCGCCGAGGCGTTCCTCGACGCCGGCGCACAGGTCGTCCTGTGCGCCCGCAGACCACCGGAGCACCCCATCGAAACCCCGGCCGGAAAGGCCGAGTTCATCCCCCTCGACCTGCGCGACGGCGCCGCCGTCGAGGCCTTCTTCGACTCCGTCGCCACCCGCTACGGCCGCCTGGACTGCCTGGTCAACAACGCCGGCGGCACCCCCTACCGCCCGCTCGCCGAGGGCGGCCCGGCCCGCCACGCGCGCGTCCTCGAACTCAACCTGCTCGCCCCGCTGACCGCCTCCCTGGCGGCCCACCCGCACCTGCGCGCCGCCCGCGGCTCCCTCGTGATGGTCGGCAGCGTCAGCGGCACCCGCCCCTCCCCGGGCACCGCCGCCTACGGCGCCGCCAAAGCGGGCCTGGAGAACCTGGCCCGCTCGATGGCCGTCGAATGGGCGCCCGAAGTACGGGTGAACACGCTCGTGTTGGGCATGGTCCGCACCGAGCTCAGCCATCTGCACTACGGCGACGAGCGGGGTGTCGCCGCCGTCGGCGGCACCGTGCCGCTCGGCCGCCTCGCCGAACCGCGCGAGGTGGGGGAGGCCGCCGTCTTCCTCGCCTCCGACCGGGCCGCCTACATCAGCGGTGCCAGCCTCCTCCTCCACGGCGGCGGGGAGCGGCCCGCGTTCCTGTCCGCCGCCACCGCCAACTGGCCGGGCGCCGACGAGTCCGGTACCGGCAGGGCCACCGTCGACAAGGAGAACCGAGATGAGCAGTAAGGGGATCTGCGAGGGCCGGGTCGTGGTGATCACCGGTGCCGGACGCGGCCTGGGCCGGGCGCACGCCCTCGCCTTCGCCGCCGAGGGCGCCGCCGTGGTCGTCAACGACCTGGGCGTGGGCCTCGACGGCCGGCCCGGGCCCGACAGCCCCGCGGCCGAGGTCGTCGCCGAGATCGAGGCGGCCGGCGGCCGCGCCGTCGCCCACGGCGGCGACATCGCCACCTCCGAGGGCGCCGCCTCCCTGGTCCGGACCGCGGTGGAGGCGTACGGGCGCCTGGACACCCTCGTCAACAACGCCGGCTTCCTGCGCGACAAGATGCTCGTCAACCTCGACGAGGCCGATTGGGACGCCGTCATGCGCGTCCACCTCAAGGGCCATTTCCTGCCCCTGAAGTACGCCGCCGCCCACTGGCGCGCCGAGTCCAAGGCCGGCCGCACCCCCGTGGCCCGCGTGGTCAACACCAGCTCCGGCGCGGGCCTGCTCGGCTCCGTGGGCCAGGCCAACTACAGCGCCGCCAAGGCCGGCATCGTCGGCCTGACCCTGGTCGCCGCCGCCGAGCTGGAGCGGTACGGCGTCCAGGTCAACGCCCTCGCCCCGGCCGCCCGTACCCGCATGACGGAGCGGACCTTCGCCGAGACGATGGCGGTGCCGGCCGGGGACGGCTTCGACGCGATGGCCCCCGAGAACGTCTCCCCGCTGGTGGTGTGGCTGGGCTCGGCGGCCTGCGCCGGGGTCACCGGCCGGATCTTCGAGGCCGAGGCCGGGCGCATCACCGTCATGGAGGGCTGGCGGCCCGGCCCCACCGCCGACAAGGGCGCCCGCTGGACCCCCGCCGAGGCGGGGGAGACGGCGCAGAAGCTGCTGGCCGAGGCCGAGGCCCCGCAGCCGGTCTACGGGGCGGGCTGACGCCCGCCGGCACCGCGGACACCCGGGCCCGCGCCCCCTCCGGGGCCCGGTGCGGCGCCCGGTTTCCGGACACGGAACGGGCCCGGCCTCCTGGCGGGGAGGTCGGGCCCGAACACCGACTCACGCGACACCGGGTTACTACCCACCCGGTGCACCTTTCGAACCGTCGAGTAGGTGTCTTTCCGTCAAACTCCGTAACGGACGCGGTCCGCCACCCCGCGCTCCGCCGCCGGCGCGAAGGGCGGACTCCACAAGCAAGGCGTGACAGCAGGGCGAAAAGAGGGGGCGGTCCCCGGCGTGCTCAGGCGCGCGGGCGGACCTCGACGTTCTCCAGGACCCCGACCGCGTCGGGCACGAGGATGGCGGCGGAGTAGTACGCGGTGACCAGGTACGAGATGATCGCCCGCTCGTCGATGCCCATGAACCGCACGTTCAGGCCCGGCTCCACCTCGTCCGGCAGCCCCGTCTGGTACAGGCCGATGAGGCCCTCGTTGTCCTCGCCCGTGCGCACCGCGATGATCGAGGAGGAGTGCGCCTCGGAGATCGGGATCTTGCCGCAGGGCAGGATCGGGACGCCCCGCCACGCCGGGATGTGGTGGCCGTCCACGTCCACGTGCCCGAGGGTCAGGCCGCGCTTGTTGCACTCCTTGCCGAAGGCCGCGATGGCCTTGGGGTGGGCGAACAGGTACTGCGTGCCGCGCCGCATCGAGATCAGGTCGTCCAGGTCGTCGGGGGTGGGCGGGCCCGAGTGGGTCTGGATGCGCTGGTCGTAGTCGGCGTTGTGGAGGAGCCCGAACTCGGCGTTGTTGACCAGCTCGTACTCCTGGAGCTCGCGCAGCTCCTGGATCGTCAGGCGCAGCTGCTGCTCGGTCTGGTTCATCGGCTGGTTGTAGAGGTCGGCGACGCGGGTGTGGACCTTGAGCACCGTCTGGGCCACGCTCAGCTCGTACTCGCGCGGCGTGAGCTCGTAGTCCGCGAACGCCCCGGGCAGCATGGCCTCGCCGACGTGGCCGGCGCTCAGCTCGATGGCCTTCTCGCCCGCCTTGTTGGTCTTGTGGCCGTTCTGGCCGCTGGTGTCGCGCGTCCGCGAGACGTGCGTGCGCAGCCCCTCGTACTGCTCCGCGACCGCCTGGTACGCCGACTCGGGCAGCGTCAGCAGGGTCACGGCGGTGGCGGCGCGGGCGGTGAAGTCCCAGGTGGTGCCGTTCGAGCCGGCCAGGGCGTGGCCGCCGAAGGTGTCGCCGTCGCCGTACCGGCCCAGGACGGCCTCCTCCCCGTACGGGCCCGGGCCGATCTTCTCGATCTTGCCGTGCGCGACGAGGTAGACGTGGTCGGCCGGGCGGCCCGCCTCCACGATGACCTGACCGGGCTCGAACTCCTGCTGGACGAACCGCTCCGCCAGCGCGCCGAGCGCGGTCGGGTCGTCGAAGCCGCGCAGCAGCGGGAGCTCGGCGAGCTCGGCCGGGATCACCTGGACCCGGGAGCCGCTCTTGACGAAGGTCACCCGGCCGTCGCCGACCACGTACGACAGGCGGCGGTTGACGCGGTAGGCGCCGCCGGGAGTGTGCACCCAGGGCAGCTTGCGCAGCAGCCAGCGCGAACTGATGCCCTGCATCTGGGGTTCGGACTTGGTCGTGGTGGCCAGGTTGCGGGCGGCCGCGGTGCTGAGGCTGAGTTGGATCCGGTGGGCTTCCGCGCCTGCGGCTGCGGCGGCGGCCGCGGTGTCGACGGACATGGGTTACTCCTTGTGGCGGTCAGTCACCTTGCGTATCCAGAAGTAGCGCACCCGTGCCGATGGGATTCGCAGGTACGCGGACGTGTGGCAGCGCAGGTCCGTTCCCGCGCGCCCTCGCGCGCCGTGCGCGCCCCGGCCCCGCGCGATGCCGCCCCGACATCGCCCTGCCGGCACCGCCCCGAAGCCGCCCCGCGGCGGTGGCCGAAACGCCCTCTTGCCGCACCGCGGCCCGAGTTGTGACATGGACGCGTCAGTCTTTTCGGTTCTCCCCGGAACCGACCACGCACAGCCCAACCCCCCACGAAAGGCAGTGTGTTGAAGACTTCACGCATCCCCGCCCCGCACCCCCGCACCTCCCTGACCCGCCGCCTGCTCCAGCGCACCCTCGCCGCCGGCGCCGTCGCACTGGCGGCCCTCAGCCTCCAGCCCGCCGGCGCCCAGGCCGCACCCCAGCCCGTCGTCGGCGGCGTCCGCGCCGCCCAGGGCGAGTTCCCCTGGATGGTCCGCCTCTCCATGGGCTGCGGCGGCGCCCTCTACACCCAGCAGATCGTCCTCACCGCCGCCCACTGCGTCAGCCGCACCGGCGCCAACACCTCCATCACCGCCACCGCCGGCGTCGTCGACCTCAACAGCTCCAGCGCCACCAAGGTCCGCTCCACCTACGTCCTCCAGGCCCCCGGCTACAACGGCAACGGCAAGGACTGGGCCCTCATCAAACTCGCCCAACCCATCAACCTCCCGACCCTCAAGATCGCCGACACCACGATCTACAACAACGGCACCTTCACCGTCGCCGGCTGGGGCGCCACCCGAGAAGGCGGCGCACAACAGCGCTACCTCCGCAAGGCCGACGTCCCCTTCGTCTCCGACGCCGCCTGCGCCGACGCCTACGGCAGCTCCCTGATCCAGGGCGAGGAGATCTGCGCCGGCCTCCTCGACACCGGCGGCGTCGACACCTGCCAGGGCGACTCCGGCGGCCCCATGTTCCGCCGCGACAACGCCGGCGCCTGGATCCAGGTCGGCATCACCAGCTGGGGCGAGGGCTGCGCCCGCGCCGGCTACCCCGGCGTCTACACCGAGGTCTCCACCTTCGCCACCGCGATCCGGTCCGCCGCGGCCGGCCTGTAACCGGCCCCGCACCCGTCCCACCCACGCCCCGGCCCGGACCCACGCACCCGGGCCCCCGTCCGTCCGGCCACCGAGCACACCGGCCGGACGGACGCGGCGCGGTTGCGACCCGCCCCGCGCCCCGGTCCCATGAGAAGGACCTGAACGGCGACGGGCGACACGGGGCAGGCAACGCATGACGATCACCGTGGTCATCGCGGACGACCAGGACATGGTCCGCACCGGATTCCGCATGATCCTCGAAAGCCAGCCCGACATCGACGTCCTCGCCGACGTCACCGACGGCGAGGCCGCCCTGACCGCCGTCGAGGAACACCACCCCGACGTCCTCCTCCTCGACATCCGCATGCCCCGACTCGACGGCCTCGAAGTCACCCGCCGCCTCGCCGGCCGGACCACCCCGCGCATCGTCATCGTCACCACCTTCGACCTCGACGAATACGTCCACGCCGCCCTGCACGGCGGCGCCAGCGGCTTCCTCCTCAAGGACGCCAGCCCCGCCATGCTCGTCGAAGCCGTCCGCGCCGCCGCCGTCGGCGACTCCCTCGTCTCACCCGCCATCACCGTCCGCCTGCTGCGCGAAATGGCCCCCCGCACCCCCGCCACCACCGCCCGCCGACCCGCCGAACCCCTCACGGAACGCGAGCGCGACGTCGTACGCTGCCTCGCCCGCGGCATGACCAACGCGGAGATCGCCACCGAGCTGTACGTCTCCCTCTCCACGGTCAAGACCCACCTGGCCAACGTCCAGACCAAACTCGACGCCCGCAACCGCGTCGAGATCGCCGCCTGGGCCTGGGAGAGCGGACTGGCCGCGAGCACCACATGAACGCACACCCGCCGACACCACACCCCCCACCCGCCAACCCCACCGGACCGGCACGACCGTGAGCCCCCTCCAGTCCTGGGCCCGCCGCCACCCCCGCGCCGCCGACTGGGCCCGCCTCGCCCTCACCGTCGTCCTGCTCGCCCTGGTCACCTACGAAGGCATCGCCCTCATCCGCCAGCCCACCTTCCCCCACGCCGTCGTCTGGGCCGCCGGCCTCCTCGTCAGCCTCAGCGCCGCACCCTGGCCCGGCATCCCCCTCCTCGGCCGCGCCTGGTTCGCCGCCACCGTCACCTGGACCGCCACCCTCCTCCTGATCACCACCCACCCGCCCCTGCACGTCTGGGGCATCGGCGAAGCCCTCGCCCTCCTCGTCCTCCTCAGCCAGGTCCTCCTGCGCACCCCCGCCCGCACCGCCGCCGTCCTCGGCCCCCTCCTCGGCCTGGGCTGCACCGCCGTCCCCGTGCGCGACAGCGACCCCGGCCGCTTCACCCTGCTCTTCTCCGTCCTCTCCGTCGTCGTCGGCGCCTACTCCCTCCTCCTCCGCCAACAATCCGTCCAACGCACCCGCGACCTGCGCGCCGTACGCACCGCAGAACGCCTCGAACTCGCCCGCGAACTCCACGACCTCGTCGCCCACCACGTCACCGGCATCGTCGTCGAGGCCCGCGCCGCCCGCTTTACCCGCGTCGGCGACGACCGGGCCGGCGAGATCTTCGCCCGCATCGAGACCGCCGGCAGCGAAGCCCTCGGCTCCATGCGCCGCCTCGTACGCGTCCTGCGCGAGGACGACGCCCCCGCCGGCACCCCCGGCACCACCCCCGTCGCCGGCCTCCAACAGATCAGGGAACTGTGCGAACGCTCCTCCCGAACCGGCCCGCCCGTCGCCCTCCGCATCGCCCCCGGCCTCGACGCCACCGTCCCCGGCGACGTCGCCGCCACCGCCCACCGCATCGTCCTCGAAGCCCTCACCAACATCACCAAACACGCCGCCGACGCCACCGCCGTACGCGTCCGCATCCACACCGTCCCCGCCGGCCTGGAAATCGACGTCACCGACGACGGCGCCCGCCCCGCCCGCCTCTCCGACAAGGCCCGCGGCGGCGGCTACGGCCTGGCCGGCATGACCGAACGCGCCGAAGCCCTGGGCGGCTCCCTCACCGCCGGACCCGCCCCCGAAGGCGGCTGGCGCGTCACCGCCCTCCTCCCCCTGTGACCCACCGCACCACCCGCCCCCGCCCCGACGGCCACCGACCCACCCGCCCACCACCGGCCGCACCACCCACCGACCCCGCCAGCGGCATCCGGCCACCCACCACCCCCGCACCGTCTCACTGTGCGGCCGAGCAGTGATCATCCGCCGCCACCCACGTAAGCTCACCCCCCATGAGCACCAGCGACAAGGCCACCCCCATCGACGAGGACGTCCGCGCCGACCTGGCCCGGCTGCGCGACAGCATCGACAACATCGACGCAGCCGTCGTCCACATGCTCGCCGAGCGGTTCAAGTGCACCCAGCAGGTCGGCTTCCTCAAGGCCAAGCACCACCTGCCCCCCGCCGACCCGGCCCGCGAAGCCAGCCAGATCGCCCGCCTGCGCGAGCTCGCCGAGAACGCCAAGCTCGACCCCGCCTTCGCGGAGAAACTCCTCAACTTCATCATCGCCGAGGTCATCCGCCACCACGAGACGATCGCTGCGGGCGAAGAGTAGACCCCTAGGTCGGACGGGGCCCGTCGGGCAGCATGGGCCCATGTCCGCACTGACGCGCAACGAAGCGCAGACCCGAGCCGCCCTCCTCGACGTCCACCACTACGCCGTCGCCCTCGACCTCACCACCGGCGACGACACCTTCGACTCCACCACCACCATCCGGTTCACCGCCACAGCAGCCGGTGACACCTTCGTGGAGCTGAAACCGGACGAACTGCGCTCGGTCACCCTCGACGGCCACCCGCTCGACCCGGCCACCCTCGACGACAACCGGCTCCCCCTCACCGGCCTGACCGCCGGCAGCCACGAACTGCGCGTCGAAACCGCCATGCGCTACTCACGCACCGGCGAGGGCATGCACCGCTTCACCGACCCTGCGGACGGCGAGACCTACCTCTACACCCAGCTCTTCCTCGACGACGTCCAGCGCGTCTACGCCGCCTTCGACCAGCCCGACCTCAAGGCCGTCTTCGACCTGGAGATCACCGCCCCCGCCGACTGGACCGTCCTCGCCAACGGCGTCACCGAACGCACCGGCCACCGCGCCGACGGCGCCGCCGTCTGGACCGCCGCCACCACCCCCCTCATCTCCACCTACCTCGTCGCCGTCGCCGCCGGCCCCTGGCACAGCATCCGCACCGAACACGCCGGCCTCCCTTTCGGCATCCACTGCCGCCGCTCCCTGGCCGCCCACATGGACGCCGACGCCGACGAACTCCTCGACATCACCCGCGCCTGCTACGACCGCTACCACGAGAAGTTCTCCGAGCCCTACCCGTTCGACTCCTACGACCAGGCCTTCGTCCCCGAGTTCAACGCCGGCGCCATGGAGAACCCCGGCCTCGTCACCTTCCGCGACGAGTTCATCTACCGCTCCGCCGTCACCGACACCGAACGCCAGACCCGCGCCATGGTCATCGCCCACGAAATGGCCCACATGTGGTTCGGCGACCTCGTCACCCTCCGCTGGTGGGACGACATCTGGCTCAACGAGTCCTTCGCCGAGTTCATGGGCTACCAGACCCTCACCGAAGCCACCCGCTTCACCGACACCTGGACCGACTTCGGCGTCCAGCGCAAGGCCTGGGGCTACGACGCCGACCAGCGCCCCACCACCCACCCCGTCGCCCCCGACCCCGACGCCGTCCCCGACACCGCCTCCGCCCTCCTCAACTTCGACGGCATCTCCTACGCCAAGGGCGCCTCCGCCCTGCGCCAACTCGTCGCCTGGCTCGGCGAGAAGGACTTCCTCGCCGGCATCAACCTCCACTTCAGCCGCCACAAGTTCGCCAACGCCTCCCTCGCCGACTTCGTCGACTCCCTCGCCGCCTCCACCGACCGCGACGTCCACGCCTGGGCCGACACCTGGCTGCGCACCACCGGCGTCGACACCCTCGCCCCCGACGTCCGCACCAGCCCCGGCGGCTGGACCCTCACCGTCGACCGCACCGGCAGCCGCCCCCACCACGTCCTCGCCGGCCTCTACGACCGCACCCCCGACGGCCGCCTCGAACTGCGCGAACGCCTCCCCCTCGACCTCCCCACCGACGAGGTCGTCTCCGCCGCCGGCCCCCGCCCCGCCCTGCTCCTCCTCAACGACGGCGACCTCAGCTACGCCAAGATCCGCCTCGACGACACCTCCGCCGAGACCGTCGTCCGCAGCCTCTCGACCGTCCCCGACGCACTCACCCGCGCCGTCATCTGGAACGCCCTGCGCGACATGGTCCGCGACGGCGAACTCGAACCCGCCGCCTACCTGGAGACCGCCCACGCGCACCTGCCCGAGGAGACCGACCTCGCCATCGTGCAGGCCGTCCTCGGCTTCGCCCGTCACCAGATCGCCGACCGCTACCTGCCGCCCGCCGACCGACCCGGCGCGCTCGCCCTCGTCACCTCCGTCGCCCGCGCCCTCATCCGCCGCACCGAGGGCGGCGAGGACCCCGGCCTGCGCCTGATCGCCGTACGCGCCCACATCGACGCCGCCACCCAGCCCGACACCATCGCCGCCTGGCTGGCCGACGGCACCGTGCCCGGCGGGCCCGAACTCGACCCCGAACTGCGCTGGCGCATCCTCACCCGGCTCGCCGTCCTCGGCGCCGTCGGCGAACCCGAGATCGCCACCGAACTCGCCGCCGACCCGACCGCCACCGGCCAGGAAGGCGCCGCCCGCTGCCGGGCCGCCCTGCCCACCTCCGAGGCCAAGGCCGCCGCCTGGCAGTCCATGTTCGGCGACGACACCCTCTCCAACTACCTCTTCACCGCCACCGCCCAGGGCTTCTGGCAGCCCGAACAGGCCGACCTCACCCACGAGTACACCGCCCGCTACCACCCCGACGCCATCGCCCTCTCCGCCCGCCGCGGCCCCGCCATGGCCCTGGCCGTCGGCCGCGACGCCTTCCCCTTCCACACCATCGACGCCGCCTTCCTCGCCGCCGGCCACACCGCCCTCGACTCCGACGAGGTCACCCCCGCCCTCCGCCGCAAGCTCGCCGACCAGCTCGACGACCTCACCCGCGCCCTCCGGGTCCGCTCCTGACCCCTCCGGGCCCTTGAACGGCGTGCCGGCAGGGCTGGACAGCCAGCCCTGCCGGCCGGGCCGCGGCCGGCGGCGCGGCAGGCTCAGCCCCGGCCGGGGGCGTCCGGACCCCCGGTACCGGGCTTTGGCATGAGCTCGGGCATGAGCTCCGGTGCATCAAGCGGGAGCGCGCCGACGGCGTCGGTGCACAGGCCGTAGGTGTACAGCCTGCCCACCTCGGTGCCGTTGTTCCTGCCGGTGACGTACCAGCCCTTCGGCCCGCTGTTCCAGGCGATGGAGCTCGCACTCATGGTGAACGCTCCGGCGTCGTGGTACGAGAAGAACCCCCCTCCCCCCGTGACCAGCTGACCGGCCGGACAGTCATCCGTCCTGGCCGTGCCGACCTGCCCTGGATTGATGTCGGTGTGCCCCCACACCGCAAGGGTGGTGATCGTCCGCGAAGCCGCCGAGGCGGGTTCGCCCTGCCTCGCGTAGGCGATCCCGGCACCGGCGGCAAGGGCCGCGGCGACCACGAGGGCGGTAGTTCGAACGCGCTGCATGATGACCTCCTGAAGTTCGATTCGCCGGAAGGTCCATAACCCCGTCGACCCGGTCCGTCCCCCCGCCTCACGCGAACACCGCAAGCAGAAACGATCTCCCAGGGCCTGTCCGAGTGACGCCCCTCGCCGCACCCGAGAGCCGCCAGACCAACGGCCACCCCCCGACACGGGTGCACGGACTCACGAGAGCGCCGCGTACCGCAGCCCGACCCGGGCACGGACTCACGAGAGCGCCCCGCAACCGCAGCCCGAAGCCCGACCCGGGTGCACGAAAACAAGGGAGTCGGCCGCGCCGTGGTGTGTGGGGGAGGTGCTTGAGGCGGTAGGGCAGGCTGGTCCGGAGGCAGGCCCGGGCCAGGGGTGGCCGAAGGCCAGGGCGAAGCCCCTTGCCCCTGGGGTGGGCCTGCCGCAGGGCCTGCAGGCCCTGCCGGGTCAAGCGCCGAGGGGACCCACACACCACGGGGCGGCCACCCGAAGCGGGCTGACCCCGACGCCGGGCCAGAGCGAGGGCCGCCGGGGTGTTACATACGAGGGTGTTCGGCTTCCGCGCCACCGGTGTCGCGCAATGGCGGCCGGGGTGGCGCCACCCTGTGGTGCGCGGGTCCCCGGCGCTTGACGCCCTGCGGCCTGCAGGCCCTGCGGCAGGCCCACCTCGGGGGCAAGGGGGCTCCGCCCCTGGCCTTCGGCCACCCCCGACCCGGGCCTGCCTCCGGACCAGCCTGCCACAGGGCGTCAAGCGCCTCCCTGCACACCACACGGCATCGGCAGGCGGGCCCGGAGCCGAGCGGCCCGAACACCGAACACCCAACACCCAACACCGAACGCCGAATCCGAACCTGACTCGACGGAATGAGCGGGCGGATCCGTTTGCCCGGCAGCCTGCGCGGCCGACCACACCAAGCCCCGAAGGAATGCCCGTACCAGGGCGGCGGGTCGGCCTGGGCACCCACGATGGTGAGTCGGCCCGGGCAACCACGGCGGTGAGTCGGCGTGAGCAACCAGGACGGCGGGTCGGCCTGGGCACCCACGATCGTGAGTCGGCCCGGGCAACCATGGCGTTGAGTCGACATGGGCAACCACGGCGGCAGGTCGACATGGGCAACCACGGCGGCAGGTCGACACGGGCGACCAAGGCGGCGGGTCGACACGGGCAACCACGGCAATGAGTCGGTATGGCGACACGCCAGCGCGGCGTCGAGGGTTACCACCGGCGGGTCAGGCTCGTTGGGCTGATCGAGGGCGAGTCCCCGCCCCCGCCCCAGACGCCCAGGGAGGACCCGCATGCCCGCGCTCCCCCCGCTCGCCGGCGGCGCAGCCGGACCCGCCGCACTGCGCCCCCTGGTGGACACCGTCCTCACCGCCCTCGAAGCCGGTGCGCGGGACCGCGGCGGCCCCCTGCCGCCGGGCGGCCCCGAGCGCGTCGCGCGTGACCTCGCCGACGCGCTGGGCGACGTACTCCCTGCTCGCGGAACCGGCGCCGAGGAGGCCCTCGCCGCCCTGACCCGGGTCGTCGCGGCCGGCTCGGCCGACCCGGCCGAGCCGTACTGCCTCGCGCACCTGCACACCCCGCCCCTCGCCCTCGCGGCCGCAGCCGACCTCGCGGCGAGCGCGCTCAACCCGTCCCTCGACTCGTGGGACCAGGCCCCTGCCGCCTCGGCCCTCGAAGCCCTCGTCACCCGCGCCCTCGCAGCCGAACTGTTCCCCGCGGGCCCCGCCCCCGACGCCCTCGTCACCACCGGCGGCACCGAGTCCAACCAGCTCGCCCTCCTCCTCGCCCGCGAACGAGCCCGCCCCCACCCCCACCCGCGCGCCCCCACCCCCCGCCTGGTCCACGGCGCCAACGCCCACCACTCCCTGCCCCACGCCGCATGGCTCCTCGGCATGCCGGAGCCGCTCGAAATCCCCACCCCCACCGGCACCCTCGACCCCGACGCCCTCGACCGGGCCCTCGCCGCCGAGGCCGGGCCGGTCCTCGTCGCCGCCACCGCCGGGACCACCGACGCCGGACTCGTCGACCCCCTCGATGCGATCGCCGACGTGTGCGCCCACCACCGCGCCGAACTCCACGTCGACGCCGCCTACGGCGGCCTCCTCGCCCTCAGCCCCCGCCACCGCGACCGGCTCGCGGGCCTCCACCGGGCCACCACCGTCACCCTCGACCTGCACAAACTCGGCTGGCAGCCGGTCGCCGCGGGCCTCCTCGCCGTCCCCGACACCACCCTCCTGGCCCCCCTCGCCCAGCAGGCCGACTACCTCAACGCCGCAGACGACACCGACGCCGGCCTGCCCGACCTCCTCGGCCGCTCCCTGCGCACCACCCGCCGCCCCGACGTCCTCAAGATCGCCGTCACCCTGCGCGCCCTCGGCCGCGACGGCCTCGCCGAGCTCACCGACCGCGTCTGCGCCACCGCGCACGCACTCGCCGCCCTCCTCGACGCCCACCCCCGCTTCGAGGTCCACGCCGCGCCCGCGATCAGCACCGTCCTGTTCCGGCCCACCGGAGCCGGCGACGACGACCTCGCCGCCCTCCGCCGCCGCCTGCTGACCGACGGCACCGCCGTCCTCGGCCGCGCCACCGCCGCCGGCCGCCGCTGGCTCAAGGCCACCGTCCTCAACCCCCACACCACCACCAAGGACCTGGAAGCCCTGGTGGCCCTCCTGGAAGGCAGCACCCACCGATGACCGGCCCGACGACAGCCTCCACCGCCCAGCCCGACGCCCCCCATGACCTCGTCGGCATCGGCATCGGCCCCTTCAACCTCTCCCTCGCCGCCCTCGCCCACGGACTGCGCCACCGCGAAGGGGCCACCGGCCTCACCACCGCCTTCTACGACCAGCGCCGCGACTTCCGCTGGCACCCCGGCCTCCTCATCGACGGCGCCACCCTCCAGGTCCCCTTCCTCGCCGACCTCGTCACCCTCGCCGACCCCGCCAGCCCCTGGTCGTTCCTGCGCTACCTGCGCCACAAGGAACGCCTCTTCCCCTTCTACTTCGCCGAGCGCTTCCACATCACCCGCGCCGAATACGACGCCTACTGCCGCTGGGTCGCCGACAACCTCCCCGGACTCCACTTCGGTCACCAGATCGACGCCGTCCGCTGGAACCCCGAACGCGACCTCTTCGAGGTCGACTTCACCCAGCTCGACGCCGACGGCGAAGCCGAAGCCCTCGGCCGCACCCACACCCGCAACCTCGTCCTCGGCGTCGGCACCGCCCCCCACGTCCCCGACCCCCTCAAACCCCTCGCCGACGCCCCCACCGTCCCCGTCATCCACTCCGGCGACTACCTCGACCACCGCGACCGCATCCTCGGCGCCGAGCACATCACCGTCGTCGGCGCCGGCCAGTCCGGCGCCGAGATCTTCCTCGACCTGCTGCGCGCCCGCCCCGCCGGCCGCGAACGCCTCACCTGGATCGCCCGCACCGAGGCCTTCGCCCCCATGGAGTACTCCAAGCTCGGCCTGGAGCACTTCACCCCCGACTACACCCGCTACTTCCACGCCCTCCCCGAGCCCGTCCGCGACCGCCTCGTCCCCGCCCAGTGGCAACTCCACAAGGGCATCGACCCCGGCACCATCGCCGCCATCCACGACGAGCTCTACCGCCGCACCCTCCACGGCGGCTGGCCCGACACCGTCCTCACCCCCGGCGTCACCGTCCGCACCGCCGGCCGGGTCGCCACCACCAAGGTGGAACTCCACCTCGAACACACCCAGCAGGGCGCCCGCTCCCGCATCACCACCGACGCCGTCGTCCTCGCCACCGGCTACCAGGAGCGCCCCCTGACCCGCCTCCTCGCCGGCCTCGACCCGTACGTCCGCAAGGACGCCGCCGGACGCCCCCGCATCGACGCCCAGCACCGCATGGTCCTCGACCCCGCCGTCACCGGCACCGTCTTCGTCCAGAACGGCGAACGCCACACCCACGGCATCGGCGCCCCCGACCTCGGCCTCGCCGCCTGGCGCAGCGCCCGCATCCTCAACACCCTCACCGGCACGGACCCCTACCCCCTGCCCGAACGCACCGCCTTCACCACCTTCGGCCTGGAAACGGCGAAGGAGCAGCCCCGCCCGCACACGGCGGGGGAGCTGCTCCCTCTGGTCGAACAGGTCTGACCGGTCACCCGGCGCCCCCGGGCGGCCGCGCACGCACGCCCGGCACCCGGCACCCGGCACCCGGCGCTAGAACACCGGCACGCCCGCCCGGGTCAGCTTCCAGTCCACCGACGCGAACTGGGCCGGGTCGATCGTCCCCTTCGCCTTCACCCACGAGATGATGGTGTTGCGGATCTCGTCCGAGTTCGCCCACAGCTGCTTCGCCTGCGGCACGTGCGGGAAGTTGCCGCCACCCGACGCCCGGTAGTTGTTCACCGCCAGCACGAACTGCGCCGCCGGGTCGATCGGCTGCCCGCCGAACGACAGGCCCGTGATCCGCGAACCGGTCGGCTGCGCGACGTCGATGTCGTACGTCAGGCCGTACACCGCGTCGTAGTTGTAGTCCGGCGTCGCCTCGGCGTTCGTCAGCTTCGCCGGGTCCACCACGTCACCCGGAGCCGTCCGCACGTAGTACTTCGCCGAGTACTCGAGGTAGTCCTTCAGCTGCGCACCCGTCATCAGGCGCGCCTCCAGCGTGTTCTCGAACGGGTACAGACCCGCCGCGTCCCGGATCGTCACCTGGCCGGCCGGTATCGCCGCCGTCCGCGAGAAGCACGACGCCTGCGACAGCACCGGCAGCGCCGCGTACTGCCCGCCCGCCAGCGCCGCCTTCACCGTCTCCACCTGCACGTGGTTGATCAGGTCGATGATCGGGACGTCCTTGACCGGACCCTCCGCAGAGGACATGGCCTCCTTGGAGCTGCCGATCACCTGGTTGACGTACGCCACCACCTTGGCGTGCTCGTCCGACAGCAGCTTCGTGATCTTCGGGTCCTCCGGCACGGTGTTGGAGTTCAGCACCTGCGCCGACACCTTCTCCACCGACCAGCGACCCCGCTCGAAGACCAGCTCGAAGTCGAACAGCGTCAGCCGCTGACCCCACTTCAGCGGCTCGGACAGCACCACGTCCTTGCCCGTCGCCTTGTTCTTCACCCGGTACTCCGGGATCTCGGTGTGCGCGTGACCCACCAGGATCGCGTCGATCCCCGGCACCTGCTCGGCCACCAGACCGGCCGCGTTCTCGATGTACGGCAGCTGGTCGCCGTACGACGACGTACCGCTCGAACCCGAGTGGGCCGAGACGATCACCACGTCCGCACCCATCGACCGCAGCCGCGGGACGTACTTCGCCGCCTGCTCCTCCAGACCCGGGAACGTCATCTTGCCCTGCACGTTCGCCTTGTCCCAGATCGCGATGCCCGGGTTCGTCAGACCCAGCACCGCCACCTTCACGTCCCGACCGCAGGGCGTGCGCAGCCGGTGCATGCTGTACGGCGCGAACGCCGGCCGCAGCGTCTTCGCGTCCAGCGCGTTCGCGCCCAGCAGCGGGAAGTCGCACTGCTCCTCGAACTTGCGCAGCACCGGAATGCCGTAGTTGAACTCGTGGTTGCCCAGCGCCGCCGCGTCGTACCCGATCGCGTTCATCGCCTGCGCCATCGGGTGCACCGGACCACGGCGCGCCGTGATCGGGTCCACCTTGGCGTAGTAGTACGACAGCTGCGTGCCCTGGATCGTGTCACCGGCATCGATCAGCAGCGTGTTGCGACGGCCCTTCGCCGCCCGGACCTGCTCCACCAGCGTGGAGATCTTCGCCAGGCCCACGTCGTTGTGCGCCTTGTCGTCGAACTCCTTGTCCGTGAAATAGTCCCAGTTGAAGACATTTCCGTGCAGATCGGTCGTACCCATGACCGTGAACGCGTACCGCTTCCCGTGGTCGCCCGCCGCGACCTGCGGGGCCTGCTCGGCGGCCGAGGCGGAAACGGCCGGACCCGCCAGCGCCACGGCCGCACCCGTCGCGGCCGAAGTGCCCAGGAACGTCCTGCGATCGAACGGCATGTCTTCTCCCTTGTGAGGCAATGCAATGCGCGTAGATTCTGACCCACCGGTAACCACCCACAACACCCCCGGCAGGTTGCGATCCGGTGACCGGTTTCCGGCCACCCTTGACGCGGCACCCACGACGACGCCCCCCGCGCTGCCCGGCAGCACGGGGGGCGCTCACCCGGCGGTCACCCGAGAGCGACGACCTCGTTCACGATCCACGCGCCGAGTTCCTCGGTCATCGTGGTGTGCCCCTCGTTGCGGCGCGCGCAGACGAAGGCGTCAAGTTCACTGTGGTCCGGGCCGATCGGCCGGTACAGCACCTTCCGGTCGTCGATGACACCGGCGGCGACGGCACTGACGCTGGGGATGAAGCAGGACGTACTGATGACGTCCGGGTCCACCGTGTTGCCGAGGAGGCCCATGAGGAGGGCGGCCAGGCCGAAGCTGCCGGGGTCACCCGCAGGCGACGGCGCGGTGAACAGACCTCCGGGAGCGCCGTCGATGTCGGGCAGCCCACCGGTGTGCACCGATACGGGCTCCTCGCCCGCCTTCTGCAGGCGCGCGACCACCTGATCGCCCTGCGCCTGCGTCTTGAGCCACGTGTCCTGCAGCGAAGGGCCGTTGCACCGCACCGCCGTCGCGCCCGCCGCGACGCCGTTGCCGGTACCGGTGTCCGTGCCGTTGGCGACACCGATCCTGCGGACGGTCCGCGGCCACCCCCCGACCTCGTCCAGCGCCCGCAGGAACGCCACCCGCTCCGACGCCTGCCCCGGGGCGTCACCGACCTTCTCGATGTGCCACCGCGCCATCTCCTTGGCGGCAGGGCTGTTGAGCAGCGCCGAGAACTGGCGCAGGACGGGCCCCACGCCGGGCGTCTCCCCCCACTTGTCCGTCGCGAAGTGCGTGAAGGCCTGCAGGGACACCGGGAGCCACGCACCCTGGTGGGGAGTGTCGTAGGAGAAGTACAGGCACGCCTCGTGGTCGGGGAGCCCCGGGTCCTGCTCCATCTTGGCCAGCGCGTACCGGGTGACCAGCCCGCCCATGCTGAAACCGCCCACGGCCAGCTTCGCCCCGCCCACCCGCTCGGCGACGGCGCGGCGGATGCACTCGACGGCGGTGTCGGCATTCGCCGTGATCGAAGCCGTCCGGTCCGCGTAACCCAGGACGACCACGTCACGACCGGTCGCGTGGAGCTCGGAGACGAAGCGGTACGCGCCGTTCTCCTCCAGGCCGTGCCAGAGCTGGTCGAGGTCGCTCGACCCACTGGAAAAACCGTCGGACAGGATGACGGGCCTGACGAGCTGCCTGCGGTTCAGCGGGCTGTAGTAGACCCACGCGGTCCCGCCGGCGAGCGACCACGTGTCGTGCGGCTCCGGAGCGGGGGGATACGAGGAACGGGTCCCGGGGGCGACCGGGCCCCAGACGTCAACGACGGGTGCGGACATGAGCAGCTGACTCCTTGTGCACGTCACGGATACACGGAAGGAACCGGCCCCGCGCACTGCTGCGGGACCGCGACCACGCAGCAGACTGTCACACTCCGTGTGCATATGACTACGGTACGTGGAAGATTCGCGCGTCCGGCCCCCCATGGGCTCCCCCCGGAGGCCGACGCGGCGGGCCCCGCGCAACCACGGCCGCCCGCCGGCCCCCGTCCCCGGCCCCGGCCACAACCCCCGCCCCCCGGCGGGGGAGTGGGACAGTTGAGCCCATGACGACCGACCACGCCACACCGGCCCCGCCCCCCGCCCCCTTCGGCACCCCCGAGGCCCCGCGCGTCGCCGTCCGGGGCGAAGCCACCCTCGAAGTCGACCCCGAAATCGCCCGCATCGGCATCACCGTCAGCGCCCGCGGCACCGACCGCCGCACCGCCCTCGACGACCTCACCCGCCGCAACGCCACCGTCCTCGACCTCATCAAGAGCTACGGCGACGCCGTCGAGAAACTCGAGACCGGCGCCTTCTCCATCACCCCCGAACTCACCCGCCACGGCCGCGGCGAACGCATCCGCGCCTACCACGGCCGCGTCCACATCAGCGCCGAACTCACCGACTTCACCGCCCTCGGCGAACTCACCACCCGCCTCGCCGACCAGGACCTCACCCGCGTCGACGGCCCCTGGTGGGCCCTGCGCCCCGACTCCCCGGCCCACGGCGAAGCCCGCAGGCAAGCCGTCCTCGAAGCCGTCCAACGCGCCCGCGAATACGCCGCCGCCCTCGGCGCCCGCCTCGCCTCCCTCGTCGAACTCGCCGACCTCGGCGCCGAGGCCGCCCCCGCCCCCTACCCCATGGCCGCACCCGGCGGCGCCGTCCGCGCCATGGCCTTCGGCGGCGCCGAACCCGACCTCCCGCCCGCCCTCGACCTCGAACCCCAGCGCCAGACCGTCTACGCCGCCGTCAACGCCCGCTTCACCATGACCCCGCCGGCCCTCTGACACCCCCGCACCGACACCCCGACCCCACCTCCCGGAGGCCCCGACAACCCCGCCGCAAGCACCCGCGGGGGTGCTCATCAGAGCACCCCCGCGCACATTCAACAATTGTCAACAACCCTTAACCCCACGGATGTTGAGCAGACACCTCGACCCCCACTCCTACCGCTCGGTAGGGCATACGCTCGCAGCATGCGCCGAGCCAAAATCGTCTGCACCCTGGGCCCCGCCACAGACTCGTACGAGCAGATCAAAGCCCTGGTCGAAGCCGGAATGGACATCGCCCGCTTCAACCTCAGCCACGGCACCTACGCCGAACACGAGGAGCGCTACCAGCGCGTACGCAAAGCCGCCGACGAAACCGGCCGCAGCGTCGGAATCCTCGCCGACCTTCAAGGCCCGAAGATCCGCCTCGGCCGCTTCGCCGAAGGCCCCGTACTCCTTGAACGCGGCGACACCTTCACCATCACCACCGAACCCCACCCCGGCGACCGCCACCAGTGCGGCACCACCTACACCGGCCTCGCCGCCGACGTCACCCCCGGCGAACGCATCCTCGTCGACGACGGCCGCGTCACCCTCGAAGTCACCCACGTCGACGGACCCCGCGTCCACACCCGCGTCATCGAAGGCGGCATGGTCTCCGACCACAAGGGACTCAACCTCCCCGGCGTCGCCGTCTCCGTCCCCGCCCTCTCCGACAAGGACATCGACGACCTCCGCTGGGCCCTGCGCACCGGCGCCGACATCATCGCCCTGTCCTTCGTCCGCACCGGCCGCGACATCGACGACGTCCACCGCGTCATGGACGAGGAGGACCGCCGCCTCCCCGTCATCGCCAAGATCGAAAAGCCCCAGGCCGTCGAGAACATCGACGACATCGTCGCCGCCTTCGACGGCATCATGGTCGCCCGCGGCGACCTCGGCGTCGAAATGCCCCTCGAACAGGTCCCCATCGTCCAAAAGCGCGCCGTCAAACTCGCCAAGCGCAACGCCAAACCGGTCATCGTCGCCACCCAGATGCTCGACTCGATGATCGACAACTCCCGACCCACCCGCGCCGAAGCCTCCGACGTCGCCAACGCCGTCATCGACGGCACCGACGCCGTCATGCTCTCCGGCGAAACCAGCGTCGGCAAATACCCCGTCGAAACCGTCCGCACCATGTCGAGGATCGTCGAAGCCGCCGAAGAGGACGTCCTCGCCAAGGGCCTCCCCGCCCTCACCGACAACAGCAAACCCCGCACCCAGGGCGGCGCCGTCGCCCGCGCCGCCGCCGAAATCGGCGACTTCCTCGACGCCAAGTACCTCGTCGCCTTCACCCAGAGCGGCGACACCGTCCGACGCCTCTCCCGCTACCGCAGCCCCATCCCCCTCCTCGCCTTCACCCCCGACCCCGCCACCCGCTCCCAACTCAACCTCACCTGGGGCGTCGAAACCTTCCTCGGCCCCCACGTCGACTCCACCGACGCCATGGTCGCCCAGGTCGACGAACACCTCACCCGCACCGGCCTCTGCGCCAAGGGCGACACCGTCGTCATCACCGCCGGCTCCCCGCCCGGCGTCCCCGGCTCCACCAACCTCGTCCGCGTCCACCACATCGGCGACCCCGTATAAGGACCGCACGCACCACGCACCCCACACGCCCGGGACGTACCACGCCCCGGGCGTTCCCGTACCCCCACCCAAGCCCCCCCCACGACCCCCAAGCCCCCACAACACCTACCCGGCCCCCTTCCCAAAAAGAGCCATCGCTGGCCGATAACGGACGACCCCACCACCCCCCACCCCCGCCCCGTGGCAGCATGGTGATCACACACCGCGCAAACCCGGCCAACACGGCCGGACACGAGGGGAGTTCGGGTGACCGGCATACGCAAAGGCCTCACCAAGGTCGAAGTCGCACTCCGCTGGGACCCCAGCCCCGCCGGCACACCCCCGCACGACCTCGACCTCGTCGCCGCCGTCTACGACGCCGACGCCCCCCACGGCCCCGCCGCCTACCTCGTCCACTTCGCCAACCGCTCACCCGACGGCACCGTCACCCTCGACCGCGACAGCCGCACCGGCCAGGGCTTCGGCTACGACGAGGTCATGACCCTCGAACTCCACCGCATGGACCCCCGCCTCCGCCGCGTCGTCATCGGTGTCGTCATCCAAGGCCGCGACGGCAAGACCTTCGCCGACATCCCCGGCACCGGCATCCGCATCCGCGCCGACCACACCGACCTCGCCACCGACGACCTCACCACCATCCCCCACGCCACCGCCGCCACCATCGCCGAATTCACCCGCGACGACACCGGCACCTGGACCCTCCACGCCGAAACCCGCGGCCACACCACCGACCCCGACCACTTCCCCGCCGCCATGGGCACCGCCTGACTGCCGCGGTGCCCACCAGACGGTGGCGGGTTCACAGGAAGGGCGAGGACCCAGAGGAACGCCGCTGACGGAATAGGTGCTGGCCCGGCACATCACCTCGCAGGGCCGGACGACGGCCATCACGGTGGACACGGTTCAGGCCCTCGGCCGGAGAGGAAACCGCCGCGGATCTCCCGCGAATGCGGGCAGCCGCGACGGCATCCCGGACGTGGGCTCTACTCGGCCTGCTGGCAGAAGCACCCTGACCGTGCCTACATCCGCGGCGAACACCTCCGTGAAACGCCACCGCCGGCCTCACCACCGACTGGGACGGCAACCCCTCCCGCGCCATCACCGTCACCCCACTCGACTGGCGCCGCCGCCTCCCCGCCTGACACGCACCACAGCCCCACACCAACCGAGAAAAACTCGCGAACGGACCAACCATCAGCGCAGTCTGATCATCCTCCCAGCCAAGTCGTCGCCACCCCCACACGACCACACAGGCGACCAAGGAGGACCGTTCCCGCATGACGCCGCCTCACCGACGCCGAGCGAAAAGCCCCACCGAAACCGACACCACCACCCGCCGCCGCATCGACTACCCCCGACACGGACGACACGGCTGGCGACGCTGGACCCCCTCCTGGAAACTCACCACCGGCCTCACCCTGCTCACCACCAGCACCCTCGGGGCCCTCATCGTCACCGTCTACGCACGGATCGACATCCCGACCGCCCAGGACTCCGCCCGACGCCAAGCCACCGTCTACTACTGGGCCGACGGCACCCGCATGGTCAGCGTCGGCGACGTCAACCGCCAGGACGTCACCCTCATCCAAGTACCCGACTCCGTCGAACGCGCCGTCATCGCCGCCGAGAACGCCGACTTCTACAGCGACTCCGGCGTATCCGCCATGGGAATCCTCCGCGCCGCCGTCAACATCGCCCAGGGCAAAGAAGTCCAAGGCGGCTCCACCATCACCCAGCAGTACGTCAAGAACACCTACCTCAGCCAGGACCAGACCGTCCAACGCAAGGTCAAGGAACTCTTCCTCTCCGTCAAGGTCAACAACCAGAGGTCCAAGGACGAGATCCTCCAGGGCTACCTCAACACCTCCTGGTACGGCCGCGGCGCCTACGGCATCCAAGCCGCCGCCTACGCCTACTACGGCATCCCCGCCACCCAACTGAACCCCAGCCAGGCCGCCCTCCTCGCCGCCGTCCTCAAAGGCGCCGAAACCTTCGACCCCTCCCTCAGCCCCGCCAACCACCGGCGCGCCGCCGACCGCTGGGAATGGATCCTCGACCGCCAGGTCGAGACAGGGACGATGAGCGCCGACGAACGCGCGAAGTACACCCAGTTCCCCGAACCGAAACCCCCGGTCAAACCCACCAGCCAGGCCGGCCAGACCGGCTACCTCGTCGACCTCGCCAACAAATACCTCAAGAGCCGCACAGGCCTCACCGACAAGGACCTCGCCCACGGCGGCTACCGCATCCACACCACCTTCCATAAGGACAAGGTCACCGCCCTCACCAAAGCCGTCGACCAGGTACGCCACGACCACCTGGACCCCAAGAAGCGCCCCGACGACCGGGACGTACAGATCGGCGCCGCCTCCGTACGCCCCCGCGACGGAGCCGTCATCGCCGTCTACGGCGGCACCGACGCCATCGAACACTTCACCAACAACGCCGACACCTCCGGCGTCCCGGCAGCCTCCGCCTTCAAACCCTTCGTCTACGCCGCCGCCCTGGAACGGATGTACGGCACCTCGGAAAACCCCACCGACAACGCCTCCCCGACCCCCCAACCCATGGTCTCGGCACCCCCGACCCCCCTCACCAACCTCCACACCGCCCTCGTGGCCTCCGACAACACCCCCTTCGTCACCGCCGCCAAGAGGATCGGCCTCGACAAGGTCAGGAACCTCGCCATCGCCACCGGCCTACGCCCGGAAAGCATGGCCACACTCGAACCCACCTTCGCCCTCGGCACCTCCACCCCCAGCGCCGTCCGCCTCGCCACCGCCTACACGACCTTCCTCAACCACGGTCAGGCCAACGAGCCCTACTCGGTCACCAAAGTCGTCCACGACGGCGTCGCCGTCCCCGGCCTCGACCGACCCCAGCCCCGACGCGCCATGAGCACCCAGGCCGCCGACATCGTCGGAACCGCCCTCCAGCAGATCAGCCGCACCACCCTCGGACCCCCCAGGAACCCCGAGTCCCACCGCCCCTCCTGGGCCGCCAAAACCGGCCCCAACGACCGCATGAAATCCGCCTGGTACATCGGCATGACCCCCCAACTCAGCACCTCGATCACCCTCTTCCGCACCCGCCCCGACGTCCCCCACCTCCTCCCCATGCAGGGCGTCGGAGGCCCCGACTCCCAACGCGGCAGCACCCTGCCCCCACTGATCTGGAAGGCCTACGACGACTCGCGCTGAACCCCGGAACGACGGCCCCGCTCCCACGCCCGACGCCACCGAGCTGCGCTAGTACTTCGCCCCGATGTGCGCATCCATGAGCGCCACCGAACCCTTGCGGGCTATGGAGACGTTGAAGGGGTCGCTGCCGCGGGCGGTGATCGTCCACTCGACGCCGACGGCCGTGAGCGTGTCCGTGCACAGCTGCCGGATGTCGTCGGACTTGTTGGTGAAGAAGTACCGCGGGTACTCGTAGCGCTTGCGCTCACCACCCACCACGCGGGTGGTCCAGTTCGTGATCCGGCATCCGTCGGAGTGGATCAACCCCCGGATGAACTCCCACGGGTGCGCGTCCACGATCTCCTGCTGCCAGGGCTCGAGCGCGATCCGCCGATCGTGCTTCTTCCCGGGCCCGTGCTGCGGGAAGAGGCACGGCCAATGGCGGCTGTAGGACTTCACCTCCACACAGCCCTTCTTCTGGTGCCGACCGGTGCTCGGCGAGGGCATCACCCGGCGCATGGCCGCTTCCGCCGCGTCGATGAGACCGGTCCATTTCTCGTCGCAGTAGACGGAAAGGTGGTTCTGCCTGGCCTTCGCGATGATGTGTCCGTCGCCGAGGTAGAGGCCGAGCAGGTACGCGTAGGCCTCGCGGTCCACCTCGCGGCCCGTGCACCGGGGGCAGTCGGTGGGTTGGACGTAATGCTCGCCGCGCCGTTTGCGGTCTTCGTGGCGCCACCAGCCGACGGTGCCGCGGGGAACATTCAGCAGTTCCGCCACCGCTCTGTTGGGCATGCCCTGGCGCAGGAGTGCGACTGCGTGATCGCGAATCGAAGAGTTGTGCTGCATGAGTCGCAGCTTGGCGGTCGGTTCGCCCGCTTGGCCCTGCTTCGAAGGTTCGTTCACCGAGGCGAGTGAAGATCGCAAATCGCCAGGAACACCTTGGAATCGAAGGAGAAGTACCCCGGGTCGGATTCGAACCGACGCTGTATGGGTTTTGAATCCATGGCCTCTACCGCTGGGCTACCGGGGCCCCTTCGAAACGAAGGATACCGAAGACCCTCCGTCCCACAAACATACAGGAGCTAGGTAGGCTCGTGGGAGCTGATCCAGCTTGGAAAGAGGAGCCTCCGTGACCGCCGAGCACGAGTCGTCGACGGCGCCCGTCGACGCAGACCAGACGCACGTACCGCCGCTGACGACCCGCGTCGTCATCGCCGAGGACGAGGCCCTGATCCGTCTCGACCTCAAGGAGATGCTCGAAGAGGAGGGCTACTCCGTGGTCGGCGAGGCCGGCGACGGGCAGACGGCCGTGGAGCTGGCCCGGGAGCTCAACCCGGACCTGGTGATCCTCGACGTCAAGATGCCGGTCCTGGACGGCATCTCCGCGGCGGAGAAGATCGCCCAGGAGTCGATCGCCCCGGTGTTGATGCTGACCGCGTTCTCGCAGCGCGAGCTCGTGGAGCGGGCGCGGGACGCGGGTGCGATGGCGTACCTGGTGAAGCCGTTCAGCAAGAGCGACGTCGTGCCGGCCATCGAGATGGCGGTGTCGCGGTACACGGAGCTGAAGGCGCTGGAGCAGGAGGTCGCGGACCTCTCGCAGCGGCTGGAGACCCGGAAGCTGGTGGACCGGGCGAAGAGCATCCTGCAGACGCAGTACGGGCTGAGCGAGCCGGCGGCGTTCCGGTGGATCCAGAAGACGTCGATGGACCGGCGCATGTCGATGCAGCAGGTCGCGGAGGCGGTCATCGAGGACGCCGAGGAGAAGAAGCAGGCGGCGAAGGGCCAGTAGGGTCCGTTCGGCGTGTTCCGGAGGCCGTCTCCCCTGGTCGGGGGAGGCGGCCTCCGGCGTTCCCGGGTCCGTCCGTCCGTCCGCCCGTCCGTGCGCGCGTACGTCCGTACGGGGCCGGGAACGGCGTCGGCCCCGCCCCCTTCGAGTGGGGCGGGGCCGACGGGCCGGTGGTGGTGCGGGCTCAGTCCTCGCCGAGGTACGCCTTGCGGACGTCCTCGTTGACGAGCAGCTCGCGGCCGGGGCCGGAGAGGACGATCTTGCCGATCTCCATGACGTGTGCCTGGTCGGACAGGGACAGTGCGGCCTGGGCGTTCTGCTCGACCAGGAGGATGGTCGTGCCGGCGGCCTTGAGCTCGGCGATGGTGGCCATGATCTTCTGCATCATGATCGGGGAGAGGCCCATGGAGGGCTCGTCGAGCATGAGCAGTTTGGGCTGGGACATGAGGGCGCGTCCCATGGCGAGCATCTGCTGCTCGCCGCCGGAGAGGGTGCCGGCGGCCTGCTTGCGGCGCTCTCCCAGGATGGGGAAGAGGTCGTAGGCGCGCTGGACGTCCTTGCCGATGCCGTCCTTGTCCTTGCGGAGGAAGGCGCCGAGGAGGAGGTTGTCCTCGATCGTCATGCGCGGGAAGATGTGCCGCCCCTCGGGGGAGTGGGCGAGTCCGAGCGAGACGATGTCGTGGGCGGGGACCTTCTTGAGGCTCTTGCCCTGGAACTTGATCTGGCCGCCCTTGGGCTTGATGAGCCCGGAGAGGGTGCGCAGGGTGGTGGTCTTGCCGGCGCCGTTGGTGCCGATGAGGCAGACGATCTGGCCGGCTTCGACGGTGAAGGAGATGCCCTTGACGGCTTCGATCTTGCCGTAGGCGACCTTGAGGTCTTCGACCTCGAGCAGTGCGGTCACTTGGGTTCTCCGTCCGTGCTGCTGGTGGTGCTGTCCGCGTCGGCGGGTGCGTCGGCCTCGGGGGCTTCGGCCGCGGGGGCGTCGGCGTCGGCTTCGGCCTCGGGGGCTTCGGCGGGTGCGTCGGCCTGGGGGGCGTCGGCGTGGGCTTCGGCGGCTTCGACTTCGGCGGCTTCTTCGGTGCCGGGGGCGCCTTCGAAGGGCTCGCCGAGGTAGGCGGCGATGACGCGTTCGTCGCTCTGGACCTCGCCGGCGGTGCCTTCGATGAGCTTTTCGCCCTGGACGAGGCAGGCGACGCGGTCGCAGAGGTTGAAGATGAAGCGCATGTCGTGCTCGATGACGAGGACAGCGATGCCCTTGTCCCGGATGGCGAAGATGAGCTCTTCGGTGACCCGGGTCTCCTGGGGGTTCATGCCGGCGGTGGGCTCGTCGAGGAGCAGGAGGCCGGGCTCGCTGGCGAGGGCGCGGGCGATTTCGAGCTTGCGCTGCTCGCCGTAGGGGAGGTTGCGGGCGAGGTGGTCGGCCTTGTGGGCGAGGCCGATGAACTCGAGGAGTTCCATGGCCTTGAGCTTGCTGGCGCCTTCTTCGCGGTGGAAGCCGGGGAGGCGAAGGAGGGCCGACCAGAGGCCTTCCTTGGTGCGGGTGTGGCGGCCGACGAGGACGTTTTCCAGGACCGTCATGTTGTTGAAGAGACGGATGTTCTGGAAGGTGCGGGCGATGCCGGCCGCGGTGACCTTGAAGGACTTGGGGGGCAGGACCGTGCCCTTGTACCGGACTTCGCCCTCGGTGGGGATGTAGAGGCCGGTGAGGCAGTTGAAGAAGGTGGTCTTGCCGGCTCCGTTGGGGCCGATGAGGCCGACGATCTCGCCGCTCTTGACGGTGAGGTCGACGTTCTTGACGGCGGTGAGGCCGCCGAACCTCATGGTGACGCCGCGGGCGTCGAGGACGGTCTCGCCGGTGGTGGCGGCGGGCGTCGTCTCGGTGGTGGTCGTCGTCATGTTCAGGCCCCTGCCTTGCTGAGGTCTGCGGAGTTCTCGTCGTCGTTCTCGTGGAATTCGAGCTGGCGGCGCCGGTTGGGGATGAGGCCTTCGGGGCGGACGCGCATGAGGACGATGAGGGCGAGGCCGAAGGCGAAGAGCTGGTACTCACCCATGAACTGGAGCTTGTTGGGGATGAGGTAGAGCAGGGCTCCGCCGACGAGGGGTCCGCTGATGGTTCCCATGCCGCCGAGGACGACGGCGGCGAGGAGGAAGGCGGAGTTCGGGGGTACGGCGTTGGCGAACTGGTACTGCTCGGGGGTGACGGTGTAGGTCACGTGGGCCTGGACGGCTCCGGCGAGGCCGGCGAGGGCGGCGCCGAGGGCGAAGGCGATGAGCTTGACGCGGAAGCCGTTGATGCCCATGGCTTCGGCGGCGGTCTCGTCTTCGCGGATGGCGACCCAGGAGCGGCCGATGCGGGATTCGCTGCTGCGCCGGAAGACGATCACCACGACGAGGGTGACCAGGAGCATGAGCAGGAAGTAGTTCGCGAAGCGGCCGATGGTGAAGCCGCCGATGCTGTGCTCGGCGCCGAAGTCGAAGCCGAACATGTCGAGGTTCGGGATCGAGGAGATGCCGTTGGAGCCGTTGGTGATGTCGGGGCCGGAGGTGCCGTCCATGTTGTTGACGGCGATGCGGAAGATCTCTCCGAAGCCGAGCGTCACGATGGCGAGGTAGTCGCCGCGCAGTCGCAGGGTCGGGGCGCCGATGGCGACGCCGAAGACCATGGAGGCGGCGGCGCCGATGAGGATGGCGGCCCAGAACGGCAGGTGGAGGCCGAAGGGGCTGGAGGGGGAGCCGGAGACCATGGCCGCGGCGTAGGCGCCGACGCCGAGGAAGGCGACGTAGCCGAGGTCGAGGAGGCCGACGAGGCCGACGACGATGTTGAGGCCGAGGGCGACGGTGGCGAAGATCAGGATGTTGACGCCGATGGTCGCGTACTGGTCGTCGGTCTGGGTGAAGGGGAACGCGGCCGCGGCGGCGAAGGCGCCGACCATGGCGACGTTGCGGTGGTTGGCTGCCATGGCGCTGACGCGGGCGGCGAGGCCGGACTTGTTGATCGCGGCGAAGCCGAAGCAGGCGGTGAGCAGGAAGCCGATGAAGAGTTCGTCGTACTCGGTGCCGATGCCGTAGGTGAAGACGGCGAGGCCGAGGGCCAGGACGGCGGCGAGGACGAGGATCTCGGCCCAGCCGGGGAGCTGGCGGGCGGGGGCCTTGGGGGTGCCGGGGGCGAAGGCGGCCTTGATGGTCGTCCAGCGGTTGGCGGCGTTGTGCTTGAACTTGCCGTAGCCGCTCTCGTCGGGGTCGGCGTCGTCGGTGGCCGGGTGCTGGTAGGGCAGGGCCAGGGCGCCGACGAGGGTGGCGAGGGTGGCCGCCATGGCGATGAAGCCGCCGGGTTCGAGGTTGACGAGCCCGCCGAGGGTGTTGCTGATGGCGATGCAGGTGTACCAGGCGGTGGTGAAGGCGGCGAGGGCGGAGAGCTTGATCGCCGAGTCGGCGCCGGCGGGGGTGAGCCAGCGCAGGCCCTTGACTCCGTAGGAGGAGAGGGCGAAGAGGGTGGTGAGGAGGCCGCCGACGAGGACGAGCCACTGGAGGCCGCCGGGGTAGCCGTAGACGGTGAGGTCGCCGGGGAAGGCGGAGGTCCAGGTCCAGGCGAGGAAGCAGGAGACGACGGTGAGGGCGCCGCCTGCGGTGGCCAGGGCGCGGGCCGTCTTCTCGGGGAGGGCGATGAGGCCCTTCGCGGGGGTGACGGTGGTGGTTGCGGTGTCCGCGGTGATGGTCGTCATGGTTCTCACGCCCTGTCCGCCACGCGCTCGCCCAGCAGGCCCTGGGGCCGGAAGAGGAGCACGAGGATGAGAAGTACGAACGCCCAGACGTCGGCCCAGGCCTGGCCGCCGAGCTGTTCCATGCCGGGGATGTGGGCGATGTAGGCGGTGGCCATGGTCTCGGCGAGGCCGAGGACGAGGCCGCCGATCATGGCGCCGTAGATGTTTCCGATGCCGCCGAGGACTGCGGCGGTGAAGGCCTTGAGTCCGAGGAGGAAGCCCATGCGGAAGTTGATCTCGCCGTACTTGAGGCCGTAGGCGACGGCGCCGACGGCGGCGAAGGCCGCGCCGAGGGCGAAGGCGACCACGATGATGCGGTCGGTGTTGATGCCCATGAGCTTGGCGGTGTCGGGGTCCTGGGCGGTGGCCTGCATGCCGCGGCCGGTGCGGGTCTTCATGACGAAGTAGCCGAGGAAGGCCATGGAGACGGGGGCGGCGATGATCAGGAAGATGTCACCGGTCTGGATGGTGACGCTGCCGATGTGGAAGGGGCCGCCGGGGATTTCGGGGAAGACTCGGGAGGACTTGGCCTCGGGGTACCAGGCCCAGACCGCCTGCTGGAGGGCGAGGGAGAGGCCGATGGCGGTGATGAGCGGGGCGAGGCGGGGTGCGCTGCGCAGGGGGCGGTAGGCGAAACGTTCCGCTGCTACGGCGATGGTGGTGGCGACGACGATCGCGCCTATGAGCATGAGGGGCAGGGCGATCCACATGGTGGTGCCCGAGGGGAGCATCAGCCAGACGGTGAGGGCCCCGAACCCGCCGGTCATGAAGATCTCGCCGTGGGCGAAGTTGATGAGCTGGACGATGCCGTAGACCATCGTGTAGCCAATGGCGACGAGCCCGTACATGGATCCCAGTAGCAGGCCGTTGACCAGCTGTTGCGGCAGTTCGTGCACCGCAGGTCCTCCGAGTCTTTCGACGGATGTGACACCGCGCGGGGCGCTAGGAGTGCGCGCCCCGCGCGGCAGGGGTGATGAGGGGGGAGGGGGAGGGTCAGCCGGAGAAGGTGCCGGACTCGACGGCCTTCCAGGCGTCGCCCTCGTACTTGTAGACGGTGAGCTGCTTGTTGGTGGCGTCACCGAACTCGTCGAACGAGACCTTGCCGGTCACGCCGTCGAAGGAGACCTTGTTGGTGGCCTCGAGGACCTTGGCGCGGGCGTCCTGGGGGAGCTTGCCGCCGTTGGCGTCGACGACGGCCTTGACGGCCTCGATGATCGCCCAGGCGGAGTCGTAGGAGTAGCCGCCGTAGGCCTCGTAGGCCTCCTTGAAGCCGGCGTTCTTGTAGTTGGCGACGAACTCCTTGGCCGAGGGGAGGGTCTCGACCGGGGCGCCGACGGAGGTGGCGAGGTCGCCCACGCCCTCCTTGCCGGAGAGCTTGATGAAGTCGGCGCTGTAGATGCCGTCGCCGCCGACGAGCGGGATGGCGGCGCCGGCCTTCTTGATCTGCTTGGAGAGCGGGCCGGCGGCGGGGTACTCGCCACCGTAGTAGACGACGTCGGCGCCGGAGCTCTTGACCTGGGTGGCGACGGCGGAGAAGTCCTTGGTGTCGGGGTTGACGTGGGCCTCGCCCACGACCTTGCCGCCGAGCTTGGTGAACTCGCCCTTGAAGGTGCCGGCGAGGCCGGAGCCGTAGGTCTTCTTGTCGTCGATCAGGAAGACCTTGGTCTTCTTGGCCTTGTTGTAGAGGTACTGCGCGGCGAACGGGCCCTGGATGGCGTCGGTGGTCGCGGTGCGGAAGTACGACTTGTAGGGGCGCGCCTTCTCGCCGGTGTTCCACTTCGGGCCCTGGGTGAGGGCCGGGTTGGTGTTGGCCGGGGAGATCTGGGTGAGCTTGGCGTCGTCGAAGACCTTCTGCATGGACTCCGAGACGGAGGAGTTCAGCGGGCCGACGACACCGAGGACGTCCTTGTTGGCGACGAGCTTGGTGGCGTTCTGCTGGCCGGAGGAGGGCTGCGCCTGGTCGTCGTAGGCCTCGAACTTGAACGTGACGCCGGGGACGTACTTCTTGGCGTTGGCCTGCTGGGTGGCGAGGTCCACGGAGTTGCGGATGCCGAGGCCCAGGGCCGAGAGGTCGCCGGTGAGGGGGGCGTCGACGCCGATGACGACCGTGGTGCCGCCGGAGCCGGCGTCGTTGCCGCCCTTGTCGTCGCCACGGGAGCCGCAGGCGGTGAGGGTGAGCGCACCCGCGGCGAGCGCGGCGGTCACGGCGATGAGCTTGGTTTGACGCACGATCAGTCCTTTCCAGGCACTGCGTCCCCACCTGGGACGCGCCGAGTCGAAACGCGGACCGAACTGCGTGGAATCCGGTGGTCGCGGTGACTGGCCGTGACTCTAGGCGGCTGATCGGGGGATATGGAGGGCTGAGGCCAAGGCTGTGACTCTCTTGTTATGCCACGGCGTAATGGATAGCGGAACTTGGCGGGTGGAACGGGGGAATTCCGGCCGTTTCGTCGTGTCCGCATGGTGAGATCGGGCACTACTGTTCGGTGGTTTTGCTGCTGACAGCCCAGTACTGTCACGGGTTTTGGTCATGACGGCGCAGGTCGCGGCGCATCTCGGGAGTCGGGACATGCGTTGCTGAGTGCTGTGGAGAGTTCCCTGGCATATCGGTCACCGAGGATGTAACTGTGATCCTCTTTTCGGGATCCATTACTGAGGGTTACTTCGAGAAATGGCAGAGCTGCATTCCGTGGTACATGCATGCAATCTTTGACCTGAATCTGCACGACAACCGCACGGTTCCGGCCCTTGTCGACGACGAGGGGTGTGTGCGGGTCGACGGTCACGCTGAGTGCTGCCCAGGGCTGGCCGATTCGCTCCAGGGAGACCGGCGGACCCGCCGCCGTGCGCAGGAAGACGGTGAACGCGAACGCCGTCCCGGCGGGCGTCGGGCGCACCGGCCCGCCGTAGGTGACGGAGAAGACCTGGGAGGGGTAGGGCGGCGGCTGCGGGGCCGGCGGGTGGCTGCGCAGGGCGTACAGGTAGCCGCCGGCGCCGGCGGCCGCGGCGGTGAGGGCCAGCGCGAGCGCCAGGCGCGCCCCGCTCCCGCGGCGGCCCCGGCCTCGGCGCGGTCCGGGGGCGGTGTCCCACGGGTCGTCGGCGCCGGCGTCCCCGGCGCCGCCCCAGGTGTCGTCGCCGGGCTCGACGGGGCCGATGCCGCCCGGGCCGGTGCCGCTCACTGCCAGGGCCCGCCGGTCGGGGTGCCGTGCCGGTAGCGCTCGGCGCAGCCGCGCTCGACCTCCGCGCCGGCGGCGTCGTGGGCCGCGGCGGGGCCCTCCTTCGCCCCGGCTGCCCGGCCCGCGGCGACGGCCGCGCGCAGGATCTCGTACTGGCCGCCGGAGAGGCCCATCTCCTGGTAGTCGAGGTGACTGTGCGGGCCGCCGTCCAGGACGCGGTGGGTCCACTCGGCGACCAGGCGGGTGCACAGCTCCTGCGGGGTGGCGGGCCGCGGGGACGCCGGTGTCGTGCTCGCGGGCCGGGCGGACGGGGCGGGGGGTGCGCCGCAGGCGACGCCGGTGGCGGCGAGGAGGGCGGTGACGGCCGCCGCGGCGAGGGCGCGGGCCGGGCGGCGGGCGGGCGCGCGGCCCGGGGCGTGGGGCGGCGTGCGGCGGGGCCGGGCCGCGGGCCGGTCCGTCGGGAGGGGCGGTGGGTGCGGGGCCGTGGGGTGTGCCGGGTGTGCGCGGCCGCTCCGCCGGCGCGGGCGGCGTACGCGTGCGCCCCCCGGCGCCGTCACCGTGTCCATGCGGGGACGGTAGTCCGGGGTCGGGGGGCGCGACAACGCCTCGTCTCAGCCTTGCTGTTGCGGGTTCGTGTCGCGCAGCAGGCAGGTCAGGCGGGCGGTGCAGACCCGCTTGCCGTCCTCGTCGGTGATGACGATCTCGTAGGTGGCGGTGGAGCGGCCGCGGTGGACGGGGGTGGCGACGCCGGTGACCAGGCCGGAGCGGATGCCCCGGTGGTGGGTGCAGTTGAGGTCCACGCCGACGGCGATCTTGTCGATGCCGCCGTGCAGCATGGCGCCGACCGAGCCGAGGGTCTCGGCCAGGACGGCCGAGGCGCCGCCGTGCAGGAGGCCGTAGGGCTGGGTGTTGCCCTCGACGGGCATGGTGCCGACGACGCGGTCGGGGGCGGCCTCCAGGACGCGGATGTCCATGCGCTCGCCGAGGTGGCCGGCCGAGAAGAGGGCGGGCAGGTCGATGCCCAGGGCCGCGTACTCGTCGATGATTTCCTGCGGGAACTTCGGGCTGTGCTGTTCGCCCATGGGGACGGCTCCGTTTCGTGGACGCGTCGTGAACGACCGTTAACCGTTGACGGTCCCTTCATATCACCCGACTGAGCGTCCGCTCAGTCGGGTGGACGGCATCGGAGGCCTTCCCGCGTCAGCCGGCGCTCGCGGGCTCGAAGCGGATGACGACCGACTTGCTCGCCGGGGTGTTGCTGGTGTCGGCGGTGGAGTTGAGCGGCACGAGCACGTTGGTCTCCGGGTAGTACGCCGCCGCGCACCCGCGCGCGGTGGGGTAGTGCACGACGCGGAAGCCGGGCGCGCGCCGCTCGACGCCGTCCTTCCACTCCGAGACCAGGTCGGTGTACGCGCCGTCGGCGAGCCCGTGCTCGGCCGCGTCGTCGGGGTGGACGAGGACCACGCGGCGGCCGCCCTTGATGCCGCGGTAGCGGTCGTCGAGCCCGTAGATGGTGGTGTTGTACTGGTCGTGCGAGCGCAGGGTCTGCAGCAGCAGCCGGCCGTCGGGCACGCGCGGGTACTCCACGGGGGCGGCGGTGAAGTTCGCCTTGCCGGTCGTGGTGGGGAAGCGGCGCTCGTCGCGGGGGGCGTGCGGGAGGGTGAAGCCGCCGGGGCGGGCGGCGCGGGCGTTGAAGTCCTCGAAGCCGGGCACCACGCGGGAGATCCGGTCGCGGATGGTGCCGTAGTCCTTCTCGAACTCCTCCCACGGCGTGGTCGAGGCCCCGCCGAGCACGGCGCGGGCCATGCGGGCCACGATCGCGGGCTCGGAGAGCAGGTGGGGGCTCGCCGGCGTGAGGTTGCCGCGGGAGGCGTGGACCATGCCCATGGAGTCCTCGACCGTGACGAACTGCTTCCCGCCGGCCTGGACGTCCTTGTCGGTGCGGCCGAGGGTGGGCAGGATCAGGGCGCGCCGGCCGGTCACCGCGTGGGAGCGGTTGAGCTTGGTCGACACGTGCACCGTCAGGGCGGCCCTGCGCATGGCGGCCTCGGTGACGTCGGTGTCGGGGGTGGCGCCGACGAAGTTGCCGCCCATGGCGAAGAAGACCTTGGCCTCGCCGTCGCGCAGCGCCTCGATGGCGCGGACCACGTCGTAGCCGTGGTGGCGGGGCGAGGTGATGCCGAATTCCTTGTCGAGGGCGTCGAGGAAGGCGGGGGCGGGGCGCTCGAAGATGCCCATGGTGCGGTCGCCCTGCACGTTGGAGTGGCCGCGCACGGGGCACACGCCGGCGCCGGGGCGGCCGATGTCGCCGCGCAGCAGCAGGAGGTTGACCACCTCGCGGATGGTGGCGACGCCGTGCTTGTGCTGGGTCAGGCCCATCGCCCAGCAGACGATGGTGCGCTTCGAGGCCAGGACCATGGCCAGGGCCTGCTCGATCTCGGCCCGGGTCAGGCCGGTGGCGGTGAGGGTCTCGGGCCAGTCGGCGTCCTCGGCCGCGGCGGCGAGCGCCTCGTAGCCGTGGGTGTGCTCGGCGATGAACTCCTCGTCGACGGCGCCAGCCTCGATGACGAGCTTGTTGAGGAGGCGGAAGAGGGCCTGGTCGCCGCCGATGCGGATCTGGAGGAAGAGGTCGGTGAGGGCGGCGCCCTTGATCATGCCGAGCGGGGTCTGGGGGTTCTTGAAGCGCTCCAGGCCGGCCTCGGGCAGCGGGTTCACCGAGATGATCTTCGCGCCGGCGGCCTTGGCCTGCTCCAGTGCGGAGAGCATGCGGGGGTGGTTGGTGCCCGGGTTCTGGCCGGCGACGATGATCAGGTCGGCCTGGTGGAGGTCTTCGAGGGAGACGCTGCCCTTGCCGATGCCGATCGTCTCGACCAGGGCCGAGCCGGAGGACTCGTGGCACATGTTCGAGCAGTCGGGCAGGTTGTTCGTGCCGAACTCGCGGGCGAAGAGCTGGTAGAGGAACGCGGCCTCGTTGCTGGTGCGGCCCGAGGTGTAGAACAGCGCCTCGTCGGGGGAGGACAGGGCGCGCAGCTCCTCCGCGATGATCGCGAAGGCCCGCTCCCAGGTGACGGCCTCGTAGCGGTCGGCGCCCTCGGGCAGGTACATGGGCTGGGTGATGCGGCCCTGCTGGCCGAGCCAGTAGCCGGAGCGCTTCTCCAGGTCGGCGAGCGGGTGGGCGGCGAAGAAGTCCGGGGTGACCCGGCGCAGCGTGGCCTCCTCGGCGACGGCCTTGGCGCCGTTCTCGCAGAACTCGGCGGTGTGCCGCTTGTCGCCCTCGGGCCAGGCGCAGCCGGGGCAGTCGAAGCCGTTCTTCTGGTTGACCTTGAGGAGGGTGCGGGTGGTGCGGACCAGCCCCATCTGCTCCTGGGCGATCTTCAGGGTGTGGCCGATGGCGGGCAGGCCGGCGGCGGCGTGCTTGGGGGGCGCGACCTGCGGCGCGTCCTGGACCGGATCACCTGCGGGCGGCTTGGTCGCCATGGCGCTCCCCTTTGAGCATGTGTTCGTGCGGTGGTGCCTCGATGGTGTCATGGCGGGCGCGGGGCGCGGACCGCCGGGCGCCGGCCGCGGACCGGCGGGACCCGGGGGCCGCCGCGGAGGGGATTGTCGGTGGGGCCCACTAGGCTCGGGGGCGTGGCAGAGACAGCATCGAAGAAGACCGACCAGAAGACAGCGGAGAACCGTCCGCGCCTGATGCTCATGGACGGGCACTCCCTGGCGTACCGGGCGTTCTTCGCGCTGCCCGCGGAGAACTTCACGACCGCGACGGGCCAGCCGACCAACGCCATCTACGGCTTCGCGTCGATGCTGGCGAACACGCTGCGCGACGAGGCGCCCACCCACTTCGCGGTGGCCTTCGACGTGTCCCGCAAGACCTGGCGCTCGAAGGAGTTCCCCGAGTACAAGGCGAACCGCTCCTCGACGCCCGACGAGTTCAAGGGCCAGGTCGAGCTGATCGGCGAGCTGCTGGACGCGATGGCCGTGCCGCGGTTCGCCGTGGACGGCTTCGAGGCCGACGACGTGATCGCCACGCTGGCCACGCAGGCCGAGGCCGCGGGCTTCGACGTCCTGATCGTCACCGGCGACCGGGACTCGTTCCAGCTGGTCACCCCGCAGACCACCGTGCTGTACCCGACCAAGGGCGTCTCCGAGCTGACCCGGTTCACCCCGGAGAAGGTCGAGGAGAAGTACGGGCTCACCCCGCAGCAGTACCCGGACTTCGCGGCCCTGCGCGGCGACCCGTCCGACAACCTGCCGGGCATCCCGGGCGTGGGCGAGAAGACGGCCGCGAAGTGGATCAACCAGTTCGGGTCCTTCGCCGAGCTCGTCGAGCGGGCCGAGGAGGTCAAGGGCAAGGCGGGGCAGAACTTCCGCGACCACCTGGAGTCCGTCAAGCTCAACCGCGTCCTGACCGAGATGGTCCGCGACGTGGCGCTCGACCGCACCCCCGAGGACCTGGAGCGCCGCCCGTACGACCGCAAGGCCGTCACCGGCGTGCTCGACGTACTGGAGATCCGCAACGCCTCGCTGCGCGAGCGGCTGCTGGCCGTCGACCCGGGCGCCGACCAGGACGAGCCCGTCGCCCCGGCGGCCGGGGTGGAGCTGGACGTCAGCGTGCTGGAGCCCGGCGAGCTCGCGCCGTGGCTGGCCGAGCACGGCCAGGACCCGCTGGGCGTGGCCACCGTCGACGCGTGGGGCCTGGGCACCGGCAGCGTGTCCGAGATCGCGCTCGCCGCGGCGGGCGGGGCGGCCGCCTGGTTCGACCCGACGCGGCTGGACGAGGCCGACGAGCAGGCGTTCGCCGGCTGGTCGGCCGACCCGGCCCGCCCGAAGGTGATGCACAGCGCCAAGGGCGCGATGCGGGTCTTCCCCGAGCACGGCTGGAGCATCGCCGGCGTCTCCATGGACACCGCGCTCGCCGCCTACCTCGTCAAGCCCGGCCGCCGGTCCTTCGCGCTGGACGTGCTGGCGGTCGAGTACCTGGGCCGCGAGCTGCAGCCGCCGGCCGCCGACGGCCAGCTGGCCTTCGGCGCCGACGAGACCGCCGAGGCCGAGGCGCTGTGCGCGCAGGCCCGCGCAGTCCTCGACCTGGGCGACGCGTTCGCCGCCAAGCTGGCGGAGGTCGGCGCCGCCGAGCTGCTGCACGAGGTGGAGCTGCCCACCTCCGAGCTCCTGGCCCGCATGGAGCGGCACGGCATCGCCGCCGACCGCGACCACCTGGAGGCGATGGAGCGGCAGTTCGCCGACGCCGTGCAGCAGGCCGTCAAGGAGGCCCACGCCGCGGTCGGCCACGAGTTCAACCTCGGCTCGCCCAAGCAGCTGCAGGAGGTGTTCTTCGGCGAGCTGGGCCTGCCCAAGACGAAGAAGACCAAGACCGGGTACACCACCGACGCCGACGCGTTGGCCTGGCTGGCCCAGCAGACCGACCACGAACTCCCCGTGATCATGCTGCGGCACCGTGAGCAGGCGCGACTGCGCTCCACCGTCGAGGGCCTGATCAAGACGGTCGCCGCCGACGGCCGCGTCCACACCACCTTCAGCCAGACGGTGGCCGCCACCGGACGGCTGTCGTCGACCGACCCGAACCTGCAGAACGTGCCGGTGCGCACCGACGAGGGCCGGGCGATCCGCCGCGGCTTCGTGGTCGGCGAGGGCTTCGAGTCCCTGATGACGGCCGACTACAGCCAGATCGAGCTGCGCGTCATGGCCCACCTGTCGGAGGACGAGGGCCTGATCGAGGCCTTCCTCTCCGGCGAGGACCTGCACACCACCGTCGCCTCCCAGGTGTTCGGGGTCGAGCGGTCCGCGGTGGACGCCGAGATGCGCCGCAAGATCAAGGCCATGTCGTACGGGCTGGCGTACGGCCTGTCCGCGTTCGGCCTCTCGCAGCAGCTGAACATCGACCCGGCCGAGGCGCGGGGTCTGATGGACACCTTCTTCGAGCGGTTCGGCGGGGTGCGGGACTACCTCCAGCGGGTCGTGGACGAGGCCCGGGCCACCGGGTACACGGCGACCATGCTGGGCCGCCGCCGCTACCTGCCCGACCTCAACAGCGACAACCGCCAGCGCCGCGAGGCCGCCGAGCGGATGGCGCTCAACGCCCCGATCCAGGGCACCGCGGCCGACATCGTGAAGCTGGCGATGGTGCGGGTGGACCGGGCGCTGGCCGGGGCCGGGCTGACGTCCCGGATGCTGCTCCAGGTGCACGACGAAATCGTGCTGGAGATCGCCCCGGGCGAGGCGGCCGAGGTCGAGGAGATCGTCCGCCGCGAGATGGCCGCGGCGGTCGAGCTGCGGGCGCCGCTCGACGTCTCGGTGGGCGTGGGCCCGGACTGGGAGTCCGCCGCCCACTGACCCCCGGCCGCGCCCCCGCCCCGCCCCGCCCCGGGGCGGCGCGGCTGTGCCCGGCCCGCCCTGCGCGCCACTGCCCCGCCGACCCTTGGGTCGGCGGGGCAGTCCCGTACGGAAGCCAGCCCGCGCGGCGTTCGAGCGCACCCGGCGCGCAGCGCCCGGGTTCGAAGGACGGAGCCCGGCGGGGCGGCGTCAGCGGCGCGACGGCTCCGGCGCGACCGGCGCGACCGGCGCGGCCGCCGCCCCGGCCGAGGCCCCGGGCCCCCGCCGGTGCCGCAGCCGGACGGCCGCGGCGTACAGGGGCAGCGCGACCCCCAGCCCGGCCCCCGCCCCGAAGCACACGGTCGGCACGAGGTCGAGCGGACTCCCGACGTGGTCGAAGAACGTGAAGTACCGCGCCACCCGCTGCGCGACCCCGCCGGCCACCGCCACCCCCAGCAGGGCGAACGCCACCCCCCGCCCCCCGGGCGTCAGCACGGGCACCGCGGCCGGCGCCGGCCCACCCGGCAGCCGGCGCACGGCCCGCACCAGGAACCAGCCGAGGGCGAGCAGCGCCACCGCCGAGCTGCCGTACTGCAGCCACCACCACCCCGGCATGCCGGCGACCGGCTCCAGCAGTGCCGGCACCGCGTCCGTGCCCGGCCGCCCGGGGTGCGTGAAGCCGTCCCACACCACGTGCGTCAGCGCGCCCAGCGCCGCCGAGACCCAGAACCGGCCGGCCAGCGGCAGCCGGGCCCGCCCCCGCCAGTCCGCCCCGCGGGCCAGCGCGTACGCCCGGCCCCGCCAGGACCGCGGCAGCAGCGCCACCAGCGGCTCGCGCAGCAGCAGCCAGCAGGCCACCAGCCCCGCCGCGAGGAGCACGTCCACGCCGACCACCCCGAGCGCCGAGTGCGTGACGGCACCGAACTCCATGCCGCCGGGCACCACGCTCGCGGCGAAGTACGTCAGGTCCGGCGCGAAGGACCCTGCGACGAGTGCCGACGCCAGCAGCGGCCCGCGCGCGACCCCCGTGCGCCGGATCCCCGGCAGTACGGCCGCGGCATGGCTGAGCGTGAACGGCATGAGGGCCCCTCCCAGATGATCACCTTCGTCCAGTATGCGACGCCCACGGCCGCCCCGCGGTTTCGCACCGGCCGCCGCCGGCACTGGCCGCCCCCTTCCGCCCGGCCGCCGCCCCCCCCTCCGCCCCGACGCCGCTCCGCCCCGTCGTCCCACCGCCCCGCGTACGGGTTCTCATCTGCGGCCCGCGTTGCTACGGTGCCCCAGCCCTGACGATGCATCAGATCCGGAGGCCCGCCATGCGCGCACTCGCCGCCGCCGCGATCGGCCTGGCCGCCGCGCTGGCCCTGGCCTTCGGCGTGACCGCCGTCGGTCAGCCCGAGGGGCGGACCTCGCCCAGGCCGCTGCTCACCACCGCGCCCACGGCGCCCGGACAGGAGTAAGGGGAGGCGACCGCCGCCATGAGACGCCGAGCCAGCCTGGTGCTCCTCGCCCTCGCCGTGTTCTGTGCCGCCCTGGCCCCGCTCATGCGCTGGTACATGTACCCGCGGCTGGCGAAGATCCCGGCGAACCAGTACCAGGAGACGGTCCTCGAGGCCGCGCCCGCCACGCTCCTCGACTACGGCACGCTGCAGCCCAAGAAGGTCCCCAGGATCACCATCGTGCAGACGCTCAAGGGCAACGTGGAGCGCTCCCGCGAGATCGAGGCCAGCGCCGGCCGCGACGTCGTCGTCTGGGACTCCCTCTCGTACGTGATCGGCCCCGACGGGAAGATGGTCTCCCAGGTCCCCGAGCGGTACGTCTTCGACGCCCACACCCAGGACCCGGTGCACGCCACCGGCGAGTCGGTCGACGGCGACCCGGTCCGGCGCGAGGGGGTGGAGTTCAAGTTCCCCTTCTTCACCGAGCCCCGCGACTACCTCTACTTCGACGCCCAGACCCGGACCTCCGCGCCCATCCACTACGTCGGCCCCCGCAGGTTCCACGGCCTGGACGTCTACTACTTCGAGCAGACCATCCCGTGGACCAAGGTGCCGTTCCCCAAGAAGATGCCGATCGAGGGCATCGACCCGGCCACCATCGAGTCGGGCCTGGGCACCTCGCGCTGGTACACCACCAAGCGGATGTTCTGGGTCGATCCGGTGACCGGCGCGCCCGTCAACGGCGAGGAGATCCACAGCGAGGAGCTGCGCGGCGGCCAGCTCGCCGCCAACGCCCCCGGCCAGCGCCTCGTCGTCTTCCAGGGGCACGTCAAGATGCGCGCGGACTACCTGAAGCACACCGTGGACCTCGTCGCGGCCAACCGCACCAAGGTCCTCGTCCTGCACACGTACGCCCCGATCGGCCTCGCGGTGTGGGGCGGGCTGCTGTGCGCACTCGCCCTGTGGCTGGAGGCGCGCACCCGGCGCGGCCGCACGGACGCGCCGCCCCGGGAACCGATCGCGGTCGCCGCCGCCTGACCGGCGTCAGGACCGCCGCAGGCGGGCGTTGGTGTGCCGGGTCGGCTCGGCCGTCGCCGGGTCCTCCGGCCACGGGTGCTTGGGGTAGCGGCCGCGCAGTTCCGCCCGCACGGCCTTGTACCCCTCGCGCCAGAACGACGCCAGGTCGGCGGTGACCGCCGCCGGCCGCCCGGCCGGCGACAGCAGGTGCACGAGGACCGGCACGCCCGCCACCGTCGGCGTCTGCGCCAGCCCGAACAGCTCCTGCAGCTTCACGGCCAGCACGGGTTGGTCGGCGGAGTAGTCCACCGCGATCCGCGACCCGCTCGGCACCTCGATCCGCTCGGGGGCCAGCGCGTCGAGCCGGCCCGCCTCGCCCGAGGCCCACGGCAGCAGCCGCGCCAGCGCCTGACCGGCGTCGATCCGGGCCAGGTCGGCCCGCCGGCGCGCCCGCGACAGCTCCGGCTCCAGCCACTCCCCGGCCCGCTCCACCAGCGCGCCGTCCGCCACGTCCGGCCAGGGCTCGCCCAGGGTCCGGTGCAGGAACCCCAGGCGCTCGCGCAGCGCGGCCGCGTCCCTGGTCCAGCGCAGCAGGGCCCCCGGGCCCTCCGCCCGCAGCCCCTCCAGGAGCGCCCCGCGGACCAGCGCCGGGTCGGGTGCGCGCAGTGGCCGCACGGCCAGCTCGATGGCCCCGAGCCGTGCCACCTCGCGGGCGGTGACGTCCCCGTCGGCCCAGTGCACCTCCTCGCCCTCGGACCACAGGTGCTCCGCGGCCCGGCGCGCCGTCGCCCCGTCGAGTACGCCCGCCAGCCTGACCCGGGCGTCCGCCGCGGTCGCGGCCCGGTCGGCGACCGCCACCGCGAGCCACTCGCTGCCGCCCAGCCGCGAGCCCTCGCCCAGCGCGGCCCGCGTGCCCGACGCCATGAGGTAACCCCGGTGGGCGCTGCCCCGGGCCACCCGCTCGGGGAACGCCAGCGCCGCCACGAGCCCCGCGACGTGGTCGTCCGAGGCCGCCGCGATCCCGGCCGCCGCGCCCGAACGGGACGCCGCGGGGGCGGCGCCCCGCCCCGTCGGTGCCGCCGACGCCGTCGAGGTCGTGGACGCCGTAGATGCGGTTGATGCCGTCGCGGCCGCCGACGTCGCCGCGGCGGCCAGCCGCCCGGCCTCGGCCCGCCACCGGGACGCGTACGCGTCGTTCCCGCCCCGGGCCGCCCGCCAGGCGCCCACCAGGTCGTCCCCGTACTCCCGCGGCGGCTCCTCGCTCAGCAGCGCGACCACCTCGGCCACCCGCCGCGCCCCGCCGCCCCCGCCCCCGGCGGCCGCGACCCCGTCGAGCAGCGCGCGCCCCAGGCGCGGGTGGAGTCCCAGCCGGGACAGCGCCGCACCCCGCGGCGTCACGCGCCCGGCCGTGTCGAGCGCGCCGACCGCCGACAGCACCGAGCGCGCCGCGGCCATGGCCCCGGCGGGCGGCGTGTCCAGCAGGGCGAGCCCGGTCGCGTCCGGATCGCCCCAGCAGGCGGCGTGCAGCGCGAACGGCGCCAGGTCCGCCAGCTTGATCTCCGGCGCCGGGAACAGCGGCAGCCGCCCGTGCTCCGCCTCCGACCAGCACCGGTACACCGCGCCCGGCGCCTCGCGCCCCGCGCGCCCGGCCCGCTGCCGGGCGGCCGCCTGCGAGGCCCGTACGGTCGTCAGCGCGCCCAGCCCGCGCGCGTGGTCCATCCGCGGCTCGCGGGCCAGGCCCGCGTCCACCACGACCCGCACCCCCGGCACGGTCAGGGACGACTCCGCCACCGCGGTCGCCAGGATCACCCGCCGGCCGGTGCCCGGGGACAGCACCGCGTCCTGGACCGCCGCCGGGGCCCGCCCGTGCACCTGGAGCAGCTCCGCGTCCACCCCGCCCAGCAGCCCGGCGACCCGCGCGATCTCCCCGACGCCGGGCAGGAAGCACAGCACGTCCCCGGACCGTTCCGCCAGCGCCCGCCGCACCACCGACGCCACGTGCGCCAGCAACGCCGGGTCCACCCGCATCCCGTGCGGCGGCCGCACCGGGCGGACCGGCGGCGCCCACACCACCTCGACCGGGTACGACACCCCGGCGGCCGCCACCACCGGCGCGTCGTCCAGCAGGCGTGCCCAGCCCGCCGCGTCCGTCGTGGCCGACGCGGCCACCAGCCGCAGCTCCGGCCGCAGGGCCGCCCGCACGTCCAGCAGGAACGCGGCGACGGTGTCGGCGTCCAGGTGCCGCTCGTGGCACTCGTCCAGGACCACGACGTCCACCCCGGACAGCTCCTGGTCGCGCTGGAGGCGTTGCAGCAGGACGCCGGTGGTGACCACCTCCACCACCGTCGACGGGCCGGCCACCCGCTCGCCGCGCACCGTGAAGCCCACCGACTCCCCGACCCGCTCGCCCAGCAGCCAGGCCATCCGCCGGGCGGCCGCGCGGGCCGCGATCCGGCGCGGCTCGGCGACGACCACGCGCCGCGCCGGGCCGCCGCCGACCAGGCCGGCCAGCACCAGCGGGACCAGGGTGGTCTTGCCGGTGCCGGGCGGCGCGCACAGCACTGCCGTGCCGTGGCCGTCCAGGGCCGTGGTCAGGGCCGGCAGCGCCTCCCGGACCGGGAGCGCGTCCAGGGCCTGCGTACGCATGGGTCAGTCCTCACACCGCATCGGTCGGTCCGCGCGCCGCGTCCGCGGCACGGGGGCGGTCGGTCCCGGTACGACCGGGCCCGGTCCTCGTCGAGTCGGGTCCGGTGCCGTCCGTGCGACCGGTTCCGGTCCTCGTCGAACCGGGTCCGGTCGTCCGTGCGACCTGGTCCGGTTCCTCGTTCAGTCCTCGCGCTCGCACACGAAGATCGCCGTGCCCGGGATCAGGTTCCCGCGCAGCGGGGACCAGCCGCCCCACTCCTGGGCGTTCCAGGCGGGCCACTCCGGCTCCACCAGGTCCACCAGCCGGAACCCGCCCGCGACGATCTCGCGCACCCGGTCGCCCATGGTGCGGTGGTGCTCGACGTACACCGCGCGGCCCTGCTCGTCCTGCTCGACGTACGGCGTCCGGTCGAAGTAGGAGGCGGACACCGAGAGCCCCTCGGGGCCCGGCTCGTCGGGGAAGGCCCACCGGATGGGGTGGGTGACCGAGAAGACCCAGCGACCGCCCGGCCGCAGCACCCGCCGCACCTCGCGGAAGACCTTCACCGGGTCCGCGACGAAGGGCACCGCCCCGTAGGCGGAGCAGGCGAGGTCGAAGGCGCCGTCCCGGAACGGCAGCGCCCCGGCGTCGGCCTCCACCAGGGGCACCGCGCCGCCGTCGATCCGCAGGGCGTGCTGGAGCTGGCGGTGCGAGAGGTCCAGGGCCACCGGGCGGGCGCCCTGGGCGGCCAGCCAGCGGGAGCACTGGGCCGCGCCGGCACCGATCTCCAGGACGTCCAGGCCCGCGAGGGCGGCCGCCGGGCCCAACAGGCCGGCGTCGGCCTCGTCCAGGCCCTCGGGACCCCAGACGAAGCGGTCGTCGCCGAGGAAGGCGCCGTGGTCGCTCTGGTACTCGTCCGCGTTGCGGTCCCACCAGCCGCGGCTGGCGCGGCTGCTCTCGGCCTCGCCCGCGTCGCGGCGGGTGGCCTCGGCGTCGTCCTCTTCCTCGCCTTCGCCCTCGCCTGCGTAGTCGTCCTCGTCGTCCTCGTGGCCGAGGGCGGGGCCGTGGCCGGCCGGGGGAGTGCGCTCGTCTCCGTCGCCGTACCCGCGGTACGCGGGCGCCGGGTCCTCGTACACGCGCTCGGCGGCGTCATCCTCTTGGTTCATCGGGCCCGTCGTCGTAGTCTTCGCAGAGTCTTCGCGGCAGGTTCTACGGCCTGCCCGCAGGAAAGTTGTGCCGGAAGTACGGTGATGCGCCCGCGGTGTCCGCCTTCGCGCATTGACCCTGTCCGGCCGTCCCCGTATGCTACAAGTTGCGCTGCGAGCCTGCGCTCCTCAGACCTAGCAGGCGCGCTCGCATCTGTTGCAACCCCTCGGTTCTCGAGGCTCCTCCCCGTTACCCACGGATCGGGGGCCTCCTTGGCTGTCCGGCTTACGCAGACGCGACAAAGGCTCCCGGCGTAGCAGTACCTACGACTTCATGTCCGTACCGGAGCCCTTTCCCACATGACGAGCAGCACCGAGACCACCGCCACCACCCCGCAGGTTGCGGTCAACGACATCGGTAACGAGGAAGCCTTCCTCGCCGCGATCGACGAGACGATCAAGTACTTCAACGACGGCGACATCGTCGACGGCGTCATCGTGAAGGTCGACCGGGACGAGGTCCTGCTCGACATCGGTTACAAGACCGAAGGTGTCATCCCGAGCCGCGAGCTCTCGATCAAGCACGACGTCGACCCGAACGAGGTCGTCAAGGTCGGCGACGAGATCGAGGCCCTGGTTCTCCAGAAGGAGGACAAGGAAGGCCGCCTGATCCTCTCGAAGAAGCGTGCCCAGTACGAGCGCGCCTGGGGCACCATCGAGAAGATCAAGGAAGAGGACGGCATCGTCACCGGTACCGTCATCGAGGTCGTCAAGGGTGGTCTCATCCTCGACATCGGCCTCCGCGGCTTCCTCCCGGCCTCCCTGGTCGAGATGCGTCGCGTCCGCGACCTCCAGCCCTACGTGGGCAAGGAGCTCGAGGCGAAGATCATCGAGCTGGACAAGAACCGCAACAACGTGGTCCTGTCCCGCCGCGCCTGGCTCGAGCAGACCCAGTCCGAGGTTCGCCAGACGTTCCTCACCACCCTGCAGAAGGGTCAGGTCCGCTCCGGCGTCGTCTCCTCGATCGTCAACTTCGGTGCCTTCGTGGACCTGGGTGGCGTCGACGGTCTGGTCCACGTTTCCGAGCTGTCCTGGAAGCACATCGACCACCCGTCCGAGGTCGTCGAGGTCGGCCAGGAGGTCACCGTCGAGGTCCTCGACGTCGACATGGACCGCGAGCGCGTCTCCCTGTCGCTGAAGGCGACCCAGGAGGACCCGTGGCAGCAGTTCGCCCGTACCCACCAGATCGGCCAGGTCGTTCCGGGTAAGGTCACCAAGCTGGTTCCGTTCGGTGCGTTCGTCCGCGTGGACGAGGGCATCGAGGGTCTGGTCCACATCTCCGAGCTGGCCGAGCGCCACGTGGAGATCCCGGAGCAGGTCGTCCAGGTCAACGACGAGATCTTCGTCAAGGTCATCGACATCGACCTCGAGCGTCGCCGCATCTCGCTGTCGCTGAAGCAGGCCAACGAGTCCTTCGGCGCCGACCCGATGGCCGTCGAGTTCGACCCGACCCTGTACGGCATGGCCGCGTCGTACGACGACCAGGGCAACTACATCTACCCCGAGGGCTTCGACCCCGAGACCAACGACTGGCTCGAGGGCTACGAGAAGCAGCGCGAGACCTGGGAGACCCAGTACGCCGAGGCCCAGGCCCGCTTCGAGCAGCACCAGGCGCAGGTCGTCAAGAGCCGCGAGGCCGACGCCGCCGCCGCTGCCGAGGGTGGCGAGGCTCCGGCCGCCGCTGCCGGTGGCGTCTCCGGTGGTTCGTACTCCTCGGAGTCGGACGACACCGCCGGCGCCCTGGCGTCGGACGAGGCCCTGGCCGCGCTCCGCGAGAAGCTGGCCGGCGGCCAGAGCTGATCACGGCGCAGCGTCCCGGTCGACGGCCCCGGTCCCTGACCGCAGGTTGCTGACCGAAAGCTGAAACGGTAAGGCCCGTCCCCTTCGGGGGGCGGGCCTTACTGCGTTCTGGTGCCGGGCTCGGGGTCCTGGGGCGGGGTGCTGGGTCGGGTTCCTGGGTTTGGGGTGCGGGGTCGGGGTCCTGGGTTCGGCGGGGCGGTCGGGGCCGCGTTTCGGCGGCCGTTCGGGGAATGGCGCCGCCCCGGGGAACGTTCTTCCTAGCGAACGCACGAGGGAGGAGCGGGGATCGTGCTTGATCCGCAGGGTTTGTACGAGTGGGACGCCAAGGGGCTCGCCGTGGTCGACCTGGCACTGGCCCAGGACTCGGCCGGGCTGGTGATGCTCTACCACTTCGAGGGCTACATCGACGCCGGTGAGACCGGCGAGCAGATCGTCGAGCGGCTGCTCGACACGCTGCCGCACCAGGTCGTCGCCCGGTTCGACAGCGACCGGCTGGTCGACTACCGCGCGCGCCGTCCGCTGCTCACCTTCAAGCGCGACCACTGGACCGACTTCGACGCGCCCGCGCTGGAGGTCCGGCTCGTCCAGGACGCCACCGGCGCCCCCTTCCTGCTGCTCTCCGGCCCCGAGCCGGACGTCGAGTGGGAGCGGTTCGCCAAGGCCGTGCAGCAGATCGTGGAGCGGCTGGGCGTCCGGCTCTCCGTCAACTTCCACGGCATCCCCATGGGCGTGCCGCACACCCGCCCCGTGGGCCTGACCCCGCACGGCAACCGCACCGACCTCATGCCGGGCCACAGCAGCCCGTTCGACGAGGCCCAGGTGCCGGGCAGTGCCGAGTCCCTGCTCGAGTACCGACTCGCCCAGGCCGGGCACGACGTCCTCGGGGTGGCCGCGCACGTCCCGCACTACATCGCCCGCTCCCCGTACCCGGACGCCGCCCTCACCGCCCTGGAGGCCATCACGGCCGCGACCGGGCTGGTACTGCCGGGCGTCGCGCACGCGCTGCGCACCGAGGCGCACCGCACCCAGACGGAGATCGACCGGCAGATCCGGGAGGGCGACGAGGAGCTGGTCGCACTGGTCCAGGGCCTGGAGCACCAGTACGACGCCGTCGCCGGAGCCGAGAGCCGCGGCAACATGATCGCCGAGCCGGCCGAGATCCCGTCCGCGGAGGAGCTCGGGCGCGAGTTCGAGCGCTTCCTGGCGGAGCGCGAGGGCGACGCGTAGGGGCGTAGGTGTGCGTCGGTGCGTCGGTGCGTCGGTGCGTCGGTGTCCGCGTGCACGGGTGTGCGGGTGCGTCGTCGTGCAGGTGTACGGGGCCGGGGTGGCAGGGCTTAAGCTGCGCCCCATGCTGAAAGTGGGCCTGACGGGCGGAATCGGTGCCGGCAAGAGCGAGGTCTCGCGGCTGCTGGCCGGGTACGGAGCGGTGGTCGTCGACGCGGACCGCATCGCGCGGGAGGTCGTCGAACCCGGCACGCCCGGTCTGGCGGCCGTGGTGGCCGCGTTCGGGGAGTCCGTACTGGCCCCGGACGGGACCCTGGACCGGCCGAAGCTCGGCTCCGTCGTCTTCGCCGACCAGGAGAAGCTGCGCACCCTGAACGGAATCGTGCACCCGCTGGTCGGGGCCCGCTCCGCCGAGCTGGAGGCCGCCGCTGGCCCGGACGCCATCGTCGTGCACGACGTACCGCTGCTGACCGAGAACGGGCTGGCACCGCTGTACGACCTCGTCGTGGTGGTGGACGCCGCCCCCGAGACGCAGCTGGCCCGCCTGATCGCGCACCGGGGCATGGCCGAGGACGAGGCGAAGGCCCGCATGGCCGCGCAGGCCACGCGGGAGCAGCGGCTGGCCGTGGCCGACGTCGTCATCGACAACGACGGGCCGCTGGAGGCGCTGGAGCCCCGGGTCCGCGAGGTGTGGGCGGAGCTCACGGTGCGGGCCGCCGCGGCCGCCGGGAGCTGAGCGGCCCGTTCGTCGCGCGTGTGCGGTTTCCGGGGGCCCGGGCCTTGGAATACGCCTGGGTGCCGGGACGTTGGACGGCTCGCAGACGGAAGGACTGGTGACTGACCGTGTCGGAGAACGCGCCGCGCAGCCCCGAGACCCACCTCATCGACTACCGAGCCGCGGAGCGCCTGCTGGAAGCGGGCGACCCCCGAGGAGCGGTGAAACTGCTCGACGCCGTCATCGACGCCCACCCGGAGACCACCGGCCCCCGGCTGCTGCGTGCCCGCGCCTTCTTCGCCGCGGCTCAACTACGGCCGGCGGAGCTGGAGTTCGAGCTGGTGCTGGAACGGGAGCCGGACAACGCCTACGCGCACTTCGGGCTCGCCCGCACGTACGAGCGGGCCGGTCGCCCCGCCCGGGCCCGCCGGCACTTCCGTCTGGCGGCCGCACTCGACCCCAAGCCGGAGTACCTGAAGGCGGCGCGCTTCGACGAGTGAGCGGGGCGCGTGCGGCTTCAGGGCCCGTCGCGGGGGCGTCCGTCGCCGGGTCGTCCGTCGCGGGGGCGTCCGTCATGAGGGCGTCCGTCGCGGGGGCGTCCGTCGCCGTGGTCGGGCTCGTAGGGCGGGACGTCCCGGCCGGGCTGCCAGTGCGGTCCCTGACGCAGGTGGCGCACGATCATGGTCAGGTCCACCGCCACGATCAGCAGCAGCGCTGCGCAGGCCGCCGCCCAGCCGGGCCGGCCGACGACCACGAACGCGGCCGTCCCCAGCCCGGCCCAGACCAGACCCCACACGCTCAGCCAGAACCGCATCCGCAGCGCGCTGCGGGCGTTGACCGGCTCGTTCCCGCTCCTCATGGCCATCGCCTCACCTCTGACGCTCCTACCCGGGAACGCCTTGGTCAAGGCTCAGGGAAGCGCTCTGGGTGAGGCTGGCGGGTGCGGGTGCGGGTGCGGGTGCGGGTGCGGGTGTAGCTCACTGCGGCTGTGGTTGCGGCTGTGGCGACGGCAGGGCGGCCGGGGCCGTCTCAGGGGTTGAGCTTGTTGACGGCCGTCACGACGGTCTTCTTGAAGGCCTTCACCGGGGCCTGGGACAGGGTCCCCATCTCGGCCCAGCGGACCACGGTGACCGTGCTGCCGTCGCGGCCGATCCCGAAGAGGCTGACGCCCGGCTCGGACTCGGGGATCGACGTGTGGACGCCGTACACGTGCGCGCCCTCCTCGACGACGACCTTGCCGTAGTCCTGCCAGCTGGCGGTGCCGCCGGGCGTCTTGCGCAGCCAGTCGGCGGCGCAGGCGGCCACCTTCCGCTCCAGCGCGGCGGCGAGCCGGGCCGCGGCCGTGCCGGAGGCCGCGCGGACCGAGACCTGCACGGCGCCCGTGTCGTACTCGGTGCCGAACGTGCGGTGCCAGACGCCGGTGGCCGGCAGCGCGCGGTCCAGGCAGAACGGCACCGGGTCCGGGATTCCGCGGGTCACCCGGCCCGCGTACCACGGCGAGGAGGGGTGGGGCGGGAGGTCGCGGCCGGTCAGGAACCCGGGTGCGGTGGCGGCGGAAGCGGTGGCGGGGGCCGACCCGGGCGCGGCGGTGCCGGTGGCGAGGGCGGCGGGTGCGGCCAGGCCCGCACCGAGGGCGGTCGCGGTGGTCACCGCGGCGATGGCGATGGAGCGCTTGAGCATGGTGGTTCTCCCCGTTTTCAGGCTGTGTTGGTGTTCCGGGGCCAGAGTTCCCACCATGCGGGGTGTCGGGCAAAGGAATTGGCCCCATCCGGGACACTGGAACGGCAGAACGTACTCCCACCTGGGGAAACATGCCTGGGGTGGAACGGTGTCTCGGGACGGGGGAGCCATGGGCGGGACGGGGCGGGCGGCGGAGACGGCGGATTTCGCGCGCCTGATGCGGGAGTTGAAGGAGCGATCGGGGCTGAGCTACGGGGCGCTCGCCCGCACCCTGCACACCAGTACGTCGACCCTGCACCGGTACTGCAGCGGGGAGGCGGTGCCGTCGGAGTTCGCCGCGGTGGACCGCTTCGCGCGGGCCTGCCGTGCGTCCCAGGGCGAGGCGCTGGACCTGCACCGGGCCTGGCTGCTGGCCGACGCCCGCCGGCGGGCCGCCCAGCGGGAGCAGGCGGCGGGGGGTGCTGGTGATGGTGCTGGTGAGGGGGATGAACTTGGGAGTGGCGGTGGTGGTGATGACAGTGGTGGTGGGGATGCTGCTTCTGCTTCTGCTTCTGCTTCTGCTTCTGCTTCTGCTGGTTCTGGTTCTGGTTCTGGTTCTGGTGTCGGTTTTCGTGCGGGTGCGGGTGCGGGTGCGGGTGCGGGTGCGGGTCCCGCCGTTGTCCCCGGAGAGTTGCTGGTTCCCGTCGCCCTCGTGGCGAAGCCGGCCTGGTACCGCAAGCCCCGGACCGCTGCCCTGGCGGCTGCGGGTGCCGCGGCAATCGCGGTGGTCGTGGCGCTGGCCGCGAGCGGTCCCGACGCCACCGGGCGCCTGGCGGGCGGTTCCGTCGCCCCGGCCGGCACCACCCCGGGCGGCCTTCCGGGAAGTCCCGGAGCCCGCGGACACGGGCCCGCCCCCAGCCCGTCCGGCGCGAGTGTTCCGGCCGGCTCGGGCGCGCCGTCGGCACCGGCCTCGAAGTCGGTGGCTCCACCGGCCGCCACGGGCTCGCCGAGCGTGGCTCCGAGCCCCACGGTCCCGGTCCGACCCGGCGCGGGGGAGCCGCTGGCGCTGTCCGTGCGCTCGCACGTCTGGCAGAACGCCTGCGACCACTTGTACTTGAGCGAGCGCGGCCCGCAGGCCGTCCCCCCGCCGCCGGTCGAGCAGGACGCCCCCGCCTGGGCGGCGGCGCAGCGCGCCGTGCACGCCCGGCAGCAGATCGTCGAGGTGACGGCGACGGGCAAGGGAGCCGGGCCGGTCGTGCTCCAGGCGGTGCAGGTTCGGGTGGTGGCCCGCCGGGCTCCGCTGAAGTGGAACGTGTACGCGATGTCCCCCGGGTGCGGTGGCGCCCTGACGCCCGCCACGTACGCCGTGAACCTGGACGCACCGCGCCCGCTGGCCCGTCCGGTGGAGGGCAGCGACGGGGGAGAGCCCGTACCGGCGCCGACGCTCCCGCTGCGGGTGTCGGCGCAGGACCCGGCCGTGCTGCGGGTGGAGGCCACGACGACCGGGTGCGACTGCGACTGGTACCTGGAGCTGCGCTGGGTCGCGGGCGAGCGCTCGGGCACCACGCGGGTCGGTGCCGACGGCGGGCCCTTCCGTACCAGCGCGGCGGTGGGACGCCCCACCTACGGCTATGCGTACGAGCTGGGGCGCTGGTCTCGGGGCTGAAGGTCCGGGCGTGAAGGTCCGGGGCTGAAGGCCGGGGATGAAGCTCGGGGTGGGCTGGGCTTGCTCCCGGGGGACGGCGGGGCGGGGGCTTCGGGGTGGGGGCCGGTGTGGGGGGTGGGCTCGCTTCGGGGGTGGGTCCCGTGGTGTGTGGGTCCCCTCGGTGCTTGACAGGGGTGGCCTGCAGGCCCTGCGGCAGGCCCAC
>NZ_JBIVNX010000010.1:0-72147 GCF_044753805.1 Streptomyces sp. NPDC093225
GCCCCAGGGGTGGGCCTGCCGCAGGGCCTGCAGGCCATGACGGGTCAAGAGGCGAGGGGACCCACACACCACGGGACGGCCCCACGAAGCGAGAGCAAGCCCCGACACCGATCCACCCACGCAGTCCCGGCCCAGCCCCGACCGACCCAGGCCCATCCCCGCCCATCCCCGCCCACCGCGTCGCCCCGCCGCGCCTCCGCACCCCCCGCTATCGTCGCCGGTATGAGACTGTTCGCCGCCGTGCTTCCGCCCCCGGAGGCCGTCGCCGAGCTGGCCCGGGTCGTGGACCCGCTGGCCCGGACCGGCCGCGAGCTGCGCTGGACCCCGCACGAGGGATGGCACTTCACGCTGGCCTTCATGGGCGACGTGGGGGAGCACCTCCTGCCGGAGCTCCACGCCCGCCTCGCCCGCGCGGCCGAGCGGACCGAGGCGTTCCGGATCCGTCTGCACGGCGCCGGACACTTCGGTGGGCACGCCCTGTGGATCGGGGCGGCGGGCGGCATCGACACGATGCGGCTGCTGGCCGACCGGGCCGACGCCGCCGCCCGGCGGTCCGGGATCCCGATGGAGCAGCACCGCCGCTACACCCCGCACCTGACCGTCGCGCGCAGCCGGGGTCGGGCCGACATGCGTCCCTACACCGCCGAGCTTGGCGCGTTCGAGGGGGCGTACTGGCAGGTCGGGGACGTGCACCTGGTGCGCAGCCGGCTTCCGGTGAGTGGTGTCCCCGGCGAGCAGCCCCGCTACGAGACCGTCGCCTCCTGGCCGCTGACGGGGTGAGCCGCGCCTCCGGTTACGCTCGATGGGTGGACCCCAAGACCAGGAACCGTGTCATGGCCGGCGTGCTCGCGCTGATGTTCGTCGTCGTCCTCGTGGCGGCGGCGATGAAGTAGCGGGCGGCCCGGCCCCGTAAAACCGCACCGACCGCCGGGTGGCCGAACGCCGCCCGGCGGTCGCGTCGTACCCGGTGCCGGGTGCTACCAGGCGAAGGCCTCCGGGGACGGGCCCGGGCCGGGGAAGACCTCGTCCAGCCCGGCCAGCACCTCCTCGCCCAGCTCCAGCTCGACGGCCCGCAGCGCGGACTCCAGCTGCTCCACCGTGCGGGGGCCGACGATCGGACCGGTCACGCCGGGCCGGGTGAGCAGCCAGGCGAGCGCGGTCTCCCCCGGCTCCAGGCCGTGCTTGTCGAGCAGGTCCTCGTAGGCCTGGATCTGCGCGCGCACCGAGGTGACGGCGAGCGCGTCGGCGGACCGGCCGGAGGCGCGGCGGCCGCCCTGGACCTCCTTCTTGATGACCCCGCCGAGCAGCCCGCCGTGCAGCGGGGACCACGGGATCACGCCGAGCCCGTACTCCTGGGCGGCCGGGATGACCTCCATCTCGGCCCGCCGCTCGGAGAGGTTGTACAGGCACTGCTCGCTGACCAGTCCGACCATGCCGCGGCGCGCGGCGGCCTCGTTGGCCTGGGCGATCTTGTAGCCGGGGAAGTTGGACGAGCCCGCGTAGAGGATCTTGCCCTGCTGGATCAGGACGTCGACGGCCTGCCAGATCTCCTCGAAGGGGGTCCGGCGGTCGACGTGGTGGAACTGGTAGAGGTCGATGTGGTCGGTCCGGAGCCGCTTCAGGCTGGCCTCGACCGCCCGGCGGATGTTCAGCGCCGAGAGCCGGTCCTCGTTCGGCCAGGTGTCGCCCTCGCGCGACATGGAGCCGTAGACCTTGGTGGCCAGGACCACCTTGTCGCGGCGGCCGCCGCCCTGGGCGAACCAGGTGCCGATGATCTCCTCGGTGCGGCCCTTGTTCTCGCCCCACCCGTATACGTTCGCCGTGTCGTAGAAGTTGAGACCCGAGTCGAGGGCCGCGTCCATGATCGCGTGGCTGTCGGCCTCGTTGGTCTGCGGGCCGAAGTTCATGGTGCCGAGTACGAGTCGGCTGACCTTCAGGCCGGTGCGTCCGAGCTGCGTGTACTTCATGGTCCCCCAGCCAACTGGTTGGAGTCCGCTCCAAGCAAGTCCCCGTGTCCGGCGGGGCTCGTTGACCCTTGATCGCGGCTGGGTTACTTCACAGGGCAGCGCGCGGGTCCGGACTGCGGACCTGGGGGGTGCGTCGGCTCTCGGGAGGCCAGCCGGTGACCAGTAGGCGATTCCGTACGAGGTTCCTTACCGCGGCCACGACCACGGCCATACTGCTGGCCCTCGCCCCGGCGCTGGCCGCGGCCCCGCGTCCGGAGGGCTCCGTCGGGCCGTTCGTGCGCAAGGATCCGGCGAGCGGTCACGCCCGGATGGTCTACGACCCGCAGGGCTGGCTGACCGGGCCCTCCCGGATGCCGGCCGAGCGGATCGTGCTGCAGTACGTGCGCGACCACCGTGCGGAGTTCGGCCTGTCGGAGGAGCAGGCCGGGCAGCTGGTCGTGGCGGCCTCGTACCTCACGAAGCACAACGGCGCCCACCAGGTGACGATCGGTCAGGTCGTCGACGGCATGCGGGTGCACGGCGGTCTGCTGACGGCCACCGTCGACAGCCGGGGCCGGCTGGTCCTGGTCGGCGGACGGGCCGCCACCGGGGCCCCGGCCGGCTCCGTCGAGCTGACGGCGCAGGACGCCCTCGACGAGTCGGCCGGCGCCCACGGCCTGCGGGTCCGGCACGTGCTGCCCGGCGCCGACAACCGGGACAAGGGCAAGCAGCGCTTCAAGAACCGCTACGCCGAGCAGCTGCACAAGCCCAGCGACGTGACGGCCGAACTGGTCTGGTTCCCGTCCCGGGACGGCCGGACGCTGCGCGCGGCCTGGCTCACCGACATCGAGGCCTCGGGCCAGGCCTGGTACCAGACCGTGGTCGACGCGGAGAGCGGCGCGATCCTCAGCCGCGACAACCTCTACCGCAGGTCGGGCCCCCAGGGCACGGTGTTCACGACGCAGCACCCGGACGCGGCGGGCGCCGCCCGTACGGTCACCCCGTTCACCGGCCGGGACGGCTCGTGGGTGGCCGACCGGCTCACCCAGGGCAACAACGTCAACGCCTACCGGGACGAGGACAACGACAACAGCGCCGACGCCGCCAGGCCGCAGTCGCCGGCGTCCGGCGACCCGGCCTTCCAGCACTTCGACTATGCGTTCGGCGACACCTGGCGCACCAACCAGAGCCATACGCAGGCCAACCTGGACGCCGACCTGAACGCCGCGGTCACGCAGCTCTTCTACTACACCAACGTCATGCACGACTACCTGTACGGCCTCGGGTTCGACGAGGCCGCGGGGAACTTCCAGGCGAGCAACTTCGGCCGCGGCGGCGCGCAGAACGACCCGGTGCTGGCGGAGGCGCAGGACGGCTGGGACAACGGCTGCACGGACGACGCCACCCCGCCGAACAGGATCCGCTGCCTGAACAACGCCAACTTCTACACCCCGCCGGACGGCAACAGCCCCCGCATGCAGATGTACATGTGGACGGCGCCCCTCTTCGCCTGGCGCGACGGGGACTTCGACGGCGACGTGATCGCGCACGAGTACGGGCACGGCCTGTCCGCCCGCCTGGTCGGCGGCGGCACCTTCGGCAGCGGCCCCCAGACCGACTCCCTCGGCGAGGGCTGGAGCGACGTGGTCTCTTTCCTGAAGTGGGGCGACGCGGTGGTCGGCGAGTACGACAGCGGCGACGCGACGCGGGGCCTGCGCCACTCCGCGTACGACACGCACCCCTGGACGTACGCCACCTACAGCGCCGCGAACGACGTGCACGACAACGGCGAGATCTGGGCCGCCACCATGTACGACGTCCGCAAGGCGAAGGGCATCGCGTACACGCAGCAGCTCCTGGTCGACGGGCTGAAGAACACGCCGTCCTCGCCGAGCTTCCTCGATGCCCGCGACGCGGTGCTGGCGGCCGACCGGACCAACACGGGCGGCGCGAACCAGTGCCTGCTGTGGCGGGTCTTCGCGGCCCGGGGCATGGGGCAGGGCGCCACGTCCAGCTCGGACCAGATGACGGTGACGACCAGCACGACCGTCCCGGCGCAGTGCCTGCCGACCGCGCGGGCCGGCGGCCCGTACACCACGGCCGAGGGCACCGACGTCCAGCTCGACGGGTCGGCCTCCACGAGGGGCACGGCGGCCTCGGCCGGTGCCCTCGTGTCCTACGCCTGGGACCTCGACGGCGACGGCGACCACGACGACGCCACCGGCGTGCGGCCCACCTTCCGGACCGTCGGGCAGGACGGCGTGTTCCCGATCGGCCTGAAGGTCACCGACGCCGCCGGCAACACCGACACCGACACCTCCAGCGTCACCGTGACGAACGTCGCCCCGACGATGTCCCTCGATCCGGTGGCCGGCGGCCCGGAGAACACCGAGGTCACCCTCACGGGGAAGACCACCGACCCGGGCTGGCTCGACCCGCTGTCCGTCACCGTCGACTGGGGTGACGGCAACGGTCCGCAGTCGGTGTCCGGCACGGAGGAGCACGTCCGCCCCGACGGGACGCTGTCCTTCTCGGAGCCGCACGCGTACGGGGACGACGGCACCTTCCGCATCGAGGTCTGCGGCGGCGACGACGACACCACCACCTGCGCGAGCACCAGCGTGGTGATGGGCAACGTCCGCCCGACGGCGGTCATCGCCCCGGACGGCCGGACGACGTACAACGGCCAGCAGGCGTACGTCGCGCACGCCGGGGTCCCGGTGGCGGTGAAGGCCTCCTCGACCGACCCGGGCAGCGACGACCTGACGCTGACCTGGGCCTGGGGCGACGGCACCTCCGACAGCTTCCTGTCGCTGGTGAACCCGCCTGCCGCCGACCCGCCGCTGAGCCCGTCCGTCCAGCCCCGCAACGTCACGGCGACCCGCTCGCACGCGTACGGGCGGGCCTGCCTGTCCACGCTGACGTTCACCGGCCGCGACGACGACGGGGGCAGTGCCTCCGACACCGCGGCCGTGATCACCACCGGCAACACGAAGCAGGCGCACGACCAGGCGTACTGGATGAACCAGTTCGGCGGGCGGGCGGTCATCGGCCAGCTCCCCCCGGCGCAGCTGGACTGCCTGCTGAGCGTGGCCTCGTTCATGAGCTCCGTGTACGGGCCGCTCACCCGCGCCGAGGCGTACGGGATCCTGAGCAACGGCTCGCCGGACCCACGGCGGACGATGTCGACGCAACTGCTCGCCGCGTGGCTGAACTTCGCGAACGGCTCGTACGACCTGTCCACCCCCGTGGACACCGACGGGAACTGGATCAAGGACTCCACCTTCGGTGCGGCGGTGGCCGACGCCGAGGCGGTCTACCGGAACGCGGCCTCCACCGCGCTCCAGCTGGACCGGCGGACCAAGATGCTCCTCGCGTTCAACGTGCGGGACGGTGGCTGACCGCCGCCTGGCCTGCCTCGCCGCCCTCGCGCTCTTCACCGGGTGCGGGGGCGGCGTGTCGCAGGCCCCGGCCCCGCCGGCCTCGGCGAGCGTGTCCTCGGCGACGGCGACGGCGACGGCGACGGCGACGGCGGCGACGGCGGCGACCGCGGTGCCGTCGGCCCGCGGCCGGGTCCTCACGGCCGCGGACGACGGCTTCACCGGCGCGCTGGCGGTCGGGGAGACCGCACTGCTCCGCCGCGCGCGCGTGGGCCGGCGGCTGCCGGAGCCGAGCGTGCGGGGCGACGCGGTGATCGTGTTCCGGGGCGCGGACGCGACGGGCGCCGGGTACGAGCAATGGGAGGTCCGGGCGGTCCGGCCCGGTACCGCGCAGGTACGCCTACCGCGCGCCGACCGGGACCCGGCGGTGCTCACGTTCGTCGTCCGGTGAGCGCGCACGACCCCCGGAGGGCGCGGGGCCGGCAGGCGCGGACCCGTATGCGGTGCCGCTACGGCATCGCGTACGGCCCGCCGAGGTCCCAGGCCTGGTGCATGGCGTCGGCGAACTCGCCCGCGAGGCGGTGCTCGCCCGAGGCGTTCGGGTGGGTGCCGTCGTAGGTGTCCCGGTGGATGTCGTACGCCTGCGGGCGCGCACCCAGCAGGATCGGCGAGGCGGGGGTGTCCAGGTCGGCCACGGCCTTGGCCAGCAGCTCGTTGAAGCGGGTGCACTGGGCGGCGAACGGCGCGTCGGCCTCGGCCCGGACGTTCGGGATCACCGGCAGCAGGACCATCCGTATGCCCGGCCGGGCCTCGCGGGCGGCGGTGACGAAGCGGTGGACGTTCTCGGCGGTCTGGTCGGCGTCGGTGTAGAAGCCGAGGTCGATCAGGCCGAGCGAGACCAGCAGCACGTCCACCTTGTGCGCGGCCACCGCCCCGCCGATCAGCGGGTGCATGTGCAGCCAGCCCTCGCCCCAGCCCGCGAGGTGGCGGCGGGCGTGCGCGGGGAAGTCCGGGTCGGCGTACTCGTGCGAGACGGGCGCGTCGGCGAACGTGTCGTACACCTCGCTGCGCGGTCCGACGATCTTGTAGGGGCCGCCGAAGGTCGCGTTGAGGTGCTGCCACATCCGGTAGCGCCAGGTGAAGTCGCCCGCGCGTCCGATGGTCATGGAGTCGCCGACGAACATGAAACGCATCCGGTCATCATCGCGGATCACGCCCGCGCCGGTGCTGTGAGCCTGACCACCCCCGCGCGGATGGCAGGCTGGGAGGATGCGCCTCTTCTTGCGTTCCCTCCCGAGCGCCGCCGTGCTGGCGGCGGTGGCCCTGTCCGGGCCGGCGGCCGGGGCCGCCGCGGCCGCCGAGGGGCCGGGCACCGCCTCCTTCACGATCGCCGACCCGCGCATCACCGAGTCCAGCGGTCTGGCCGCCAGCCGCAAGCACCCCGGCGTGTACTGGACCCACAACGACTCCGACGACGGGCCCTACCTGTACGCCGTCGACTCCGCCACCGGCCGCACGGTCGCCCGGATCACGATGACGGGAGTCGGCCGGCCGCGCGACGTGGAGGCGGTCTCGCTCGGGCCGGACGGCCACCTGTACGTCGGGGACATCGGCGACAACATCGGTTCGTGGCGGCACGTGTGGATCTACGAGCTGCCCGAGCCGGACGAACTGGGCGACCGGACGGTCAAGGCCGTGCAGTACACGGTGCGTTACGAGGACGGGCCGCGCAACGCCGAGGCCCTGATGGTGCATCCGGTGACGGGCCGGGTCTACATCGCCAGCAAGAGCGAGGACGCCGGGCACCTCTACGAGGGTCCGCAGCGGCTCAGCGCCTCCGGGACCAACGTGTTCCGGCGGGTCGCGGACGTGCCGTGGGTGACGGACGGGGCGTTCTCCCCGGACGGGAAGCAGCTGGCGCTGCGCGGCTACTTCTTCGCCCGCGCCTATCCGTGGACGGCGGGCCGGCCGGTGGGGGACGGCGAACGGGTCGGCGCGCCGCTGCAGGCGCAGGCGGAGTCGGTGACGTACTCGCCCGACGGGTCCACCCTGATGTTCGGCTCGGAGGGGGCGGGCAGCCGCGTCGTCGCCGTGCCGGTGCCGAAGGAGGGCGCGGACGGCGCCGGACCGGGCACCTCGCCCACGGCCCCGAAGCCGGCCGGCGCCGGGGCCGCGGGCGCCCCGGCGACCGGGGACGACGGGAGCTTCACGGTCGGCGCGGTCGTGCTCGCGGTGGCCACGGCGGTGGTGCTCGGCGCGAAGCGCCTGCTGCGCAAGGGCGGCGGCAGCGGCGGCTGAGCCGGGGGCCGGCACGGGCCCGGCCGGGCCCCGCGTGCACGTGCGCGGCGGGCCGGGGGCGCGTACGACGACGGGGCCCCGGCGACCTGTCCGGTCGCCGGGGCCCCGTCGTGAGCGGTGTCAGGGCGTGGTCAGAGCTTCTCGATCACGTAGTCGATGCACGCCGTCAGGGCCTGCACGTCCGCCGGGTCGATCGCCGGGAACATCGCGACGCGCAGCTGGTTGCGGCCGAGCTTGCGGTACGGCTCGGTGTCCACGATGCCGTTGGCGCGCAGCGCCTTGGCGATCGCGGCCGCGTCGATCTCGTCCGAGAAGTCGATCGTGCCGATGACCGAGGAGCGCTTGGCCGCGTCCGCCACGAACGGGGTGGCGTACTTGGACTCCTCCGCCCAGCCGTACAGGGCGCGGGCGCTGGCCGCGGTGCGCCCGGTGGCCCAGGACAGGCCGCCCTGGCCGTTGATCCACTTCAGCTGCTGGTCGAGCAGGAAGAGGGTCGACAGGGCCGGGGTGTTGTACGTCTGGTTCTTCAGCGAGTTGTCGATCGCGGTCGGCAGCGAGAAGAACTCCGGGATGTGACGACCGGAGGCGTGGACGCGCTGGGCGCGCTCCAGCGCGGCGGGCGAGAAGGCCGCCAGCCACAGGCCGCCCTCGGAGGCGAAGGACTTCTGCGGGGCGAAGTAGTAGACGTCGGTCTCGGTGATGTCGACCGGCAGGCCGCCGGCGCCGGAGGTGGCGTCGACGAGCACCAGCGCGCCCTCGTCCGCACCCGCCACCCGCTCGAGCGGTGCGGCGACACCGGTGGAGGTCTCGTTGTGGGTGAACGCGTACACGTCCACGCCGGCCTCGGCCACCGGCTCCGGGTGGGTGCCCGGCTCGGAGGAGACGACGGTGGGCTCGTCCAGCCACGGGGCGAGCTTGGCGGCCTTGGCGAACTTCGAGGAGAACTCGCCGAAGGTGAGGTGCTGGGACTTGCGCTCGATCAGGCCGTGGGTCGCGACGTCCCAGAAGGCGGTGGAGCCGCCGTTGCCCAGGATCACCTCGTAGCCCTCGGGCAGCGAGAAGAGCGCGCGGATGCCGTCCCGTACCGAGCCGACCAGGTTCTTGACCGGGGCCTGGCGGTGGGAGGTGCCGAGCAGAGAGGTTCCGGTGGCGGCCAGCGCGTCCAGCGCTTCCGTCCGCACCTTGGAGGGGCCCGCGCCGAATCGTCCGTCGGCGGGCTTGATGTCAGCGGGAATCTGGATCTCAGCCACGGGCGGAGCGTATCGGGTCCTGCGCGCCCCGTCCGGCACACGTCCACCCGGTGAGACGATCCGATGGACTCCGGCACGAGGGGTTACCGAGCGGTACGCGACCGCGCGCGGGCCCGGATCCGGCCCCCGCGGCCCGCCCCGGCGGGTCCTCGACCGCGGGCGGGGACTGCCGCGAGGATGGGCCGGGTGACGGATCTTGCGCACGCCCTGCGCCGCGCGGTCCGGGGCGAGGTCGACTTCGGTCCCGCCGCCCGGGCCCTGACCACCATGGACGCCTCCAACTACCGCCGCGTCCCGCTCGGGGTAGTCGCCCCGCGCGACGCCGAGGACACGGCCGAGGCCCTGCGGGTGTGCCGGGAGGCCGGGGTGCCGGTCGTGCCGCGCGGCGGCGGCACCTCCATCGCGGGCCAGGCCACCGGCACCGGCGTCGTGCTCGACCTCACCCGGCACATGAACCGGCTGGTCTCCGTGGACCCCGGGGCCCGGACCGCCGTCGTCCAGCCGGGCCTGGTCCTCGACGCGCTGCGGGCCGCCGTGGCACCGTACGGGCTCACCTTCGGCCCCGACCCCTCCACCCGCAGCCGCTGCACGCTCGGCGGGATGATCGGCAACAACGCGTGCGGGGCCCACTCGGTGGCCTGGGGCACCACCGCCGACAACGTCCGCGCGCTGGAGGTCCGCACGTACGGCGGTACGGCGCACCGGATCGGCACCGGCTGGGAGGGCGCCCCGGCCGGCCTGCGCGAGCTCGTCACCGGGCACCTGTCCGTGCTGCGCACCGGGATGCCCCCGGCCTTCTCGCGCCGGATCTCCGGCTACGCCCTCGACGCGCTGCTGCCCGAGCGCGGACCGGAGCTCGCCCGGGCGTTCTGCGGCGGGGAGGGCACCCTCGGGGTGGTCACCGAGGCCGAGTTGCGGCTGGTCGAGGTGCCCGCGGCGCGGGTGCTGGCCGTGCTGGGGTACGCCGACGAGAGCGCGGCGGCGGAGGCGGCCGCGGGCCTCCTGCCGCACGGTCCGCTGACGGTGGAGGGCATGGCCCGGGACCTGGTGCGCGGGGCGCGGGCGGCGGAGCTGCTGCCACGCGGCGGGGCGTGGCTGTTCGTGGAGGTGGGCGGGGCGGACGCGGGGGCCGCGCAGGCGTCCGCGGGTCGGCTGGTGCGGGCCGCCGACGCCCTCGACGCGACCGTGATCGCCGACCCGGGCGGGCAGCGGGCGCTGTGGCGGATCCGCGAGGACGCGGCCGGCACGGCGACCCGGATGCCCGACGGCAGCGAGGCCTGGCCCGGTTGGGAGGACTGCGCGGTGCCGCCGGAGCGGCTGGGCGGGTACCTGAAGGAGTTCCGGGCCCTGCTCGCCGCGCACGGGCTGCGCGGGACGCCGTACGGGCACTTCGGCGAGGGCTGCATCCACGTCCGCATCGACTTCGACCTGGTCCGACCGGCGGGCGTGGCGCGCTTCCGGGCCTTCTCCGAGGAACTCGCCGACCTGGTGGTCGCGCACGGCGGCTCGCTGTCGGGCGAGCACGGGGACGGGCAGGCCCGCGCCGAGTTGCTGCCGCGCATGTACGGGCCCGAGGTGGTGCGGCTGTTCGGCGCGTACAAGGACGTGTGGGACCCGGCCGGGGGCATGAACCCCGGCATGCTGGTGCGGCCGCTGCCGCTGGACGCCGGGCTGCGGTTCGGCGTGCTGCCGGCCGCCCGGTCGGTGCCGGTGGCCTTCGGGTACCGGGACGACGGCGGGGACTTCGGGGCCGCGGTACGGCGCTGCGTGGGCGTGGCGAAGTGCCGGGCCGACGCGCCCGGGCCGGACGTCATGTGCCCCTCCTACCGGGTGACGGGGGAGGAGCGGCACTCCACGCGCGGCCGGGCCCGGCTGCTGCACGAGATGCTCGCCGGGGAGGTCGTGACGGGCGGCTGGCGCTCGCCCGAGGTGCGCGGGGCGCTGGACCTGTGCCTGGGCTGCAAGGGGTGTCGGAGCGACTGCCCGGTCGGGGTGGACATGGCCACGTACAAGGCCGAGTTCCTGCACCACCACTGGGCCGGCCGGGTGCGGCCGGCCGCGCACTACTCGATGGGCGGGCTGCCGGACTGGCTGCGGCTGGTCTCGCGGGCCGGGCTCGGGCCGCTGGTGAACGCGGTCGGGCGGACGCCGGGGCTGGCGGCGCTGGCCAGGCGGGTGGCCGGGGTGACGCCGGAGCGGGACCTGCCGCGGTTGGCGCGGGTGCCGTTCTCGAAGGGGTTCGGGGAGGCCGGGGACGGGGCCGGCGGGCCCGAAGTCGTGCTGTGGCCCGACACGTTCACCGAGTACCTCGCCCCCGAGGTGGGCACGGCGGCGGTCCGGGTGCTGCGCGACGCGGGGCTGGCGGTGCGGCTGCCCGACGGCCCGGTGTGCTGCGGGCTCACGTACGTCTCCACCGGCCGCCTCGACCGGGCCCGGACGGTGCTGCGCCGCACCCTGGACGTGGTCGGGCCGGTACTGGACTCCGGCGCGCCCGTGGTCGTACTGGAGCCCAGCTGCGCGGCCGCGCTCCGCACCGACCTGCCCGACCTGCTCGGCGACGACCCGCGGGCGGCCCGGCTCGCCGCGGCCGTAAGGACCTTCGCGGGCGCGCTGGAGGAGTGCGCGCCCGGGTGGCGCCCGCCCCGGCTGGACCGGGCCGTGGTCGGGCAGACGCACTGCCACCAGCACGCCGTGCTCGGCGACGCGGCCGAGCGCCGGCTCCGGGAACGGGCCGGACTGGTCGGCGAGTTGAGCGCGGGCTGTTGCGGGCTCGCCGGCAACTTCGGCTTCGAGCGCGGCGCCGGGCGCTACGCGGTCTCGGTGGCCTGCGCCGAGGAGCGGCTGCTGCCGGCCGTCCGGGAGGCGGGGCCGTCGGCGGCGGTGCTGGCGGACGGGTTCTCCTGTCGTACGCAGCTGGCCCAACTGGCCGACCGGGGCGGCCGACCCGGGCTGCACACCGCCCAGTTGCTGGCCGAGGGGCTGGACCGAGCCGCTGCGGAGAGCGGCACCGGACCCGGTTAGGGTGGCCCGGTTCAGCGGACGGGGCGAAAGGGCGCGGGATGAGCAACGGGGTCGGCGGGGACGGCGAGTTCGACGGTGCGGCGTCGAAGTCCGGGGGCGGCGGCGCCGCGGCGGACGGGGCCGGTGCGGCCGCCTCGGGTGCGGCCGCGGCGGGCGGGGGTGTCCCCTCGGCCGAGGGGATCTTCCAGCCGCTGGCGGCGGACGACCCGCGCATGGTCGCGGGGTACCGGCTGGCGGCCCGGCTGGGCGCCGGCGGCATGGGCAAGGTGTACCTCTCGCACACGCCGGGCGGCCGGCCCGTGGCGATCAAGGTGATCCGGCCCGAGTTCGCCGAGGACCCCGAGTTCCGGCGCCGGTTCGCGCAGGAGGTGCAGTCCGCGCAGCGGGTGCAGGGCCTGTTCACCGCGCCGGTGATCGACGCCGACGCCGAGGCGGCCACCCCCTGGCTGGCCACGGCGTACGTGCCCGGCCCGACGGTGGCGGCGGCGGTCGCGGAGCACGGTGCCCTGCCCGCGCACACGGTCCTCATGCTCGTGGCCGGCATCGCCGAGGCGCTCCAGGTGATCCACGGCGCCGGCATCGTGCACCGCGACCTCAAGCCCTCGAACGTGCTGCTGGCCTCCGACGGTCCGCGGGTCATCGACTTCGGCATCGCGCGCGCCGCGGACGGGACGTCCCTCACCGCGAGCGGCGTGGCGGTCGGCACGCCCTCCTTCATGGCGCCCGAGCAGGCGTCCGGGAGCCGGATCGGGCCCGCGACGGACGTCTTCGCGCTCGGCCAGGTGGCCGCGTACGCCGCCCTCGGCGCGCCCGCGTACGGGGAGGGGCCCTCGCACGGCGTGCTCTACCGGATCGTGCACGAGGAGCCGCGGCTGGAGGGCCTCCCGGAGGAGCTGCGGCCGCTGGTCGAGCGCTGCCTGGTGAAGGAGCCGGATGGGCGCGCCACGCTGGCCGAGGTGCTGGAACTGTGCCGGGCCGCCGACGGCGGCACGCAGCTGCGGCGTCCGGAGGACTGGCTGCCCGGCGGGCTCGCGGCGGGCATCACCTCGCGGGTGGCGGTGGTGCCGGGTCCGGTGCCGACGACCGTGGACCCGGGGGGTGCGGCGGGTGCCGGTGGTGCCGCGGCGGCCGCGGGCGGCTACCAGCCGACGGCGCCGGCCCACCCGGCCGGCCCCGCGACCCCGCCGCCGACCGCGCCCGCCACGCCGCCGCCGACCGCGCCGGCGACCCCGACGGGGCCCGCCACGCCGCCCCCGATGCCGGCGGCGGCGCCGGTGGCGGGCACGGGGGCGGTTCCGACGGTGGCGGCGCCGGCCGGTCCGGCGGCTCCCGCGGCCGCTCCGGTGACCCCGGCTCCGCACCCCGCGTACCAGACGCCGTACCCGCCGACCGCGGCGTACGCCCCGCCGGGCGGCGCCCACCCGACCGCGGGCGGCTACGGCTACCCGACCGCGGGCCACCCCACCGGGGGATACCCGACCGGGGGATACCCGACCGCGGGCGGGCCCTACGCGACGCCCGCCCCCGTGCCCCCGCCGGGCGTCCCCGGCCCGGGCGCGGGGGGCGGCGGGAACCGTGCGGGGGTGGTCCTCGCCGCGGTCTTCGGGTCGATCCTGCTGCTGGCCGGCGGCTGCGCCGCGCTCTCGAGCGCCTTCAACGGTGCCTCCGACTCGAAGTCCCACCGGTCCACCGGCAGCACCCGGTCCGGGTCCGGCGGCACGGCCTCCGGCGGCACGGCCTCCGCCGGATCCGGGGGCGGCACGGCCTCGGGCACGGCGCGGCCGCGCACCGACCCCAAGCCGGCGGACTACCCGGGCTTCGAATTCCCGGCCGGCTACCACCTCGAACTCGGGGACGACCCGCTCACCCCGCACGACTCGCCGTTCGCCGACGACCTCAGCCTCCAGTGCCTCAGCAGCGACGGCTGCCGCTTCCGCTCGTACACCACGAAGCTGGTGCTGCTGGACTCCGCCGAGAAGGGCTCCCTGGACACCTGCCGCACGGCCACGCGGTTCACCAACGAGATCCTGGTCGAGACGCTCTCGAAGGGCGCCCAGATCTGCCTGCACACCAAGTCCGGCAACATCGCCCTGGTCACCTACAAGGGGATGTCGGGCCAGAACGACCCCAGCCAGCACACCACCGTCGACGTGACGGTCTGGCGCGGTGCCCTGGAGCCCGAGGAGAGCTGACCTTGTAAGGGAAAACACGCAGGAATACTCCTTACCGCGGCACTATCCTGTTGGAATGACGCATTCCGCCCCTGCCGCCGAGCCCGCCGTGACCGCCACCGCCGCCGCGGGAGCCGTCTCCGGTAGGGCTCCCGCCGCCCCGCGGCGCGGCGGGGGGCGGCTCGCCCGGCGGCTCCCGGGGGCCGCCGGGGGCGGCGGACTCGGCCCGGTCGCGCTGGTGATCGCGGCCGGCGTCTCGGTCCAGTTCGGCGCGGCCCTCGCGGTCACGCTGATGCCGCGCGCGGGCGCCGCCGGCGTGGTCGCGCTGCGCCTGCTGGCCGCCGCCGTCGTGCTGCTGCTGGTCTGCCGGCCCAGGATCCGCGGCTACTCCCGCGCCGACTGGGTCACCGTGACCGCCTTCGGCGTCGCGATGGCGGGCATGAACGGGCTCTTCTACCAGGCCGTGGACCGCATCCCGCTGGGCCCCGCGGTCACGCTGGAGGTGCTCGGCCCGCTCGTGCTGTCGGTGCTCGCCTCCCGGCGGCTGTCCAGCCTGCTGTGGGCGGGCCTGGCGCTCTGCGGCGTCGCCCTGCTGGGCGGGGCCGGCGGGTCGGGGGTGGGGTCGCTGGACCCGGCCGGTGCCGCGTTCGCGCTCGGCGCGGGCGCGATGTGGGCGGCGTACATCGTCTTCAGCGCCCGGACCGGCCGGCGCTTCCCGCAGGCCGACGGGCTCGCCCTGGCCATGGCCATCGGCGCGGTGCTCAGCCTGCCGCTCGGCATCGCCGACGCGGGTGCGAAGCTGCTGGTTCCCAGCACGCTGGCGCTGGGCCTGGGCGTCGCGCTGCTGTCGTCGGTGCTCCCGTACACGCTGGAGCTCCTGGCCCTGCGGCGGCTGCCGGCCCCGACCTTCGCCGTGCTGATGAGCCTGGAACCGGCCATCGCGACCCTGGCCGGCCTGCTGGTCCTGCACCAGGGGCTCTCCCTCACCGACGCCCTCGCGATCGGGCTCGTCATCGCGGCCAGCATGGGCGCCGTCCGCTCGCAGGCCAAGCGGCTTCCCCCGGTCGACGCCCCCTGACGGCGCGGTCGTGGACGAAGGCCCGGATCCACCCGATCCGGGCCTTCGTGCGTTCCCGGCCCGGGTGTGCACCGCCGCACCCGTCCGGGTGAACTCGCCGTCACCCCGGGCGGATTGCCCGTTCCCGACCTGGCCGAAAAATCATGCAAGCATGCTTGATTGTTTTTCCGGCCCCTGCCACGCTTCGGTCTCACGCCGCTGAGTCGCGCCGTCCAGCCGCCGCCGTCGTCGGGAGTCCGCCGTGTCAGATCCGTCCTCGTCGGTACCCGCCGACCTGCTCGCCGATCTCCGTGCCGAGGGGGAGGAGCTCGACGCCCTGGTCGGGGACCTCGACCCGGCCGGGTGGGCCCGACCCACCCCGGCCCCGGGCTGGAGCCTCGCCCACCAGATCGCGCACCTCGAATGGACCGACCGGGCCGCACTGCTCGCCCTGACCGACGCGGACGCGTTCGCGAAGCAGGTCGAGACGGCCCTCGCCGCCCCGGACTCCTTCGTCGACGACGGCGCGGCCGAGGGCGCGGCCCTGCCGCCCGGCGAGCTGCTGGCCCGCTGGCGGGCCGGGCGCAGCGCCCTCGGCGAGGCGCTGGCGGCGGCCGACGCCGGGGAGCGGTTCCCCTGGTACGGGCCGCCGATGAAGGCCGCTTCCATGGCGAGCGCCCGCCTCATGGAGACCTGGGCGCACGGGCAGGACGTGGCCGACGCCCTGGGTGCGACGCGGACGCCGACCGCCCGCCTGCGGCACGTGGCGCGCATCGGCGTGCGGGCCCGGAACTACGCGTTCGCGGTACGGGGTCTGCCCGCGCCGGAGGCGGAGTTCCGCGTGGAGCTGGTGGCCCCCGACGGCGTCGAGGTGTGGGCGTACGGGCCCGCGGACGCCGCCCAGCGGGTGACCGGCCCGGCCCTCGACTTCTGCCTGCTGGTGACCCAGCGGGCGCACCGCACCGACCTGGCCCTCGTCGCCACCGGCGCCGACGCCGACCGCTGGCTGGACATCGCCCAGGCCTTCGCGGGCCCGGCGGGGCAGGGCCGGGAGCCGCGCGATGCGTGACCGGCTCCTCATCGGCAACGCGTCGGGCTTCTACGGCGACCGGTTCTCCGCCCTCCGCGAGATGCTCACCGGCGGCCCGCTGGACGTCCTCACCGGCGACTACCTGGCCGAGCTGACCATGCTCATCCTCGGCAAGGACCGCCTGAAGGACCCCGGCCTCGGCTACGCGAAGACCTACCTGCGCCAGTTGGAGGAGGGCCTCGGCCTGGCCCACGAGCGCGGGGTGCGGCTGGTCGCGAACGCGGGCGGCCTCAACCCCGCCGGCCTCGCGGACGCCATCCGCAAGCTGGCGGCCCGGCTCGGGGTGCCGGTGTCGGTGGCGCACGTCGAGGGCGACGACCTGATGCCGTACGCCCCGGTGCCGGACGCCCTGACCGCCAACGCCTACCTGGGCGGCTGGGGCATCACCGCGTGCCTGCGGGCCGGCGCGGACGTGGTCGTCACAGGGCGGGTGACGGACGCGGCGCTGGTGAGCGGGCCGGCGGCGTGGTTCTTCGACTGGGCGCCGGACGACTACGACGCGCTGGCCGGGGCGGTGGTGGCCGGCCACGTCCTGGAGTGCGGCACCCAGTCCACCGGCGGCAACTACGCCTTCTTCACCCGGCACGACGTACGCCGGCCGGGCTTCCCGCTCGCGGAGATCGCCCGCGACGGCAGCGCGGTGATCACCAAGCACCCCGGCACGGGCGGAGTGGTCGACACCGGCACGGTCACCGCCCAACTCCTCTACGAGACCCAGGGCGCCCGGTACGAGGGCCCGGACGCGGTGGCCCGCCTCGACACGGTGCGGCTGGCCGACGCGGGCCCGGACCGGGTCGCGATCTCGGGCGTGCGGGGCGAGGCACCGCCCCCGTCCCTCAAAGCGGGCCTGACGCGCATCGGCGGCTGGCGCAACGAGGTGGTCTTCGTCCTGACCGGCCTCGACATCGAGGCCAAGGCGGCCCTGGTGCGGGACCAACTCGCCGACACCCTCGCCGGCATCGCCTCCGTCCGCTGGGAGCTCTCCCGCACGGACCACGCCGACGCGCCGACGGAGGAGACCGCCAGCGCCCTGCTCCGCCTGGTCGTCCGGGACCCGGCTCCGGACCCGGTCGGCCGCCCGGTGACCTCCCGCGCCATCGAACTGGCCCTGGCGAGCTACCCCGGCTTCCACGTCACCGCCCCACCCGCCGCCCCCACCCCCTACGGCGTCTTCTCCGCCACCCCCGTCCCCGCCACGACCGTCCCCCACACCGCCGTCCTCCCGGACGGCACCCGCCTCCCGATCCCGGCCGGGCCACCGCCCGCCGCCGCGGCGCCGGCCCCGCCGGCCGCCCCCACCGAGCCGGACGTCGCGCCGGCAGCCCGGGCGGACGCCACCGGGCCCGGCGGAGCCACCCGCAGGGTGCCGCTGGGCCGGATCGCCGGAGCCCGCAGCGGCGACAAGGGCGGCGACGCGAACATCGGCGTCTGGGTCGAGACCGCCCCCGCCTGGACCTGGCTCCGCGACACCCTCACCGTGGACGCCCTCAAGCGCCTGCTCCCGGAGACGGCACCGCTCCCCGTCACCCGGCACGAACTGCCCGACCTCCGCGCCCTGAACTTCGTCGTGACGGGCCTCCTGGGCGAGGGCGTGGCCGCCCAGCACCGCTTCGACCCGCAGGCCAAGGCCCTCGGGGAGTGGCTCCGCTCCCGCCACGTCGACGTACCGGCGCACCTGCTCGACGCCGCACCCCCGGCCGCAGCCACCACCCCCGGACCGACGGCGCCGTAGCCCGCACCGGACCCTGCCGCGTCCCCGGGACCCCACCCGCACCAGCCCCGCCCGCGCCCCGCCCGCTCCGGACCCTCCCAGGAGGCCCACGCAGTGACCCGGCTCCGCAGCACACTCGACCCCCTCGCCTCCGCGTACGCCGCCAACCGCGACGCCATGCTGGACAAGCTCGCCGCGCTCGACGCCGAGCACGCGAAGGCCCTGGCCGGCGGCGGCCCGAAGTACACCGAGCGGCACCGCGAACGCGGCAAGCTCCTCGCCCGCGAGCGCATCGAGCTGCTGCTCGACCCCGACACCCCGTTCCTGGAGCTGTCACCCCTCGCGGCCTGGGGCAGCGACTACCCCGTCGGCGCCTCGATGGTCACCGGCATCGGTGTCGTCGAGGGGACCGAGTGCCTGATCACCGCCAACGACCCCACCGTCCGCGGCGGCGCCAGCAACCCCTGGACCCTCAAGAAGGCGCTGCGGGCCAACGAGATCGCCCTGCGCAACCGCCTGCCCTGCATCAGCCTCGTGGAGTCCGGCGGCGCCGACCTGCCCTCCCAGAAGGAGATCTTCATCCCGGGCGGGGCGATCTTCCGGGACCTCACCCGGCTCTCCGCAGCGGGCATCCCCACCATCGCCGTGGTCTTCGGCAACTCCACCGCCGGCGGGGCGTACGTCCCCGGCATGTCCGACCACACCGTGATGATCAAGGACCGCTCGAAGGTGTTCCTCGGCGGCCCGCCCCTGGTCAAGATGGCCACCGGTGAGGAGAGCGACGACGAGTCCCTCGGCGGCGCCGACATGCACGCCCGCACCTCCGGCCTCGCCGACCACTTCGCCCTCGACGAGGCCGACGCCATCCGCCACGCCCGCCGGATCGTGGCCCGCCTCAACCACCGCAAGGCGCACCCCGACCCCGGCCCGGCCGAGGCCCCGGCGTACGACCCCGACGAACTCCTCGGCCTCGTGCCCGCGGACCTCAAGACCCCCTTCGACCCGCGCGAGGTCATCGCCCGCATCGTCGACGGCTCGGACTTCGACGAGTTCAAGCCCCTGTACGGCACCAGCCTCGCGACCGGCTGGGCCTCGCTGCACGGCTACCCGGTCGGCATCCTCGCCAACGCCCACGGCGTGCTCTTCAGCCAGGAGTCGCAGAAGGCCGCGCAGTTCATCCAGCTCGCCAACCAGCGGGACATCCCGCTGCTCTTCCTCCACAACACCACCGGCTACATGGTCGGCAAGGAGTACGAGCAGGGCGGCATCATCAAGCACGGCGCCATGATGATCAACGCGGTCTCCAACTCCCGCGTCCCGCACCTGTCCGTCCTCATGGGCGCCAGCTACGGCGCCGGCCACTACGGCATGTGCGGCCGGGCCTACGACCCCCGCTTCCTCTTCGCCTGGCCCAGCGCCAAGTCCGCCGTCATGGGACCGCAGCAGCTGGCCGGGGTGCTCTCGATCGTGGCCCGCGCGTCCGCGGCCGCCAAGGGCGCGCCGTACGACGACGAGGCCGACGCCGGGCTGCGCGCCATGGTCGAGCAGCAGATCGAGGCCGAGTCCCTGCCCTTCTTCCTCTCCGGCCGGCTCTACGACGACGGGGTCATCGACCCCCGCGACACCCGCACCGTCCTCGGCCTGTGCCTGTCCGCCCTCCACAACGCCCCCGTCGAGGGCGCCCGCGGCGGCTTCGGCGTCTTCCGGATGTGAGCCCCATGACCACGACACCCCACTCCGAGCCCACCGGCCACCCCGAGCCCACCGGGCCCACCGCGGCCGCCTCCCCCGCCCCCCTCGCCTGCGTCCTCGTCGCCAACCGCGGCGAGATCGCCGTCCGCGTCTTCCGCACCGCCCGCGCCCTCGGCCTCGGTACGGTCGCCGTGTACGCCGACCCGGACGCCGACGCCCTGCACGTACGGGAGGCCGACGCGGCCGTACGCCTGCCCGGCGCCGCGCCCGCGGACACGTACCTGCGCGGCGACCTGGTCATCAAGGCCGCCCTCGCGGCCGGCGCCGACGCCGTGCACCCCGGCTACGGCTTCCTGTCCGAGAACGCCGAGTTCGCCCGCGCCGTCGAGGACGCCGGCCTGCGCTGGATCGGGCCGCCACCGGCCGCCATCGAGGCGATGGCCTCCAAGACCCGCGCCAAGGAGCTGATGCGCGCCGCCGGCGTGCCGCTCCTCGAGCCCGTCGACCCGGCCGCGGCCACCCCGGCCGACCTCCCGCTGCTGCTGAAGGCCGCCGCGGGCGGCGGCGGCCGCGGCATGCGCGTCGTGCGCGACCTCGCCGACCTGAAGGAGGAGACGGCGGCGGCCGCCGCCGAGGCCGCGTCGGCCTTCGGCGACGGCGAGGTGTTCGCCGAGCCGTACGTCGAACGCGGCCGCCACGTCGAGGTGCAGGTCCTCGCCGACGCGCACGGCACCGTCTGGGCCCTGGGCACCCGCGACTGCTCCCTCCAGCGCCGCCACCAGAAGGTGATCGAGGAGGCCCCGGCCCCCGCGCTCCCCGCCTCCCTGCGCACCACGCTCCACGAGGCCGCCACCGCCGCCGCACGGGCCGTCTCGTACCGGGGCGCGGGCACGGTGGAGTTCCTCGTCTCGGCCGACGGCCGGCCGTACTTCCTGGAGATGAACACCCGCCTCCAGGTCGAGCATCCCGTCACCGAGGCGGTCTACGGTCTCGACCTCGTCGCCCTCCAGATCCGGATCGCCGAGGGCCACCCGCTGCCGCTCACCCCGCCCGCCCCGCGCGGCCACGCCGTCGAGGCCCGCCTGTACGCCGAGGACCCCGCCCGCGACTGGCGGCCCCAGGCCGGCACCCTCGACACCCTCGACATCCCCGCCGCACCCGCCGACCCGGCCGGCACCACCCTCCGCGTCGACGCCGGCTACGCCGACGGCGACCGCGTCGGGGTCCACTACGACCCGATGCTCGCCAAGGTCATCGCCCACGCGCCCACCCGCACCGAGGCGGTCAGGGCCCTCGCCCACGCCCTCGGCCGGGCCCGGGTCCACGGCCTGGCCACCAACCGCGACCTGCTCGTGCGCTCCCTGCGCCACCCGGAGTTCGCAGCCGCCCGGCTCGACACCGGGTTCTACGAACGCCACCTCCCCGCCCTCACCGACGGCGCCCCGGACGCGTCGCTCGCCGCCCTGGCCGCCGCCCTCGCCCAGGCCGCGGCCGCCGGCCGGGCCGGCGGCGTGACGGCCCGGCTCGGCGGCTGGCGCAACCTGCCCGCCCAACCGCAGCTGCGCCGCTACCGGTCCGCCGCCGACGGCACGGAGCACGAGGTCCGCTACCACCACACCCGGGACGGCCTCAGCCCGCTCGACCACCCCGGCGTCCGCGTCCTCACGGCCGCCCCGGACCGCGTGGTGCTCGAAGTGGACGGCGTCCGGCGGACGTTCCACGTGAAACAAAAATCGAACACCGACCCCGCCGCAGGTCCCGACCGCATCTACGTCGACTCCCCGGCCGCCTTCGGCACCGGCACCCCGGCCCTCGGCTCCCACACCCTCGAAGCGCTGCCCCGCTTCGCCGACCCCCAGGACCGCACCGAACCCGGATCCCTGCTCGCCCCCATGCCCGGCACCGTCGTCCGGGTCGCCGAGGGCCTGGCCCCCGGCGCCGCCGTCACCGCCGGGCAGCCCCTGCTCTGGCTGGAGGCCATGAAGATGGAGCACCGCGTCCTCTCGCCCGCCTCCGGCACGCTCACCGCGCTCCACGCCGCCCCCGGCCGACAGGTCGAGGTCGGTGCCCTACTGGCCGTCGTACAGGAGGAACCGCAGCCATGAGCCACGCACCGAGCACCGCCCTCGAAACCCCGGAACACCAGGCCCTGCGCGCCGCCGTGGCCGCTCTCGGCAAGCGCTACGGCCGGGAGTACCTCACCCGGATCGCCGCCGAGGGCCGCCACCCCGACGAGTTGTGGGCGGAGGCCGCCAAGCTCGGCTACCTGGGCGTGAACCTGCCCGAGGAGTACGGCGGCGGGGGCGGCGGCATCGCCGAACTGTCCATCGTGCTGGAGGAACTGGGCGCGGCCGGCAGTCCGCTGCTGATGATGGTGGTCTCGCCCGCCATCTGCGGCACGGTCATCGCCCGCTTCGGCACCGAGGCGCAGAAGCGCGCCTGGCTGCCCGGCCTCGCGGACGGCAGCCGCACCATGGCCTTCGGCATCACCGAGCCCGACGCGGGCTCCAACTCCCACCGGATCACCACCACCGCCCGGCGGGACGGGGACGACTGGGTCCTCACCGGCCGCAAGGTCTTCATCTCCGGTGTCGACATCGCCGACGCCACGCTCGTCGTCGGCCGCACCGAGGACGCCCGCACCGGCAGCCTCAAGCCCTGCCTGTTCATCGTCCCCCGGGACGCCCCCGGCTTCGCGCGCTCACCCATCGCCATGGAACTCCAGGCGGCGGAGAAGCAGTTCGAGCTGGTCCTGGACGACGTACGGCTGCCCGCGGACGCGCTCGTGGGCGACGAGGACGCGGGCCTGCTCCAGCTGTTCGCCGGCCTGAACCCGGAGCGCATCATGACGGCCGCCTTCGCGATCGGCATGGGCCGCTACGCCCTCGCCCGGGCCGTGGACTACGCGAAGACCCGCCAGGTGTGGAAGGAGCCCATCGGCGCCCACCAGGCCGTCGCCCACCCGCTGGCCCAGGCCCACATCGAGCTCGAACTGGCCCGCCTGATGATGCAGAAGGCCGCCCACCTCTACGACGCCGGCGACGACCTGGCCGCGGGCGAGGCCGCCAACATGGCCAAGTACGCCGCCGCCGAGGCCTGCGTGAAGGCCGTGGACCAGTCGGTGCACACCCTCGGCGGCAACGGCCTCACCCGCGAGTACGGCCTGGGCGCGCTGATCACCGCGTCCCGGGTCGCCAGGATCGCCCCGGTCAGCCGCGAGATGATCCTCAACTTCGTCTCCCACCAGACCCTCGGCCTGCCCAAGTCGTACTAGCGGCACCCGTCCGGCGGCGTCCGTTCGCCGCCGGACCCCGACCCCCCCACGTCTCGAAGCCCCGTCAGGCCGCCCCGTGGTGTGTGGGGGAGGCGCTTGAGGCGGCATGGGAGGCTGGTCCGGAGGCAGGCCCGGGCCTGGGGTGGCCGCAGGCCAGGGCCGAAGGCCCCGAAGCCCCAGGGGTGGGCCTGCCGCAGGGCCTGCAGCCCATGCCGGGTCAAGCGCCGAGGGGACCCACACAGCACGGGGCGGCCGGCACCCAGGCACCCAGGCACCCAGGCACCCAGGCACCCAGGCACCCAGGCACCCAGGCACCCAGGCACCCAGGCACCCAGGCACCCACCCCAGGCACCCACCCCAACCCACCCAACCCACCCAACCCACCCACCCCCCCGAAGGAGCGGCATGGACCCGGCCCCCCTGGTCGCCACCGCGCGAGCCGACGGCATCGCCACCCTCGCCCTCGACTCGCCGCAGAACCGCAACGCGCTCTCCGCGGGCCTCGTCGCGCAGCTGCGCGCCGGCCTCGCGGCCGCGGCGGCCGACCCGGCCGTCCGGGCCGTCGTGCTGACCCACACCGGTAACACCTTCTGCGCGGGCGCCGACCTGAAGTCCCCGTGCGACCCGGCCGACTTCCTCGCGCTGCTGACCGAGCTCGCCGCGCACCCGAAGCCGGTGGTCGGACGCGTCACCGGGCACGTCCGGGCCGGCGGGCTGGGGCTGCTGGGCGCCTGCGACATCGCCGCCGCCGGGCCGGGTTCCTCGTACGCCTTCACCGAGACCCACCTCGGCGTCGTCCCGGCCGTCATCTCCGCCCCCCTGCTGCCCCGGCTCGACCCGCGCGCCGCGGCCCGCTACTTCCTGACCGCCGAGGCCTTCGACGCGGCCGAGGCCACCCGCATCGGGCTGCTCACCCTGCACGCCGAGGACGTCGACGCGGCCCTCGCGCCGGTCCTCGACGGCCTGCGCAAGGCCGGTCCCCTCGCCCTCGCGGAGACCAAGCGCCTGCTGACCGCACCGGTCCGGGAGGCCCTCGCGCGCGACGGCGCCGACCTCGCGGCCCTGTCGGCCCGCGTCTTCGCCTCGCCCGAGGCCCGCGAGGGCATCACCGCCCGCTTCGAGCGCCGCAACCCGTCGTGGGCATGATGAGCGTCGTGACGCACCCTCCCAAGCAGGACCGCAGCCGCGCCACCCGGCAGCGGCTCCTCGAAGCCGCCGTCGCCTGCCTGGCCGAACACGGCTGGGCCGGCTCCACCGTGGCCGTGGTCGCCGAGCGCGCCGGAGTCTCCCGGGGGGCGGCCCAGCACCACTTCCCGACCCGGGAGGACCTCTTCACCGCCGCGGTCGAGTACGTCGCGGAGGAGCGCTCGGCGGCCCTGCGCGGGCTCTTCGCGGCGGGCACCGGCCGGGCCGCCCGTCCCGCCGTCGTGGGTGCGCTGGTCGACCTCTACACCGGCACCCTCTTCCGGGCCGCCCTGCAGCTGTGGGTGGCCGCCTCCAACGAGGACCAGCTGCGCCCCCGCGTCACCGAGCTCGAAGCCCGCGTGGGCCGCGAGACCCACCGCATCGCCGTCGAGCTCCTCGGCGCCGACGAGTCCCGGCCCGGCACCCGCGAGACCGTCCAGGGCCTGCTCGACATGGCCCGCGGCCTCGGCCTGGCCAACCTCCTGACGGACGACGCCGCCCGCCGCGCCCGCGTCGTCGCGCAGTGGTCGCTCGTCCTCGACACGGCCCTCGGCGCCGCGCACCCGCCCGAGCCGTCCCGCTGACGCCACCCACCCGCACCTCCGCACCCCCCGCACCCCCCCACGCATCCCGCCCGAACGCGCGAACGCGCCGCACCCCACGACGGGGCACGGCGCGCTCGACGGCGGCAGCCGGGACGGATCAGGCGGTGGAGGCGATGTCCGCGTACCCCTCGATGGAACGCGGGTCGCGCGAGCCCGGGCCGATGTAGCGGGCCGAGGGGCGCACCAGACGCCCCGTCCGCTTCTGCTCCAGGATGTGCGCCGACCAGCCCGCCGTACGGGCACAGGTGAACATCGACGTGAACATGTGCGCCGGGACCTCGGCGAAGTCCAGCATGATGGCGGCCCAGAACTCGACGTTCGTGGCCAGCACCCGGTCGGGACGGCGGGCGTGCAGCTCCTCCAGCGCCGCCTTCTCCAGCGCCTCCGCCACCTCGAAGCGGGGCGCGCCCAGCTCCTTGGCGGTCCGGCGCAGCACGCGGGCGCGGGGGTCCTCGGCGCGGTACACGCGGTGCCCGAAGCCCATCAGGCGCTCGCCCTTGTCCAGGGCCTTCTTCACGTACGCCACGGCGTCGCCGGTGCGCTCGATCTCCTCGATCATGCCGAGGACGCGCGAGGGCGCGCCGCCGTGCAGCGGGCCGGACATGGCGCCCACCGCGCCCGACAGGGCGGCGGCCACGTCGGCACCGGTGGAGGCGATGACGCGGGCGGTGAAGGTCGAGGCGTTCATGCCGTGTTCGGCCGCCGAGGTCCAGTACGCGTCCACGGCCTTGACGTGCTTCGGGTCCGGCTCGCCGCGCCAGCGGATCATGAACCGCTCGACGACCGACTCGGCCTTGTCGATCTCCCGCTGCGGCACCATGGGCAGGCCCTGGCCGCGCGCGGACTGGGCGACGTACGACAGCGCCATGACGGCGGCCCGGGCGAGGTCGTCGCGGGCGGTCTGCTCGTCGATGTCGAGCAGCGGTTTCAGACCCCACACCGGGGCCAGCATCGCGAGCGCGGACTGCACGTCCACGCGGATGTCGCCGGAGTGCACCGGGATCGGGAAGGGCTCGGCCGCGGGCAGGCCGGGGTTGAAGGCACCGTCGACCAGCAGGCCCCACACGTTCCCGAAGGACACGTGGCCGACCAGGTCTTCGATGTCGACACCCCGGTAGCGAAGGGCCCCGCCTTCCTTGTCGGGCTCGGCGATCTCCGTCTCGAACGCGACGACCCCTTCGAGTCCGGGTACGAAGTCGGACATCAGGCGGCTCCTCAGATTAGTGCGGCGTACGGCTGTGACCAGGCGTCAAGAACAAGTGGAAACGGTTGGATGCGTACACCTTTGTACGCGTACGACACGCGGTGCGGCGCGGGCGCATCCCCGTCATGCCCCGTGCGGCGGAAGGTCACCCACCGCGTTCGCGGTGACAACCCGCCTCCGGGGCGGCGGTCATCCCGGCGGCCCAGCCGTACGAGTCTGTACGGTCACGGGGGCGCGTGGAAGCGTGACGTGCCGCACATCCTGCACCCGGTCCGGTGCCCGCGGGGGCGCCGCGCCCCCGCTGCGGCAGGATGGCCGTGTGCCGAACCAGGACCTTGATCCCGCCGTCATGCGCAAGCAGTACCGCTCCGAGATCGTCGCCGAGGCCGACCTCGCCGACGACCCCATGGACCAGTTCGCCCGCTGGTTCCGGCAGGCCGCCGCCGCGCACGTCTTCGAACCCAACGCCATGGTCGTCTCGACCGCCACGCCGGAGGGCCGCCCGAGCTCCCGCACGGTCCTGCTGAAGCAGTTCGACTCGCGGGGCTTCGTCTTCTACACCAACTACGGCTCCCGCAAGGGCCGCGAGCTGGGCGCCAACCCGCAGGTGGCGCTGCTCTTCCCCTGGCACCCCATCGCCCGCCAGGTGATCGTCACCGGCACGGCGGTGCGCGTGGGCCGCGACGAGACGGCCGCCTACTTCCGCTCCCGCCCGCACGGCTCCCAGCTGGGCGCCTGGGCCAGCGACCAGTCGCAGGTGATCGACTCCCGGGCCGAGCTGGACCGGCGCTACGCCGAGCTGGAGGCCCGCTACCCGGAGGGGGAGCAGGTGCCGGTGCCGACGGAGTGGGGCGGCTTCCGCGTCGCACCCGACGAGGTCGAGTTCTGGCAGGGCCACGAGAACCGCCTGCACGACCGGCTGCGGTACGTGCGCGTGGCCGAGGGGCACGGCGCCGCGGCGTGGCGGCTGGAGCGGCTCTGCCCCTGAGCGGACGTCGACGAAGCCCACGGGCCGCGACGAGCCGCGACGGGCGGCGACGGGCGGCGACGAAGCCGAAGACCGGCGACGAACGCAGACGACCCGCGGCCTCGGGTTCTCTCCTGCAGGTAAGAGAAGCCGGCCGGACGTGCCGGCGAGACCGCGGGTCGGGTGACTGCTTGGGTTTGGCCGGCGTCAGGCGCCGGCAACCACACTGGGTGCGTTGCGACGACGGGCGCTAGCCCGCAGTCACCTCACGCGTCCGGTTGTCGTACATTTCCGGAACCACCTCCCTTCTCGTGTGCCCCACACGCTAGGAGCCTCCCCGGCGGGCCGCAACCGATTAATAGGCCCGGCCTCTTTCCCGGAACCCCGTGTGTGCTGCGTCACGTTGCAGTTGAATGATCTGACGTGCCGCACATGCGAACACCTGCAGGGGGTGCCAGGTGAGTGCTTCCGGACGCAGTGAGACCGCCGACGACCTGCTCGCCGCGCTACTGGACGGCATGGATGCCGCACTGTGCGCGTTCGACGCGGACGGCGTGGTCACCCACTGGAACCGCGAGGCCGAGCGGATACTCGGCTGGTCCGCCGCCGAGGCGGTCGGCCGGCGCGGGTTCGCGGGCTGGGCCGCCCGCCCCGCGGACGCCGAGGACGTCCAGCGCCGCCTCATGGCCGCGCAGGACGCGGCCGGCCGGCTCGTCCACGAGTTCGCCCTGCTGACCAAGGACGGCGGGCGGGTGCTCGTCCGGACCCAGTCGGCCCGGGTCCCCGGCGCCGACGGCAGGCCCGCCGGCGTGTACTGCGCCTTCAGCGAGGTCCACACCCAGATCGACCTGGAGCGTTCGATCGCCCTCAGCGAGGCGCTGCTCGACGACGCCTCGTGGGGCGTGGTGCTGGTCGACGTGGACCTGCGGCCGGCCGTGGTCAACGCGCACGCGGCCCACGCCTTCGGGGCCGGCCGGACCGTGCTGCTCGGCCGCCCGCTGGGCGAGCTGATCACCCAGGGGGTCGAGGAGCTGGAGGGCGCCCTCCAGCACGTGCTCGCCGAGGGCGCGCCGCCCGCGCCGGTCGAGCTGTGGGTCTCCGTCCGCACGCCCGAGGGGGTGCGGCGGCGGTGCTGGCGCTCCGGGTTCCTGCGGCTGGCCTCGCCGCTGGGGGAGGAGCCCGTACCGCTCGGGGTGGCCTGGCTGTTCCAGGACATCACCGAGGCCCGGCAGGCCGAGCTGGACACCGCCCAGCTGCGCTTCCGCACCAACCAGCTGCACCGGGCCGCCCGCGCCGCGGCCGAGTGCGAGGACCCGGCCGAGGCGGTGGCGGTCCGGCTGGACTTCGCCCTCGCCGGGTACGCCGACCACGCCCTGGTCGACGTCGCCGTGGGGGACCGGCTGATCCGCTCGGTGGTCTCGCCGCCCGCGCTCTCCCCGACCGGCGGGCTCCCGGCCCGGTACCCGACCGGGCACCCGGCGCTCCAGGCGCTGGAGCGGGTCGGTTCGGTACGCCTGAGCGCCCCCGCCGAACTGCCGGCGGGCTGGCCGGACGGGGTGGCGCACGGCCTGTGCACCGTGCTGCGCAGCCGGGGCCGCACCCTGGGCGTGCTCACCTTCCTGCGCACCCAGTCGCGCCCGGCCTTCGAGCGCCCCGACGCCGTCTACGCCGAGGAGGTCGCGGCCCGCGTCGCCGCCGACCTCTCCCTGGCGGGTGTCGCGGCGGAGTAGCGCGGGGCTCGCGGGCCCCTCGGCGCGTACCCCCTGTGCCCGACGCGCGCACCTCCTGTCGGAGGCGCACACCCCCTTGTTAGAGCGGTGCCGATGGGTGTTTCGGCACCGCTCTAACAAGCCGGAGCGTGACCGCAAGGTGATCCGGCCGCTACGGCGGGCCGGCCTCGCCGCGCGGGCCATCCGGGCTTCGGCGTGATGGCCCTCGACTTACTAGTGCCGGAAGAAGATCCGGTCGCCGTACTCGCGCAGCACGCGCGCGTTCCACTCGTGCCCGCCGTCCACGTTGCCCGAGCGCAGCAGCGGCGGCTCGATGCCGCGGGCCGCCAGCTCCCCGGCGGCGGTGGCCATCACCGCCTGCATGACGGCGCTGGTGACCACGGTCGAGGCGGGGGCGAACGGCGCGTCGATGCCGTCCAGGCCCAGCTCTGCGTCCCCGACCGCGATCTTGCTGTCGAGGACCACGTCGCAGTGGTCCTTCAGGAAGGTCCCGGACGCGTGCAGCGACGTCGTCTCGGTCGCGTACGCCACCGAGGTCACGCCGACGACCTTCATGCCCAGCTCCCGGGCCTTGAGGGCCATCTCCACCGGGAGCGCGTTGCGCCCCGAGAGGGAGATGATCACCAGCACGTCGCCCGTGGTGGCCGGGCTGCTGTCCAGGACCGCCCCGGCCAGGCCGCCGACTCGCTCCAGGGCGCTGCCGAGGGTGGCCGGCATGACGTCGACGCCGGCGGTGCCGGGCACGGCGAGGAAGTTCATCAGGGCCAGGCCGCCGGCCCGGTAGACCACGTCCTGCGCGGGGAGCGAGGAGTGTCCGGCGCCGAAGGCGAACAGCCGGTTGCCGGCCGCCACGGCGTCCGCGACGAGGGCGCCGGCCGCGGCGATGCTCCCGGCCTCCTCGTCGCGGACCCGCTGGAGGAGGCCGATCGCGGCGTCGAAGAACTGACCGGCCAGCTTGCTCTCGCTCATGCGCGGAGGGACCTTCCAGAAGTCGGGGAGAAGCCAGGGAGAAGTCGGGTGGTCGTCCGTGTCCGCCGCTCACCGTGCGGTCTGGACCATAGGGCTGTCAATACGCACGCGCCGGGTCGTCGCACGCCCCCGCGGCCGCGTGCCGGCCGCCCCGCCGACCTCGTACGGGTGGCCCGCGTACCAGCCGGGAACCGCTCCGACGACCGAAACATGGACGTTCCAGCGCGCGGGGCGCCGGGCGTGCGTCAATCGTGCGGGAACCCGCCCACGCCCGAGGTCCGCCTTGGTCCGCCTCGGCTCGGGACGGTTGTCGGCGTGATGCGTCAGAATTGGTGACAGGGCCAGCGCACGATGATGAGGGGCACGATGTCCGGACTGATCGATACTACGGAGATGTACCTCCGCACCATTCTCGAGCTGGAAGAGGAAGGTGTGGTCCCCATGCGCGCCCGTATCGCCGAACGGCTGGACCAGAGCGGTCCCACGGTGAGCCAGACGGTCGCCCGCATGGAGCGCGACGGGCTCGTGGCCGTCGCCAGCGACCGCCACCTGGAGCTGACCGAGGAGGGCCGTCGGCTGGCGACCCGCGTCATGCGCAAGCACCGGCTCGCCGAGTGCCTGCTCGTGGACGTGATCGGTCTGGAGTGGGAGCAGGTCCACGCCGAGGCCTGCCGCTGGGAGCACGTGATGAGCGAGGCCGTCGAGCGGCGCGTGCTCGAGCTCCTGCGCCACCCGACCGAGTCGCCGTACGGCAACCCGATCCCGGGTCTGGAGGAGCTCGGCGAGAAGGCCGAGGCCGACCCGTTCATCGACGAGGGCATGGTCAGCCTCTCCGAGCTCGACCCGGGCCACGACGGCAAGACCGTGGTGATCCGGCGCATCGGCGAGCCGATCCAGACCGACGCGCAGCTCATGTACACCCTGCGGCGCGCGGGCGTGCAGCCCGGCGCGGTCGTCAGCGTGACGGAGTCGCCCGGCGGCGTCCTGGTCGGCAGCGGCGGCGAGGCGGCGGAGCTCGACGCGGACATCGCGAGCCACGTCTTCGTGGCCAAGCGCTGACGGTCAGGGTCACCCCCGGGCGCTTCGTTCCGCCCCTTCGGCCTCGCCCGTCACATCCCTCCCGTCGAATTCCGGCTAATCCGTCGGAAGGGGAGCGACCGCGCGATGTGCGTGTCAGGCTTGCCCCAGGCAACTGCGGGAGGGGGCGATGTCATGTGCCCGGCCCGGCACGCTCCGGCGCGGATGACGCGCGCCCCGGCGCCCGCGCCGGCGGGCCCGGTCCGGTCGGCCCCGCGCGGGTCGGACCCGGCGCCGGCTCCGTGCGGGTCGTCCCGACATGGGTCGGTCCCGGTGCCTCGCGGCACCGGGACCGGTCCTCCCCTTTGCTGACCCGGAGCCCCGAGCTCTCAGGGTCAATCCCCTCGGACCGTCTTCCCCGAGCGGCCCGCCTCCCGATGAAGATCCTCCCCTCGGCAGCGGCCGCCAATCCTTGAGCAAGGTCACTCGAAAGTGGGGTCTTGCCGGGGAGACGGCCGTTGTTCGAATGCAGGTTCGATAGTCTGGCCGGGATCGAAGGGGGTGCATCGAGTGGTACGACGCTTCGATGTGACGGGAGCCGACGGCGTGCGGCTCGCGGCCTGGGAGTTCACGGACCCGCCCAAGGGCACCGACCCGGACTCGGACATGGCCCTGGCCGGGGGCGCGGACGCGGGCGCCGAACCGGCCGAACGCCCGGTCCTGTTACTCCACGGGCTGATGGGCCGCGCGTCGCACTGGGCCGGCACCGCCCGCTGGCTGGCCGAGCGGCGCCGCGCCGTGGCCCTGGACCAGCGCGGGCACGGGCAGAGCGACGCCCCGGCGGACGGCCCGTACACCCGCGACGCCTTCGTGCGCGACGCCGAGGCCGTCATCGAACGGCTCGGGATCGGGCCGGTGGTCCTCATCGGGCACTCGATGGGCGCCCTCACCGCCTGGCAACTGGCCGCCCGCCGCCCGGACCTCGTCCAGGCCCTGGTCATCTGCGACATGCGCGCCACCGCCCTCGGGGCGGCCTCCCAGCGGGAGTGGGAGGACTGGTTCCGCAGCTGGCCGCTGCCGTTCGCGACGCTCGGGGACGTGCGCCGCTGGTTCGGTGAGGACGACCCCTGGGTCGAGCGGCCCAGCCCCGCGCGCGGCGAGTTCTTCGCCGAGGTGATGGCGGAGGCGGCCGACGGCTGGCGGCCGGTCTTCTCGCGGCGACAGATGCTCATGGCGCGCGAGACGTGGGTGTACGACGCCCACTGGGAGGAGCTGGGCCAGGTCCGCTGCCCCACCCTCGTCGTCCGCGGCCTCGACGGCGAACTCGGCCGCGCCGAGGCCCAGGAGATGGTCCGCGTCCTCCCGCTGGGTGCGTACGCGGAGATCCCCGACGCCGGCCACCTGGTCCACTGGGACCAGCCGACCGCCTGGCGCGCGGCCGTCGAACCCTTCCTCGCCTCCCTCCCGACCCCGGTCCGGGAGTAGGCCGCCACCTCCGGCCGCCCGCCGCGCACCGGCCCCGCCCGTGGCCCGGGTGTCCGCCCGTCCACGCGAGACCGCCGCAAACGCCCCGCCCCCACGAGAACGCGTCTCGCGGGGGCGGGGCGGGGCGGGGGGAAGCGGCGCGCGGCCGCTCGTACCGGAGGGAAACGTCAGCCCTTGCTGACGGCCGTGATGATCTCCGGGAGACGGGCGGCGGTCCGCGGTGCCGCGAAGCGCAGGCCGGCCCAGCACACCAGCGCGCCGTACGCCGTACCGGCCGGCAGCAGCAGCCACAGCAGGCCGCCGGCCCCCGCGACGTGCAGCCAGACCGTCGCCACGATCAGCGGCACGCACATCACCAGCGAGAGGATCACGCCCCCGAAGACGCTGAGCCACGCCAGCCCGCCCTGCCCGGGCGCCGCGTTCTTGAAGGCCCCGTCCTGCGGGATCGAGTACGGGAACTTCGCCGAGCAGATCGCACCCGTGGCGAGCATCGCCCCGAGCAGGGCCCAGGCCAGGCCGAGCACCTCGGGCAGCCTGCCCCAGTCGTGGACCAGGGCGGCCGTCACGACCGTCACCAGCGCCGTGTACGGCGCGGTCACCAGCAGCAGCGCCCAGGCCCGGGCGCGCAGCTCCTCGTACGCCTGCCGCGGCGTCGCGATGGTCTGCGCGACCATCCAGAAGGCGGAGGTGTCCTGTCCGAACTGGTTGTACATCTGCACGCCCAGCATCCAGGTGCCGAAGCAGGCCAGGTAGATCGACCCGGTGCCCTGCAGGGCGTTGAACACCGGCACGATCAGCCCGATCGCCAGCGCCGTCACCCACGCGGCCTTCGTCTTCGGGTCGCGCATGACGTAGCGCAGCGTGCGCTGCATGACCGCGCCCGACCGGCCGCTCGGCAGTACGCGCCACAGCCCGTGCTCGCCGCCGTCCGCGCCCCGCGCGGCGCCGCCCGAGTCGGCGGCCGCGACCGTCGAACCGTCCGGCGTCACCATGAGCTTGGTCAGCGACCGCTGCCAGGCCCACAGCAGCAGCGCCACCGCCGCCGCGCTCGCCAGCAGCTGCACGGCCGCGGCCCCGTAAGAGCCCTTGCTCGCGGAGTCGACCGCCCCGACCGCCGACCCGGGCGGCAGCCACCGCAGCACGTCGGCCACCGGGAGCAGCGTGTCGAGACCGCCCTGCTTGAACAGCCGCTGGCTGCCGAAGTTGACCACCTGGGCGCCCAGCGCGATCAGCAGACCGCTCAGCAGGGCCAGGTCACGGCCCTTGCGGCTGGTCAGCAGCCGGACGTTGGCGGTGGCCACGGCCCGCGCCAGCGCCACGCACCCGAGCAGCAGCAGCGGGACCGCGAGCACGCCGACGGCGACGCCGGCCGCGCCGTGCGCCACCGCCACCACCGAACCGACCGCGATGCACAGGGTGAAGAACGGCCCGATGCCCACCAGCGACGCCACCAGCAGCGCCCCGACCAGCGGCCGCGGCCGCAGCGGCAGCATCACCAGCCGGGTCGGGTCGAGGGTCTCGTCGCCGCTCGAGAAGAACAGCGGCATCACGGCCCAGCCCAGCGCCGTGACCGCGCCGAGCAGCACGACCACCGTCGGCGCGGCGTCCGGGTGCCCGCGCAGCAGGACCAGCAGCAGCGTCATGAACACCGCGATGACGGCCGTGAGGACGAGCGAGGTGACGTACGCGGCCTTGCGCTTGGAGCTCTGGCGCAGCCCGTTGCGCAGCAGCGCGAGCTTCAGCCGGACGAAGACCGGGACGAGGGAGTCCGCGGAGCCGCCGGCCCCGCCCGTGCCGGGCCCCGTGCCCGCGTCCGCGGTGGCGGATCCGACGGTGCTCACCGGCCCGCCGCCCCTCCGCCGAGCCAGTCGAGGGACTCGCCCGCGTCCTTGCCCTGGGCGCCGACCAGCTCGAGGAAGGCGTTCTGCAGCGAGGAGGCCCCGCCGCGGACGTCCGCCAGCGGGCCGGCCGCGCGGATCCGCCCGGCGGCCATCACGGCGACCCAGTCGCACAGCGACTCCACCAGCTCCATCACGTGGCTGGAGAAGACGACCGTGGCGCCGGAGGCGGTGTAGCGCTCGAGCACCCCGCGGATGGTCTGCGCCGACACCGGGTCGACGCCCTCGAACGGCTCGTCCAGGAACAGGACTTCGGGGTTGTGCAGCAGGGCGGCCGCCAGCCCGATCTTCTTCCGCATGCCGGTCGAGTAGTCGATGACGAGCTTGTGCTGCGAGCCCGACAGGTCCAGCACGTCCAGCAGCTGGGTGGCCCGCTTGTCCACCTCGGCGCCCGGCAGTCCGCGCAACCGGCCCATGTAGCCGAGCAGTTCGCGGCCGGAGAGGCGCTCGAACAGGCGCAGGCCCTCGGGCAGCACGCCGATCCGGGACTTGACCTGGACCGGGTCGGCCCAGACGTCGTACCCGGAGATCTCCACCCGGCCCTGGTCCGGCCGCAGCAGGCCCGTGACCATGGACAGCGTGGTGGTTTTGCCCGCCCCGTTCGGGCCGACCAGGCCGATGAACTTGCCCGCGGGCAGCTCCAGGTCGATACCGGCCACGGCGATCTGCTCGCCGAACCGCTTCCAGAGTCCCGTTATCCGTACGGCCGCGGGCGGCGCCGGTCGCGCCCCGCCCGCCTCGGCCGTAAACACCTGGTCAGGCACCGTGCGCCTACCTCTCGTGCGTGTCACCCCGTGTGGTCGGTTCACCATACGAGGCACCGCGCGCGGCGCAGTAGTGACAAATGTCGTCGGCCGCGTCGGCCGCGTCGGGTACCGGGGTCAGTCGCGCCGGTCCCGGGCCGACGCCGCCTCCCGCCCGCACGCGTACGCCAGCGGGTTGATGAGCTCCTCCGCGTCCGGCAGCCACCGGTTCGCCGGCGTGGGCCGCCGCGCCCACTGGACCGCGCCGCGCCCGCCGAACCGGGTCGGCGGGGCCGCCGCGTACTCCCCCTCGCCCCGGGCGACGAGGTCGATCGACGCCGGCGACCAGCCGAGCTTGCGCACCAGGTCCGGCACCTTGGCGGTGGCCCCCGGCAGCACGAAGAACAGCATCCGGCGGTTCGGGGTCAGCGTGACCGGTCCCAGGGTGAGTTCCATCCGCTCCATGCGGGCCAGGGCGAGGAAGCCGGCCGCCTCCGGCACGTCGATCGCGTCGAAGGTCCGCCCGGTCGGCAGCAGGATCCCGGCCTTGGGCTGCTTCTGCCACATCCGCCGCACCTGCATCGCGGAGCCGGTGGCCGAGGCCGCCCAGCCCTGCATCACCGGGTGCGCCCCGGGGGCGGGGCACTCCGTGTTCCCGCAGGAGCACAGCTCACGGCCGTCCTCGGCCTCCAGCCAGGTGCCCGGGAACACGTCCCAGTGCCGTTCCTCCGCGTACCGCACGGCGTGATCCACCAGCTGCTCGCCGCGCTGCTTGGGGATGGGCGCGGCTTCCGTGACTCCCTTGGTCTCTTCCACGCCCTTCACAACTCCCGGTAGGACCTGGGGTTACGGGGGTAAACCCAAGGGCGGGCGGAGCATCGATCCTGCACGCGGGGCGCATGGATGCATGGGCGGGGGCGCGTAGGGGACGGGGACGCGGGGGCGGGGTAGCGAGTGTCGTGAAAGCGCGACAATCCCAGGCGAGTGAGAGCAAGAGCACCACGTTCCGGGCAAGTTCCGCATTCTCCGCCAATCAGCCGGGAAGTGATCGTACGCACGATCACCCGCGGCCACAGGGGGTTTCTTCCATGGCAGCCAGGCCTCTCGTCGCCCGTCAGCCGAATGAACGGCTCCAGGCGCTCATCCAGGAAGCCGGGTGCTCCAATGCCGGACTGGCCCGCCGCGTCAACATGACCGGCGCCGAACACGGACTGGATCTCCGGTACGACAAGACGTCCGTCGCCCGCTGGCTGCGCGGCCAGCAGCCCCGTGGCCGAGCCCCGGGGATCATCGCCGAGGCCCTCGGGCGCAAACTCGGCCGCACCGTCACCATCGACGAGATCGGCATGGCCAACGGCAAGAACCTCGCCTCCGGCGTGGGCCTGCAGTTCTCGCCCACCGTCCTCGGCGCCATCGAGCAGGTCTGCGAGCTGTGGCGCAGCGACGTGGGCCGCCGCGACTTCCTCGCCGGCTCCACGGTGGCCGCCTCCGCCCTGGTCGAGCCCAGCCGCGACTGGCTGATCACCCAGGCCGACGCCCAGGTGGCCCGGACCGCGGGCGCCCGGGTCGGCACCTCCGACGTCGAGGCCGTACGGGCCACCACGGACGCCCTCGTCGAGCTCGACCACCGCTTCGGCAGCGGGCACGTGCGGCCGGTGGTGGTGCACTACCTCAACAGCGTGGTGTCCGGGCTGCTCGGCGGTTCGTACCGGGAGCCCGTGGGGCGCTCCCTGTTCGCGGCCGTGGCCCGGCTCACCGAGCTGGCCGGCTACATGGCGGTGGACACCGGCCAGCCCGGCCTCGCCCAGCGGTACTACATCCAGGCCCTGCGGCTGGCCCAGGCGGCCGGCGACCGGGCCTACGGCGGCTACGTGCTGGCCGCGTCCATGAGCCACCTGGCGGCCGAGCTCGGCAACCCGCGCGAGATCGCCCAGCTGGCCCGGGCCGCGCAGGAGGGCACCCGCGGGCAGGTCACCCCGCGGGTGCAGGCCATGTTCTTCGCGGCCGAGGCGCGCGGGCACGCGCTGCTCGGGGACTCCCGGGCCACCCAGGTGCTGGCCACCCGTGCGATCTCGGCGCTGGACCGGGCCGAACCCGAGTCGGGGGACGATCCGGTGTGGATCCGGCATTTCGACCATGCCTACCTCGCCGACGAGCTGGCCCACTGCCACCGTGACCTGGGCCAGCCCGAGGCCGCCGGCCGGCGGGCGGAGGAAGTCCTGCGGACCCTGCCCGAGTCCAAGGCCCGCAGACGGGCCATCGGGCTGTTGCTGCTGGCCACGGCGCAGGTCCAGGCCCGGGAGGTGGAGCAGGCCTGCGCCACCGGCGGGCAGGCCGTGGAGCTGCTCGCCACCCTGCGCAGCAACCGCGGCGCGGAGTACCTGGAGGACTTCCGGCGCAGGCTGGAGCCGTACCGGGAGGAGGCGGCCGTCCGGGAGTTCACCGCCCGGCTGGAACTCCAGGCGGCCTGAGGGCCTTCCCGGTCCGCCGTGACGGGATCTCAGTTCACCGCAGGTCCTGCCGCGTGTCGCCTTGAGTTCGATCATGGGCGCGTGGCAGGCCGCGGAGCCGACCCGGTAGCGTAAACCGACGATTCCGTAGGTCGAGAGGGAGTCCCGGTGACGCAGAGCGGACAGGGGGGCGAGCCGCAGCAGCAGTCCGCGCGGCCCGCCTACGAGGGCATCGTGCTGCCCGCCGACGGGTCCGGACCGTGGCTCCCGGGCGCCCCCGAGGAGCGCGAGAGCGCGCCGGTCGGCGGTACCCCGTGGGGCGGCCAGTGGGGCCCCCAGGGCGGTCCCCAGCCGGGCGCGGCGCCGGACGGCTTCGCCCCGCAGGCCGACGGCTTCGCCGGGCAGGGGGACGGGTTCGGCGGGCAGGTCCCGCCGATGCCGCCGCTCCCGCAGCAGCCGCACCAGCCCGCGGCGTACGGCTACCCGCAGCCCTATCCCGAGCAGACGGGGTACGAGCAGACCGGTTACGAGCAGACGGGGTACGAGCAGACCGGCTACGAGGGCTACGACGCGTACGGCGCCCAGCAGGCGTCCGGCTACGGCGCGCCGGGCCAGCCGCAGCCGCCCGTCCCCGACCCGTCGTACGGGGGCCAGTCCTACGGCGCCCCGTTCGCGGACCCCTTCGCCGACCCGCACGCCCAGCGCATGGGCTCCGACGCGGACGCCACCGCCCTCATCCCGCCCGTCGACCAGGGCATGCCGGGCCCGGGCGCGGTTCCGGGTGGTGCGGACGCGGCGGCGACGCAGTACATCCCGCCGGTTCCGGGTGGTGCGGACGCGGCGGCGACGCAGTACATCCCGCCGGTTCCGGGTGGTGCGGACGCGGCGGCGACGCAGTACATCCCGCCCGTGCCGGGCGGTTCCGACGCGGCGGCGACGCAGTACATCCCGCCGGTCCCGGGCGGTTCCGACGCGGCGGCCACGCAGTACATCCCGCCCGTGCCGGCCACCCCCGACCTCGCCGAGGCGGCCACCCAGTACATGGCGCCCGTGCCCGGCGGCCCGGTCGGCGCCCCGGGTGCCCCCGGTGCCCCGGGCGGTCCGCCCGCCGAGTTCGACGGGCTGTTCCGCACCTCGGGCGGCCCCGGCGGGGCCACCGGCGGCTACGGCTACCCGAGCGACGCCCCCGGTTCCACCCAGCAGCTCCCCAAGATCGACGAGCCCGTCGCCCCGGGCCCGCCCGCGCCCCGTCCGCACCCGCAGCAGGGCCGGCCGCCGCAGCCCGGGTACCACCAGGCGCCCCCGCCGCAGGAGCCGTACTACGGCGACGAGCCCGAGGGCCGCCGCGCCCCGGTCGGACTGATCGCGGCCGGCGTCCTCGGCCTCGCCGTGGTGGGCCTCGGCGTCGGCGCGATGATGGGCAACGGCGGCAACTCCAAGGCCAACGACCCGACCAGCACCATGTCGGACACCGCGAAGCCGTCCGCCAGCGCGGACACCGGCGAGCAGCCGGTCGACCCGGCCCGGGCGCAGGCGGTCCAGCTGGACAAGCTGCTGGGGGACAGCGGCGGCAGCCGCGACCAGGTGATCGCCGCCGTCGACAACATCAAGAAGTGCGACGACCTGGACCAGGCCGGCTCCGACCTGCGCGACGCGGCCCGTCAGCGCGAGGAGCTGATCACCCGCCTGGAGGAGCTCAAGGTCGACCAGCTCCCGGACCACGACAAGCTGGCGTCCGCGCTGACCAAGGCGTGGAAGTACTCGGCCTCCGCCGACAAGAACTACGCGGAGTGGGCCGACCAGGTCGACGGCAGCAAGAAGTACTGCAAGGGCGGCCACGCCCGGACCACCAGCAACGCCCGTGACGGGAACAAGGCCAGCGGCCAGGCGAGCGCGTACAAGGAGCAGGCCGCCGTGCTGTGGAACCGCATCGCGGCCAAGTACGACCTGACCAAGCGCGACCGCACGAAGCTCTGAGGGGAGGCGGCCCCGGGGCCGTCGCCCCCGGGGCCGTCGCCCGGCCGTCCGGCGACGGTGGTCCCGGGGCCGTCGCCCGGCCGTCCGGCGACGGTGGTCCCGGGGCCGTCGCTCAGCCGGCCGCGGGGGCCTTCTCCAGCGTCGCCGTCATGTCCATCGCGCCCTCGCCCTGGGCCACCAGCCGGCCGCCGGTGACCCGCTGGAAGGTCACGCGGCCGTTGACGATCCGCGGGAAGCCGCCGACCGCGCGCATGTCCTGGTAGCGCCAGCGCAGTTCGGGGGTGAGGCCGCCGGTGCGCACCCCGTTGGACCGGTCCAGGGCCAGCGCGACCCGGCGGCCGGTGACCTCCTCGTCGCCGATGCTCCGGACGACCTCGGAGAAGACGGTGTAGGCGATCCAGGTCGTCTGCACGCCGATGTCGGCCGGGTCGATCCGGTTGTCGCCGAAGGCGTGCTCGTTGATCACCTTCTGCATGGGCGCCCACTTGCCGTCGGTGGCCACCGGGTACCAGCCGGTGACGTACGCGCCCTCGAAGGGGCCCTCCTTGCCGCCGGTGCGGTCGATCAGGCCCTGGCTGACGCTGCCGAGCACGGACGCGACCTTCACCTTCAGGTCCTGGTTCTCCACGCGCCGGAAGGAGTCGAAGAACGTCTCGGTGCGCTCGCCGAGCACCGCCGTCACGCACCCCTTCGAGGCCTTGGCCCGGGCCGCGGACCGGCCGAGCCGGGCCGGCAGCTCCGGGTCGGCGCCGGCCTCGTCGAGCGCCTGGAGGGCCGGGCGGCTGTAGTCGGTGGCGTCCTCGGCGGCCCGTACGTCCCCGGCCTCCTCGGCGCTGCCGGAGCGCAGCCCTGCGTTGAGCAGGATGGGCATGGTGTCGCCGGCCAGGGTGTCGGGGCGGACCAGCGCGACCTTCTCGCACTGGTTGGCCAGCTGCCGGCCGGCGCCCGCGAGGAGCACGGGCTGGCCGCCGTTGACCGGGTACGACAGGGTGCTCTGGAACTCCTCGTCGGAGACGCCGTAGCCGCCGACGAACGGGATGCCGGCGGCTTCGAGCGGGGCCATGAAGGCGCGGCCGTGCTGGCTGTAGGAGCCGACGACCGCGACCGCGCCGGCCTTGACCGCCTGCCGGGCGCAGTCGGCGGCGCCCTCAGGGGTGTTGTGCTCGTTGCAGGTGATGACGTTGAGCTTGCGGCCGTTGATGCCGCCGTTGGCGTTCACCCAGCGCCCGTAGGCGCGGGCCAGCGCGGGCATGCCGGGCATGTTGGTGGCCTTGGTCTGGTCGGGCGCCCAGGTCATGACGGTGAGGGGCTCCCCGGATCCCCCCGAACTTCCGGGGAGCGCCCCGCATCCGGTGACGAGGGACGCACAGACCGCCGTGCACAGTGCGGTGCGCGCCGCGAAGGTGGACAAGCGGAAAGGGTTCGTGCGTCTCCTACCAGTCATGGGCATGCACAATTCCGCCTCATGGGTAACGACGGAGTGATGTCCAGTCAACGCACGGTGACATGGAGATGAACTACGGGGGCGTCAAGATCGCCCGATTGGGGCACGTACGATCGACAACCGTGACATCCGTCCCAGGTTCGAATAACCCTTCCCGTCGCGGCCGCCGCTCCTCCACCATGGGCGGCATGCCGCTCAACGACATGCCCTGGTGGCGCTGGCGCAGCAACGTGCGCTCGGCGCTCCACATGCTTTCCGACCCCTCCTTCCAGGAGGAGTGCTGGCTGGCCGGCCGGGAGGGCTACGGAGACGTCACCGACGCCGTGTACCGGCTGGTGGAGGACACCTGGCTCGACAGCTGGTCGGCCGAGAAGTACGTCGGCACGATCTTCCGGGACTCACAGGAGGCCGCCCTGGTCGACGTCGCGGTCCTGCGCGTGCTGCGCATACTCCACCAGGTCGGCCCGGACGCCCCGGTCTCCGCGTACCTGGAGCACCACGGCTGGCCCGAGGCCGTCCGCGCCGCCCGCGAGGCGCACGTACGGCTGGCGACGGCCGACGGCGAGGACCCGGACGCGCCGCCGCGCTCCCTCGAGCTGCTGCGCATCATGACGCGGGCCGCGTGACGGTTCCGACGGCCCGTCTGAGCCCCTGTTTCCCCATGTGAGCCCCCGCTTTCCCGCCCCTCGGACCGGGCTGGGTGCGGGGGCCCCGCGTGTGGGAGTCTTGGGCGTCATGAGCGACCCGAAGAGCGCCTCCGCGGCTGCGAGGCCCGAGCAGTACGTCCTGACCGTGTCCTGCCCCGACAAGCAGGGCATCGTGCACGCCGTGTCGAGTTACCTCTTCATGACCGGATGCAACATCGAGGACAGCCAGCAGTTCGGCGACCACGAGACCGGCCTCTTCTTCATGCGGGTGCACTTCTCGGCCGAGCCGCCGGTGACCCTGGAGAAGCTCCGCGCCAGCTTCGCGGCGATCGGCGACACCTTCCAGATGGACTGGCAGATCCACCGCGCCGACGAGCGCATGCGGATCGTCCTGATGGTGTCCAAATTCGGGCACTGCCTGAACGACCTGCTCTTCCGGGCCCGGATCGGCGCCCTGCCGGTGGAGATCGCCGCCGTCGTCTCCAACCACACCGACTTCGCCGAACTCGTCGGCTCCTACGACATCCCCTTCCACCACATCCCGGTGACCAAGGACACCAAGGAGGCGGCGGAGGCGCAGCTGCTGGAGCTGGTCCGCGCCGAGGGCGTCGAACTCGTCGTCCTCGCCCGCTACATGCAGGTGCTCTCGGACGCGCTCTGCAAGGAGCTCAGCGGCCGGATCATCAACATCCACCACTCGTTCCTGCCGAGCTTCAAGGGCGCCAAGCCGTACCACCAGGCGCACGTACGCGGTGTGAAGCTGATCGGCGCCACCGCCCACTACGTGACGGCCGACCTCGACGAGGGCCCGATCATCGAGCAGGAGGTCGAGCGCGTCGGCCACGAGGTCACGCCCGACGGCCTGGTGGCGATCGGCCGCGACGTCGAGTGCCAGGCCCTGGCCCGCGCCGTGAAGTGGCACAGCGAGCACCGGGTGCTGCTCAACGGCAGCCGCACGGTGGTCTTCGCCTGAGGCGAAGAGCCGGAAGGGCCCGTCCGCACCTGCGCGGACGGGCCCTTCCGGCTTCGGCCGGCCGCTCGGGCCGCCGTCCGGCTACCGCTTGCGCTCGTCCGTGCCCGCGACCTTCCCGGTCGCGATGGCGAACCGGTTCCAGGTGTTGATGGAGCACACGGCGCCGATCACCTTGGCGGTCCTCTCCTCGCCGAGGACCTCGACCGCGTGCGCGTAGACCGCGTCCGGGACGCCCGCGTCGGCGATCAGCGTGACGGCCTCGGCCAGGGCGAGCGCGGCCCGCTCCTCCTCGGTGAAGAAGTGCTCCGCCTCGCGCCACAGGCCCACCATGTGCAGCCGCTCCTGGCTCTCGCCCGCCTTCGCGGCGTCCGAGGTGTGCATGTGGAGGCAGTACGCGCAGCCGTTGAGCTGCGAGGCGCGGATCTGGACGAGCTCGACCAGGGAGGGCTCCAGGCCCTCCCGGATCGCGGCGTCGAAGGCGATCTGCGCCCGGTAGACCTTCGTCGCGGTCCTGGCCAGGTCGAGCCGGGTCTGGGCGGGGAACTCGGGGGAGGGGGTGGTGGTCGTCGTGGCCGCCGTCTGCGTCTGCAGCGTGTTCGTCGTCATGAAGATCAATCTACGGGCCCGGGCGACCGCTAGTAGGGTGCATTTCCATGCCGAAAAACAAGGTCAATCCTGCTGTCGGTGGCGGCGTCGGCGTCGGCGTCGGTGGCGGTGGCGGATGGCTGGACTCGGCCGAGCGGACCGGCGCCGACCTGCACCTCGAGCTGCCCGTCGGCGGCAGCCGCCGGGCAGCCCTCGCGGAGGCCCTGCGGGCCGCCGTCCGCGACGGCCGGCTGCCCTCGGGGGCCCGGCTGCCCCCGTACCGTTCGCTGGCCGCGGACCTCGGGCTGGCCCGCAACACCGTCGCCGACGCGTACGCCGAGCTCGTCGCCGAGGGCTGGCTCACCGCCCGGCAGGGCTCCGGCACCCGGGTCGCGGAGCGGGCCGCACCGCCCGCCCCGGTCCGGCGGCCCCGCCCGGCCGGCGCCGCCCCGGCCGGGCCCGTGCACGACCTGGTGCCGGGTCAGCCCGACGCCGGTTCGTTCCCGCGCGCCGGCTGGCTGTCGGCCGCCCGCCGCGCTCTGAACGAGGCCCCCAACGAGGCCTTCGGCCCCGGTGACCCCCGCGGCCGGATCGAGCTGCGCCGGGCGCTGGCCGACTACCTGGGCCGGGCCCGGGGCGTGCGGACCGACCCCGACCGGATCGTGGTCTCGGCGGGCTTCGGGCACGCGCTGCGGCTGCTGTACGGGGGCGGCGTGCTGACGGGACCGCTCGCCGTGGAGGCGTACGGGCTGTCCTTCCACCGGGAGCTGCTGGACCGGGCGGGAGTGCCGCACGTACCGCTGCCGATCGACGAGCGGGGCGCGGACACCACGGCGCTGGCCCGGCTGCCGCGGGTGCGGCAGGTGCTGCTGACGGCCGCCCACCAGTTCCCGACCGGCGGGCCGCTGCACCGCGAGCGGCGGTCGGCGGCGGTGGCCTGGGCGCGGGCCGGGGGCGGGCTGATCCTGGAGGACGACTACGACGGGGAGTTCCGGTACGACCGGCAGCCGATCGGGTCCCTGCAGGGCCTGGACCCCGAGCGGGTGGTGCACATGGGCTCGGTCAGCAAGTCGCTGTCGCCCGCGCTGCGGCTGGGGTGGATCGTGCTGCCGGAGGACCTGGTGGACGCGGTGCTGGACGCGAAGGGGGAGCGCGAGGCCTGGGTGAGCGTGCCGGACCAGCTGACGCTGGCGGAGTTCATCGCCTCGGGCGGGTACGACCGGCACGTGCGGCGGATGCGGCAGCGGTACCGGGGGCGGCGGGACCGGCTGACGGCCGTGCTGGCCGCGCGGGCCCCGCACGTCTCGGTGTCGGGCGTGGCGGCCGGGCTGCACGCGGTGCTGACGTTGCCGGCGGGGACGGAGGCGGTCGCGGTGGCCGCCGCCCGGGCGCACGGGGTCGCCGTGGAGCCGCTGTCCTCCTTCCGGCACCCGGCGGCGACGCAGGTCGCGCGCGACGGGTTGGTGATCGGGTACGCCACGCCGCCGGACCACGCCTACCCGGCCGCGCTCGACGCGCTGTGCGAGGCCTTGGCTTCGGTGGCCGGCTGAGGGGGGTGGGGGGGCGGTCTTGTGGGGCCTTGGGCCTGTGGGGCCTCGGGTCTTCACGGCTTGGGTGTGTGGGGCCTCGGGATTTCACGGCTTGGGTCTGTGGGGCCGGGGGCGGGCTGCCGGCCGCCCCGTGGTGTGTGGGTCCCCTCGGCGCTTGACTGCCCATGGCCTGCAGGCCCTGCGGCAGGCCCACCCCGGAGGCTTCGGGGCATCGCCCTGGCCTTCGGCCACCTCCGGCCCGGGCCTGCCTCCGGACCAGCCTGCCATGGGCAGTCAAGCGCCTCCCCCACACACCACGGGGCGGCCTGCGGGGGCTGCGATCCTCCGCCGGCGCTCGCGCGTGGGGGCCGGGGCGGAGCCCCCCGGGTTACAGGCGGCTGAGGGAGGCCGTGGCGAAGAGGACGTCGCGGATGGCCTCGCGGTCGCCGTACTGGCCGAAGGCGGCCTCCTCGGGGGCGATGTGGCCCGCCGCGAGCTGGCAGAGCTCGTTGGCGTCGAGGGCCACGCGGGCGACCGTGTGGTCCTCGGAGGTGGCCGCGGCCGGGGAGTCCAGGGCGATCTCCCACGCGCCGCCGCCCAGGCCCTCGATCTCCAGGTGCAGGGTCCGTCCCGGGGCGCCCGCGGCGGTGAGTCGGCGGGCGGGCGCCGCGAGGCCGGCCCGGCGTCGTTCGGCGAGGACGGCGGGCAGCAGTCGGGCCGCGAGGTCGATCATCTTGTGCAGGTGGGCTCCGGAGGGCGGCTCGTACGGGTAGTCCACCGCCTCGGCGATGTCCCCGGCGTGCACCCAGCACTCGAAGGCCCGCTCCAGGAACGCGTCGGCCAGCGGGAGGGCGAAGTCGCCGTAGCGGACCTCGAGTTCCGCGACGCCCCGGCCCGCGAAGGAGACCGTGCGGACCAGGGTGTGGCCCTGCTCGCGCCAGGGCGCGCGCACCCGCCTGGTGGCCGGGTGGACGTTCGAGGACCAGTACTGCTCGGTCCGCTCGGTGGGGTCGTGCGGGGCGTCCGGGCCCAGCGGGTCGTCGAGCCCGAGCGCGGTGGCGACCAGTCCGTCGACGGTGAGCAGGTGCCCGATCACGCCGGCGACGGTGGTCTTGCGGGACTGCAGGCGCTCGTCCTCGAACCACTTGAGCCGGACCGGCGCGTGCCATTCGGACTCGCCGAAGTCGCGCAGCAGGGCGTCGAGCCGGGCGGTCTCCGCGTCGTACGGGGCGGCCCAGGTCGGCACCGGGATGCGGGCCGGGCGCCGGCCGAGGCAGCCCTCCAGGACGCGCGAGCGCAGCAGCGGGTCGAGGTCGAGGCTCTCCTCGGGGTGCAGCAGCGCCACCGCGTCGCGCAGCCGCAGGGCTTCCTCGGCGCAGGGTGCGCACTCGGTGAGGTGCGACTCGACGGCCTGGGTCTCCTCGGCGGAGCAGGCGGCCAGGGCCCAGGCGCCCAGCAGGGACTTGAGCACGCCGTGGGTGGGCGGTGGCGGGGGTGTGGGCAGCACGTCGAGGTTGTCGGCGGCCCAGCGCGGACCCGGTATGCGCGGGGCGCCGCCGCCCTCGTCCCGGCGCGGGTGCACGGGGCCGCGGGTCCCGTCGCCCGGCCCGCCGGCGCCGGAGCCCGTACCGGCGTCCGTGCCGGACGTACCGCCGTGGCCCGCGCCGTCGCGGGCGTCGCCCACGCCCCCGGGCGTGCCCTCCGGCATGCCCCCGGGCTCCTCGTCCTCGCCGCGCCGGCGGCTCTGCGCGCTCACCGGCCGCGTCCGAATCCGGAGGGCGGGGCGGACCCGTCGCGCGGCTGGGCGTTGGCGGTCGACAGCAGTTGCAGGCCGAGCCGCAGCCGGCGGCGCGCCTCGTCCTCGGTCACGCCGAGGTCGGCGGCGGCCTGCCGGTAGTCGCGGCGCTGGAAGTAGGCCAGTTCCAGGGCCTTGCGCAGCGGTGCGGGCATGGACGTCACGATGTAGTCGGCCCGGGCGGCCGCCGAGGCGGTGCGCAGCTTCTGCTCCAGTTCCTCGCGCGAGCCGCCGCCGCCCTCGGCGAGGGAGGCGGTCTCGGCCTGCCGCAGCCGGGCGACGGCCTGACCCTGCGTGATGCGGGCGATCCAGGAGCGCATCGAGCCCTGCTTGGGGTCGTAGGCGTCGGGGTTCTCCCAGATGTAGCCGAAGACCTCGCGGGTGATCCGGTCGGCGGCCTTCTCGTCACCGAGCACCCGGTGTGCCAGGCTGTGCACCAGGGACGCGAACCGGTCGTACAGCTCCCCGAGCGCGGCCGCTTCGCCGCGCGCCAGCCGCTGCTGCATCCTGCGGTCCCAGCGCGGTGGTGCGTCCTTCGCCATGGCGGCCCCCAGCCCTGATGTCGACCTGTCGAATGTAACGGCCACGCGCCGCTCTGCGCCTGTTTTGGCCGAACCTCCCCCGTATGGGCGCTGTTCGTGCTAGCGACGGGCCCGCGCGCCCCGGCGCGCTCCCCGTGCGCGGGCCCGGTGCGGCCACTTGGGTGCTGCCTTCGCTTAACGCGTACGCCACCCAGGCCGTACGCTCCGTCCTGACTGAAACGCACCCACCGCACATGTGAAGGCGGAACTCCGCTATGGACAGCGCAGAATACGAGCGCAAGATCGCCGCCCGATTCGCCACGTTCGACCAGGACGGCAACGGCTACATCGACCGTGAGGACTTCAGTACGGCGGCCAAGGCCGTGCTGGCCGAATTCGGTACCACCGCGCGCTCCGAGCAGGGGCAGGCCGTGTTCGCGGGCGCGGAGGCCTTCTGGCAGGGCATGGCCGGGATCGCGGACGTGGACGGCGACCAGCGGGTGACCCGGGAGGAGTTCGTGACCGGAGCCGCGAAGCGGCTGCGGGACAGCCCCGACCGCTTCGCCGAGATCGCCCGGCCGTTCCTGCACGCGGTGCTGGTGGTGGCCGCCCCGGAGGGCGGCGGCGCGAGCCCGGAGGCGGCGGCCCGGGTGCTGCGGGTGCTGGGCACGGCCCCGGAGCTGGCCGAGCGGGTGGCGACGGCGCTGGACGGCGACGGCGACGGGCGGATCTCGGAGACGGAGATCCTGACCGCGTTCGCGGGCTACTGCGGCGTCGAACTGCCGGACGCGTAGGGCGCGTACGGGCCGATACGGAGCAGGGGCGGGGCGGGGCGGGGCTTCGACGGGCTCGCTTCGTGGGGTGGGTCGTGGGGTGTGTGGATCCCCTCGGCGCTTGACCCGGCATGGCCTGCGGCCCCCTCGGCCCGCGCCTGCCTCCGGACCAGCCTGCCACCCCCGTCAAGCGCCTCCCCCACACACCACACGACCCACCAGGCACCGTCGAGGATGCGGTGGCCCGCGTGCGGTGGAGGGACGGGCCGCACCGGGTCCGCGGGCTCGGCCGAGGCCGGCCGGGGCGTTCTGAGCCCTAGGAAAAACGCTCCCTGAGCTTGTACTTCAGGACCTTGCGCAGGGCGTCGTTGCGGGGGAGGGACTCGACCAGTTCGAGTTGCTCGGGCAGCTTGTGCGTGGCCAGGCCGGCGGCGCGCAGGTGGGCCGTGACCGTCGCCAGCGTGAGCGGGTCGGCCCCCGCGGGCTGCTCCACCACCGCGCACACCCGCTCGCCCCGCTCGGGGTCGGGGAGGCCGATGACGGCCGCGTCGCCGACGCCCGGGAGGCCGTGGAGGAGGTCCTCGACCTCCTTGGCGGAGATGTTCTCGCCCTTGCGGATGATCACGTCCTTGCTGCGGCCGGTGAGGACGAGGTGGCCGTCGGCGGTGAGGCGGCCCAGGTCGCCCGTGACGAGGAAGCCGTCGGCGTCGAAGGGGTCCTCGCCGGCGCCCAGGTAGCCCTGGCAGACGGCCTCGCCGCGCAGGCGCACCTCGCCCTCCGTGCCCGTCGGGAGCGGCTTGCCCTCCGGGTCGGTGATGCGGACCTCCATGCCGGACGGGGGGCGGCCCTCGGTGGTGGCGAGGTTCTCGGGGGTGTCGTCGGGGGCGCCCATGGTGATCATCGGGACCTCGGTCATGCCGTAGCCGTGGGTGAGCTGGCAGCCCAGTTCGCGGACCACCGCGTGGTAGAGCTCCGGGGGCTTGGGGGCGCCGCCGCCGGCCAGGAGGCGCAGCGAGGGGATGAGCTTCTGCTGCGGGTGCTTGCGCTGTTCGGCGAGGAACATCGAGTAGAAGGCGGTGGAGCCGCCGGCGACCGTGACGCCGTGCCGCCGGTAGCCGTCGAGGGCGTCGGGCATCGCGAACTTCTCGAAGAGCACGGCCGGGAACCCGTACAGGAGCAGCATCACGAGGTAGTCGGGGCCGCCTATGTGCGCGTAGGGGAAGGCGATCGAGCCCACGTCGTCCCGGCCCAGGCGCAGGGCGTGGGCGAGGCAGGAGCCGCCGGCGATCAGGGAGCGGTCGGTGTGCAGGACGCCCTTGGGGTCGGAGGTGGTGCCGGAGGTCCAGTAGATCCAGCGGACGTCGGTGCCGGACGCGGGCGGCGGGGGCAGCACGGCCGGGTCGCCGTCGGGCAGGTCGTCGTACGCCTCGAACACCCCCGGCGCGCCGAGCCGGCGGGCCATCGCGGTGTGGTCGTACCCGCGCCACTCGCCCGGTACGGCGAAGTGGGCGGCGCCCGACTCGCGCAGCGCGAAGCCCACCTCGCGGTCGCGGTAGAAGGGGATGACGGGGGACTGGACGGCGCCGAGGCGGGCCAGTGCCACCGAGAGGACGACCGTCTCGATGCGGGTCGGCAGCTGCCAGGCGACGACCGTCCCGGGCCGCACACCCGCGTCGTGGAGGCCGGCGGCGGTGCGCTCGGCGCGGTCGCGCAGCTGCCCGAAGGTCAGCCGGCGGTCGTCGGCCGGGTCGGCGGCGGCCTCGACGAGCACCGGGGCGTCGGGGCCGAGCGCGGCCCGGCGGGTGACCAGCTCCCACAGGGTGGGGGCCTGGGCGAGGGCGTGCGCGGTCGCGATGTCCGTCATGGCGGGCCCCTCCACGAGGCTTGGCTGACGTTGTGTCAGATCGACTGCGAAGCGTAGGGCGCCGCCGCTTGTCGGTCCAGGGGTCCCGGGTCTAGCTTGTTTCTGACGATCCATCAGATACCGGCGAGGGGGACCCATGGAACTGCCCCGGATCATCAGCGTCGACGACCACGTGATCGAGCCCGCCCACCTCTTCGAGACCTGGCTGCCGGCCCGGTACCGGGACCGCGGCCCCCGGGCCGTGACGGCGGGCATCGGCGAGCTGGCGTACGTCGGCGGCAAGTACCAGATCACCATGGATCCGGACGGCCCTCCGACCGACTGGTGGATCTACGAGGACCTCAAGTTCCCGTACAAGCGCAACATCGCCGCCGTCGGCTTCGACCGCGACGAGATGACCCTGGAGGGCATCACCCGCGCGGAGATGCGGCGCGGCTGCTGGGACCCCGCCGAGCGGCTGAAGGACATGGACCTCAACCACGTCGAGGCCTCCCTGTGCTTCCCGACCTTCCCGCGCTTCTGCGGCCAGACCTTCGCCGAGGCGCACGACAAGGAGGTCGCCCTCGCCTGCGTGCGCGCGTACAACGACTGGATGGTCGAGGAGTGGTGCGGCGACAGCGGCGGCCGGCTGATCCCGCTGTGCATCATCCCGCTGTGGGACATCGACCTGGCCGTCGCCGAGATCCGGCGCAACGCGGCCCGCGGCGTCAAGGCGGTGACCTTCTCCGAGATCCCCACCCACCTCGGGCTGCCGTCGATCCACTCCGGCTACTGGGACCCGTTCTTCGCCGTCTGCCAGGAGACCGGCACGGTCGTCAACATGCACATCGGCTCGTCCTCGCAGATGCCGGCGGCCTCGCCCGACGCCCCGCCGGCCGTGCAGGCCTCGCTGAGCTTCAACAACGCGATGGCCTCGATGATGGACTTCCTCTTCAGCGGTGTGCTGGTCAGGTTCCCGCGGCTCAAGCTCGCCTACAGCGAGGGCCAGATGGGCTGGATCCCGTACGCCCTCGAGCGCGCGGACGACGTGTGGGAGGAGCACCGCGCCTGGGGCGGGGTGCGCGACCTGATCCCGGAGCCGCCGTCCACGTACTACTACCGGCAGATCTTCTGCTGCTTCTTCCGCGACAAGCACGGGGTCGCCTCGCTGGACGTCGTCGGGCGGGACAACGCCACCTTCGAGACCGACTACCCGCACGTGGACTCGACCTTCCCGCACACCAAGGAGGTCGCCCTCGACCACGTCAAGGGCCTCGACGAGGAGACCGTCTACAAGCTGATGCGCGGCAACGCCATCCGCATGCTCGAGCTCGACCTGGACCGCGACCGCCGCACGGTGGGCTAGTGGACCTCACCTACACCGAAGAGGAGCGGGAGTTCCGGGCCCGGCTGCGCGAGTGGCTCGCCAAGACCCTGCCCGAGCTGCCGCCCCGGCCGTCCCCGGACGACTGGCCCGGTCGGCGCGCGTACGACCTCGGCTGGCAGCGGCGGCTGTACGAGGCCGGGTACGCCGGACTGCACTGGCCCGCGGACGCCGGCGGGCGCGGTGCCACCCCCACCCAGCACCTGATCTTCCTGGAGGAGACCGAGCGCGCCGGCGCCCCGTACGTCGGCGCGAACTTCGTCGGCCTCCTGCACGCCGGGCCCACCATCGCCGCCGAGGGCACCGCGGAGCAGCGGGCCCGCTGGCTGCCCCCAGTGCTGCGCGGCGAGGAGGTGTGGTGCCAGGGCTTCAGCGAGCCCGGGGCCGGCTCCGACCTGGCCGCGCTGCGCACGCGCGCCGTGCGGGACGGGGACGACTACGTCGTGACCGGCTCCAAGATCTGGACCTCGCACGCCGAGGTGGCCGACTGGTGCGAACTGCTGGTGCGCACCGACCCGGACGCCCCCAAGCACCGGGGCATCAGCTGGCTGGCGATGCCCATGGATGCGCCCGGCGTCACGGTGCGGCCGCTGCGGACGCTGGCCGGGTCCGCCGAGTTCGCCGAGATGTTCCTCGACGAGGTGCGGGTGCCGGTCTCGCACCGGGTCGGGGCCGAGAACGACGGCTGGCGGGTCACCATGGTCACCCTCTCCTTCGAGCGGGGCACCGCCTTCGTCGGCGAGGTGGTGGCCTGTCGCCGGACGCTGGACGAACTGGCCCGGCGGGCCCGGGAGAACGGCAGCTGGGACGATCCGGTGCTGCGCCGTCGACTGGGGCGGCTGGCGGCGGAGTTCGCCGCGCTGTGGCGGCTCACGCAGTGGAACGTCAGCGAGGCCGAGGCCTCGGGCGGGGTGCCGGGCACCGGGGGCTCGGTGTTCAAGCTGCGCTACTCGCACGCCCGCCAGGAGCTGTACGACGCGGCCGCCGACGTGCTCGGGGCGGACGGGCTGGTGCTGGACCAGGAGTGGGTCCTGGACCGGCTGTCGTCCCTGTCGTACACGATCGCCGCCGGCACCTCGCAGATCCAGCGCAACATCGTCGCCGAGCGCATCCTCGGCCTCCCGAAGGGCCGGTGAGCCTGGTGCACTTCCAGCTGTCGGAGGACCAGCTCGCGCTGCGCGCGGGGATGCGGGAGCTGCTCGCGGCCCGCTTCGACCGGGACGCGCTGCGGGCGGCCCTCGACCGGGGTGCCGGGGTCCGGCAGGGGCCGTGGCGGGAGCTCGGGGAGGCCGGGTTCTTCGCGCTGCGGGTGCCGGAGGCCGCGGGCGGGCTCGGGCTGGGGCTGCCGGAGGCGGTGTTGGTCTTCGAGGAGGCGGGACGCGCGCTGCTGCCGGGGCCGCTCGTGGCCACCGAACTGGCCGCGGCGGGCGGGCTGGTGCCGGGGGCCGCCACGGGGGAGGCGGTGGTGACGGCCGCGGACGTCGCGGGGCCGGGTGGCGGGGGCGGTGGCGGAGGCGGGGCCCTGGTCCCGTACCTCGCGGAGTCGGACGCGGTGCTGGTGGCGGGGGATGTGGACCACGGCGTCGGGGGCCTCGGGGGCGACGGGGGCGTCGGGGTGGTGCGGGTGGCCGGGGCCGTGCGCGGGGAGCCGGTGGCCGCGGTGGACCCGCTGACCCCGCTGCACCGGGTGCGGGGCGCGGCGGTGCCCGGGCGGTGGCGGGCGCAGGGCGCGCTGCTCACGGCCGCCCTCCAGCTCGGCAGCGCCGCGCGCAGCTGCGAGTCGGCGGTGCGGTACGCGGGCGAGCGGGAGCAGTTCGGGCAGCCCGTCGGCGGCTTCCAGGCGGTCAAGCACCTGTGCGCGGACATGCTGGTACGGGCCGAGCTGGCGCGTGCGGCGGTGTACGCGGCGGCGGTGACGGGCACGGTGGCTGAGGCGGCCGGGGCGAAGCTGCTGGCGGACGAGGCCGCCGTGCGCAACGCGCGGGACTGCCTCCAAGTGCACGGGGGGATGGGCTTCACCTGGGAGGCCGATGTGCACCTGCACCTGAAGCGGGCCTGGTTGCGGGCCCGGCAGTGGTGGACGGCGGGGGAGGCGGAGGAGCTGCTGGCGGCGGAGCTCGCGGCCGGTTCGCCGGCGTCGGCGTAACGGTGGGGACGGGGCGGGACGCATGTCCGATTACGGAGAGTTGATATCGGTTTGTGTCCTTCGCCCTCCTCGTTACGGCCCGGAGTCGCGGGGTCGCTCCGGTACGCTCCGACGAATGCGACAGGTTGAGCGGCGCGCGCGTCGCACAGTATGCACTACGCCTACTCCTTCGCGCTGGAATATGCCCGAAGCGCTTGTTGTGGTGACTGTATGTCAACCATGCTGCTCCGCAGGGGGGTCACGGTCGGTGATCCCGTTCGGTCGCGAGGCGAAGTGTCCGCCGGTTCGGATGGTGTGAGCGGTGCAGGTGCTTCAGGTTCAGCTGGAAGTCGGTGCGGATCCCGCCGAAGTGGGCCGCGCGCGCAGGTGGGCACGGTCCCGGCTGGCCGGGTGCGGCATAGGGGTCGACGAGCCGCTCGCCGAGACGTTGATCCTGCTGATCTCCGAACTCGTCACCAACGCCGTGGTGCACACCGGCTGCCCGGCCGTGCTGCGGATGCTCTTCGGCGGCCCGGGCGTCCGCCTGGAGGTCGCCGACAGCAGTGCCCAGCCGCCCGCCCCCCGGCACGCCGAGGGCGATGACACCAACGGGCGCGGGCTGGAGCTGGTCGACGGCCTCGCGGACCGCTGGGGCTGGGCCCCCGAGGGCGCCGGCAAGCGCATCTGGTGCGAGGTCGACCGGAGCCAGAAGACCTCGGAGGCGGTGGACGTCCCTCTTACGAGGTGTTGACGGGCCGTCAAGTCTTGATCACCCTTGTTACGTGCGATTCGTCGCGAGGGGACGCCGAGGGACATGCCCTTGGCGAGTGCGGGTCGTGGGGTGGCGGCCCGCCGTGCCGCGCTCGGGGCGAGCACGACCGCTCGCCGCCACCCGCAGTTCCCCGCGCCCGCGCGGGCGCGGTTCGGACCGGTCGGGTGTGGGTCGGACGGGTCGGGCGGGGGATCAGCCCGGGAGTTCGGTGCGCTCCCACCATTCGTAGACGGGGAGCTCGCCCTCGGGCGTGGCATGCGTGCGGTCGGTGCGGCGGAAGTGCTCGTAGCCGCCGAGGTGGGCGAGCTTGAGGTCGGCGCCGGGTTCGGGGGCGGGGACGGTGCGGTCCGGGAGGTCGGCGGGGCCGCCCTCGAGGACGACCTTCGATGAGTCGCTCATGGAGCGGAGCCTAGGGATCCGGGGTCCGGATCCTGCGGCGGTGCGGCCGTGTCGCCGCCGGTTTGGGTGATGCGGGCGCGGCCGCGGGCGGTGGCCCGCTGGGTGACCGGGCCCGCGGGGCGCCTTCCGTTCGGGTGGGCGTCGTCCGGATGGGGGCCGCGTCGGCGGGCGGCCTGGTCGATCACCGCCCGGCCGCTCGCGCGGGCTTCCTGGACGACGCCCCGGGGCGACGCGGCGGGGGTCCCGGAGGCGCGGGAGGTCCACCAGGTCAGGGCGTACAGCACGGCGGCGGCCACGACGGCCCCCGCGGCGGTGGCCACGGCCCAGCGGTCCCCGTCGTCGGTCGGCAGGGCGCCCCAGGAGGCGGCCCGTACGAGCCACACCACGAGCGTGAACGCGACCACGGACGCCGAACCCGCCAGCGTCCAGCGCACCGGACCCGACATCGCTCACCTGCCTGGTTGGAGGGCTGGCCGGAGATCCAACATCGCACACGTGCACGGATGTTGTGGGGGATTGGCTGCATCCGGTGAGGTGGCGGGGGCAGACTGGCCGCATGAGCGAGCGCATGCCCGAGACGGGTCCGGAAGACGCCGGTGCGGCGCACGACGGGGTCCGTCTCGTCGCGCGGGCGCGCGGGCGGGCGCAGGTCCACCAGGTCGTCGGCGGCTCGCAGCACGTCGAGCACCACCACGTCGAGCACCACCACCACTACGGGGGCGGGGGCGCGGCTCCGCTCGGGCTGCCCGAGCTGCGGCTGTGGATCGACCGGCTGGCCACGGACTACCGCGCGCTCGTCAGGGCCGGGGAGGTGCCCGGCGGCCGGCGCGAGATCGCGGGACGGCAGCGGGAGCTGGACGCCCTCACCGATCAGCTGGCCGGTGCCGCGGGCCGGCGCGACGGCGCGGACCAGTTGCGCCGGCTGCTCGCGGCCGGGGCCGCCCGGTACCTGGCGGAGGCCGGGACCGGGCCGTCCGCCGACCCCCTGCCCGAGGCGCTGGTGGTCGACCTCGCGGTGTTCGCGCTGTGGCCCGTGGTGCAGGCGCCCCGACTGCCCCCCGAGTGGCAGAGCGAGCTCGGCGCGCTGACCTCGCCCCGGCTCGCCGCGCTGGTGGACCGGGTCCGGGAGACCCGCGCGGCGCCGGACGCCCTCGTCCGGGCGCTGGCGGGCGGGCAGGTCGCGCCCGGGGTGCTGGCCCTGCTGGACGACCTGGCGGATCCGCGGGGTGCCGGCGCCTGCCTGACGGCCCTGGCCCTGGCGGCCGGGATGCCGCCCCCGCCGCAGCGGGCCGGTGCCGGGGCGGTGCTGGGGTGGCTGCTCGGGGCGGGCGCGCTGACCGCCCTGGCCGCGGAGCACGGCCCCGGTCTGGCCGAGCGGGCCTGGCGGTGGATCGAGGACGAGGTGCGCGGCGGGGGCGCCGGTTGGCGAGGGGGTGGCGGGGGCGGTGACGGTCTGGAGTTCCCCTTCCGTTCTCCGTCCCACGGGCACGGCGGCTCCGATGCCGCCTCCGCCTTCGACTCCGGACCCGGCTCCGGCGCCGACCCGGGCGCCGACTCCGGCAACGGCTGACCGGTGTGTCCGGCCGAGGTCGGTTGATCTCGGTTGATCTCGGTCGACCTCGGCCGGTCTCGACGGGCACGGCGGTCGGTGCCTGTGACCGCAGGTGCGGTTTCGGTTCCGTGTGGGCGCGCGTCGGCCCTGAGTGGGGGAGTCCCGGTGTTCGAGTTCCTCAGGCAGTTGGTGTCCGCCGGCGTGCTGGTCACCGCCGGCTGGCTCGCCGGCGTGGTGCTGCTCTTCCTGATCGCGCAGGGGCACGTCGTGGTGATCGGCATGCTGGCCCGTACGTACCTGTACCTGGCCATGCTCCCGGAGGGGGCGGTGTTCCACAGCCGGAACGGCCGTCTGGCCGCGATCGCGTACGACCCGGAGACGGACGAGGACAGGACCCACGAGCTGATCAGGGTCGGCCGCCTCTCCTTCCTGAGCTGGAGGTCGGGCAGGGCCCGCCCCGCGGCGTTCGTCCGGCGCAGGTTCGCGCTGGAGACGGCCTGGCGGGCGGGGATCCTGCTGTTCGTCACGGTCCCGGTGTTCGGGGTCGTGGCCTGGCTGACGTACGCCGTGGACCCGCTGTGGGCCTACGTGCTGGTGTTCCTGGCGGCGCACCAGGTGCTGACGGGGTTCGTTCCGGGAGGGGGGTTCTACGTCAAACCCTGGCTGGTGCACCTGTCCATCGCGTACGTGTTCCTGGACGGGGCCGACCTGTGGCACCCGTCCCTGGCCGTCGCCGCGCCCGTGTACTGCGGGTTCGTGCTTCTGGGGATGGCGTGGATGGGGCGCGACCTCCGGGCCCGGCCGGGCGGGGCGGCCGGGCGGCGGGCCGCGGAGGCGGCCTAGATGTGTCCGGGAATCGGATCGCCAGCAACGGGGTTGGTGGGGGACGAGCCGATATTGGAGGGTCATGCGAGCGATTCAGGTGTACGAAGTGGGCGGTCCCGAGGTGCTGCAGGAGGCCGAGGTGGACCAGCCGCGGCCGGGTCCGGGCGAGGCGGTCGTGGAGGTCGCCGCATCCGGGGTCAACTTCCTCGACGTCTACCACCGCGAAGGCCGGTACAGCCTCCCGCTGCCCTTCACCCCGGGCGCCGAGGGCGCCGGCACGGTCGTCGAAGTGGGACCCGGCGTCGCTGACGTCGCAGTCGGGGACCGGGTCGGTTGGGTGGAGATTCCCGGCACGTATGCCGAGCGGGCCGTCGTGGACGCCTCCCGGCTGGTGCCGCTGCCCGACGACATCGGCTTCGAGACAGCCGCCGCCGTGCTCCTCCAGGGCATGACCGCGCACTATCTCGTCAAGGACGCCTACCCGGTTCAGGGGGGCGACACGGTGCTCGTGCATGCGGCTGCTGGTGGCATGGGGCTGCTTCTGACCCAGCTCATCACCCATCTCGGCGGCCGGGTGATCGGCACGACGTCGACCACGGCGAAGGCCGAGCTGGCGAAGCGTGCCGGGGCCGCCGAGGTGATCCTTTCCTCCGCAGTCGACGATCTCGCAGCCGAGGTGAGGCGGCTCAACGGCGGTCAGGGACTGCCGGTTGTCTTCGACGGCGTCGGCGCGCACACCTTCGACGCGAGCCTCGCCAGCCTGCGAACCCGCGGCCATCTCGTGCTCTTCGGCGCGGCAAGTGGTGCCGTGCCGCCGTTCGATCCGATTCGGCTCGCCCACGGCGGTTCGCTGACCCTGATCCGGCCCAGCCTCGGGGACTTCATCGCCGATCGGTCCGAACTGCTCCGACGGGCCGCCGATGTGTTCGAGTGGGTGCGCTCCAAGGCGCTCGAGGTCACCGTAACGGGCCGCTACGCATTGTCCGAGGCCGCCCGGGCCCACAGCGATCTGGAGGCTCGGCGTACCACCGGCAAGCTGCTCCTCATACCCGAAGCGACCGCTGTTGGACGCCGTGAGGAGACGCAGAGCTGATCGCGGGTGACGAGGTCGGGGATCTTGGAGACCGAGATGTCGAGGGCGTGGCCGACCGTCATCGCCGAGATCCCCGACCGCGTCGGGCACTCAGCAGGCCGAGATCAAGTTCTGGCGGGTTTCCGGCGCATCCGGGTCACACCCCTTCAAGATCCCTCAGCCGAGACCTGGCTCACCCGTCCACAACCTCCCGGGACGGAACACCTAGAGCACGGCCACCGGCGCCACCGGCGTCCCCGTGCCGCCCACGAACGGTTCCGGCATCGCACTCAGCAGGAACGCGTACCGGCCCTCTTCCGCACAGGCTGTGGACAACGCCTCGAGGTTCCAGTTCTGGCCCTGGTGCATGCCCATCTCCACCAGGTCCAGCGCGTGCACGCCCAGCCACAGGTCCTCGATCTCCGGCGGGAAGATCTCGAAGGTCAGGGTGTCGTTGGCGACCGCGGCGACGTCCCGCGCGTGGAACCACTCCGGCGTGCGGATCGACAGTCCCGGTGACGGGAACCCGTACCCGTGCTTGTCGCCCGCCAGGTAGACCTGGACCTGACCGGTGCGGACCAGGACGACGTCCCCGGCCCGGACCGTGACGCGGCCGAACTCCTCCGCCTCGGCGAGGTCCTCCGGGGTCACCGCGTGGCTGCCGGGCAGCCGGTCCAGGCCCTTGGCGGCCGCCACGTCCAGCAGCACGCCCCGGGACAGGATCGGAGTGGCCTTGTCGATGCCGCTGAACCGGGCGCGGGTGTGCGGGGTGATGGTGGAGGCCGGGCGACCGTTGTAGATCCGCCCGGAGTGGGAGACGTGCGTGAGCGCGTCCCAGTGGGTGGCGGCCTGGAGTCCCATGGTCACGGCGTCGTCGGAGCAGGCCACCGTGCCGGGGCCGAAGAGCTCCTGGTTGATCTGCACCATCGTGTGCAGCGGGTTGATCCGGCCCGGGATCAGGCCGGCCTGGACGCCGTCCTCCTTCAGCGGCAGGGCGAGCGGGACCCGGCGGCCGCTGGTGACGGTGGCGGCGGCGGCCCGCACCACGTCGGCGGTGATGTGGTTGAGGGTGCCGATCTCGTCGTCGGCGCCCCAGCGGCCCCAGTTGTTCACGCGCTTGGCGATCTCGTGGAACTCGTCGGGCAGGGCCATGGGTGTTCCCTCCTTGGGTTTGGGGCTTGGGGGGCTTGGGGGCTGGGGGCTGGGTTTGGGGGCTGAGGACTGGGGGCTCGGGCCGGGGCTTGGGGCTGTGCCGCGTCTGGGGCTTGTGCGGGCGCGTCTGCGTACCCAAGAATCTAACGGTCCGTCAGAAATCCCGGAAAGGGGCGGGACGTGGGGAACTTCTTGGCAGGCAAGGTCGTGGCCGTGACCGGCGCGGGGCGGGGCATCGGCCGGGCCGTGGCCCTCGCCGCCGCCGCCGAGGGCGCGAGCGTGGTCGTCAACGACTACGGCGTCTCCGTCGAGGGCGGCGAGCCCAGCAGCCAGGTCGCCGAGGACGTGGTGAAGGAGATCGTGGCGGCGGGCGGCCGGGCCGTGGCCGTCGCCGACGACATCTCCACCATGGCCGGCGGCCAGCGCATCGTCGACACCGCACTCGCCGAGTACGGGCGCGTCGACGGCGTCGTGTGCGTGGCGGGGATCCTGCGCGAGCGCATGCTGTTCAACATGTCGGAGGAGGAGTGGGACCCGGTGGTCGCCACGCACCTCAAGGGCACGTTCACGGTCTTCCGCGCCGCGGCCGCCGTCATGCGCAAGCAGGGCTCCGGCACGCTGGTCGGCTTCACCAGCGGCAACCACCAGGGTTCGGTGGCGCAGGCCAACTACTCGGCCGCCAAGGGCGGGATCATCTCCCTGGTCCGGTCCGCGGCCCTCGGTCTGCACAAGTACGGGGTGACCGCGAACGCCGTCGCACCGGTGGCCCGGACCCGCATGTCGGCGGGCGTCCCGATGGAGCTCAAGGAGATCGGCGAGCCCGAGGACGTGGCGGCCCTGGTGACGTACCTGCTCAGCGACCGCGCGAAGGCCGAGGGCATCACCGGGCAGGTCTACACGATCGCGGGGCCGAAGATCGCCGTGTGGGCGCAGCCGCGCGAACTCCGCGCCGGGTACGCCGAGGGGGCCTGGACCCCCGAGCGCATCGCCGACTTCCTGCCGGGGACCGTCGGCACCGATCCGATGCCGATGCTCGCGCAACTGGAGGCCATGGCGAAGGCGGCGGCGGCCAAGGACCGCCCCAACGCGTAGAGGGGGGCGGCGGCCGTGGACTTCGACTTCGAGGACGGGGTCAGGAGCGGGAGCGGGGACGGCGTTGGGGGCGTGGGCGTGGGCGGGGGTGGGGGCGGGCGGTTCCGGGCGGAGGCCCGGGAGTGGCTGGTCGGGCACCTGGTCGGGCCGTACGCGGCCGCCGCCGGCCTCGGCGGGCCGGGCAGCGAGCACGAGGGCGTCGCGGAGCGGCGCGCGTGGGAGCGGGAACTGGGGCGGGGCGGCTGGATCGGGTTGGGGTGGGACGCCCCGGCGGGGGCGTACGGGCAGCGCGCGGCCTCCCTCGCCCAGCAGGTCGTGTGGGCCGAGGAGTACGCCCGGGCCCGGGCCCCCGGCCGGGTCGGTCACATCGGCGAGAACCTCCTCGCCCCGACCCTCCTCGCCTACGGCACCCGCGCGCAGTGCGACCGCTTCCTGCCGCCGATCGCCCGCGGCGAGGAGCTGTGGTGCCAGGGCTACAGCGAACCCGGCGCCGGCTCCGACCTGGCGGGGCTGCGCACCGCGGCCGTGCGCGACCCGGCCGACGGCACCTGGCGGGTCACCGGCCAGAAGATCTGGACCTCGCTCGCCCGCGAGGCCGACTGGTGCTTCGTCCTGGCCCGTACCGAGCCCGGGTCGCGGCGCCACCACGGCCTGTCGTTCCTCCTCGTCCCCATGGACCAGCCCGGCCGGATCGACGTGCGGCCGATCCGGCAGCTGTCCGGGACCAGCGAGTTCAACGAGGTCTTCTTCGACGGGGCGGCGGCCGTGGAGGTGGTGGGCGGCGAGGGCAACGGCTGGACGGTCGCCATGGGCCTGCTGGCCCTGGAGCGGGGCGTCTCGACGCTGGTCCAGCAGATCGGGTTCGCGGCGGAGCTGGAGCGGGTGGTGGCCGACTTCCTCGCGGGCCCGCACACCGCGGACGCGCTGCTGCGCGACCGGCTCGTGCGCCAGTGGGCCGAGCTGCGCACCATGCGGTGGAACGCGCTGCGGACGCTGGGTGCTGGTGCTGGTGCTGGTGCTGGTGCTGGTGTGGGTGTGGGTGTGGGTGTGGGTGCTGCTGGTGGTGGTGTGGGGGGTGCTGCCGGTGGTGCGGGTCCGCGTGCGGGTGCCGAGGCGGCGGGCGCGGCGAGTGTGGCGAAGCTGCTGTGGGGCGGTTGGCACCGGCGGCTGGGGGAGCTGGCCGTGCAGGTGCGGGGCGCGGCGGCGAGCGCCGGGCCGTCCGACTGGTCGGCGGAGCGACCGTACGAACTCGACGAGGAGCAGCGGCTGTTCCTCTTCACCCGGGCCGACACCATCTACGGAGGCTCGGACGAGATCCAGCGCAACATCATCGCCGAGCGGGTGCTCGGTCTGCCGAGGGAGCTCAGGGAACCTACGGAACTCAAGGAGTCGCGGTGAGAGGTGTCGTGTTCGACGGCAAGCAGGCCCAGGTGCTCGACGACCTGGAGGTACGGGACCCGGGGCCGGGGGAGGTGCGGGTCTCGATCGCGGCGGCCGGGCTGTGCCACAGCGACCTGTCGGTGATCGACGGCACGATCCCCTTCCCGGCGCCGGTGGTGCTGGGGCACGAGGGGGCCGGCGTCGTGGAGTCGGTGGGGGCGGGGGTGACGCACGTGGCGCCCGGTGACCACGTGTCGCTGTCCACGCTGGCGAACTGCGGTACGTGCGCCGAGTGCGACCGGGGACGCCCGACGATGTGCCGCAAGGCGATCGGGATGCCGGGGCAGCCGTTTTCGCGGGGCGGGCAGCCGCTGTTCCAGTTCGCGTCCAACTCGGCCTTCGCGGAGCAGACGGTCGTCAAGGCCGTGCAGGCCGTGAAGATCCCCGAAGACATCCCGCTGACCTCGGCCGCCCTGATCGGGTGCGGGGTGCTCACCGGCGTGGGGGCGGTCCTCAACCGGGCCCGGGTCGACCGGGGCGAGTCGGTGGTCGTGATCGGCACCGGCGGGATCGGGCTCAACGTGATCCAGGGGGCCCGGATCGCGGGTGCCACGAAGATCGTGGCCGTGGACGCCAACCCGGCGAAGGAGGCGCCGGCCCGGGAGTTCGGGGCCACGCACTTCGTCGACGCCTCGGCGGTGGAGGACGCGGTGGCCGCGGTGAGGGAGGTCCTGCCGACGGGGGCGGACCACGCCTTCGAGTGCGTGGGGCACACCCGGCTCATCCGGCAGGCGATCGACCTGCTGGACCGGCACGGGCAGGCGGTGCTGCTGGGGGTACCCGGCTTCGCCGAGGAGGCGTCCTTCCAGGTCTCGTCGCTGTACCTCGACAAGTCGATCCTGGGCTGCCGGTACGGGTCCTCGCGCCCGCAGCGCGACATCGCCCTCTACGCGGAGCTGTACCGGGAGGGCCGGCTGCTGCTGGACGAGCTGGTGACGCGCACGTACCCGGTGGAGGACTTCGCGAAGGCGGTGGACGACGCGCACGCGGGGCGGGTGGCGCGGGGGGTGCTGGTGTTCTGAGGGGGCCGGGGGCGCAGGTGGGGGTGGTGAGGGTGCCGGTGTTCTGAGGGTGCCGGTGTTCTGAGGTGGCCGGTGTTCTGAGGTGGCCGTGTCGGGGTGGGGCGGTGTCGGGGTGGGTGCCCGGTGTCGGGGCGGGCCGGCTTCGGGGTGGGTCCCGTGGTGTGTGGGTCCCCTCGACGCTTGACTGTCCATGGCCTGCAGGCCCTGCGGCAGGCCCACCCCTGGGGCTTCGGGGCTTCGCCCTGGCCTTCGGCCACCCCAGGCCCGGGCCTGCCTCCGGACCAGCCTGCCATGGACAGTCAAGCGCCTCCCCCACACACCACGCGACCCACGGGCGTCGCGATCGTGGGCCGGTGCTGCTCCGGGCGGTGCCGCTCCGGGCGGTGCTGCACCTGACGGTCGTAGCCCCTCGCCGGATCAAGAGGCGAAACGGCCGAACCTGCCCTTGTGGAACAGCAGCGGCTCGCCCTCCTGGGCGGCGCCCATGGCCTCCACGCGGCCCACGACGATGAGGTGGTCGCCGCCGGTGTGCACGGCGTGGACGCGGCAGTCGATCCAGGCCGGTACGTCCGCCAGCTGGGGCGACCCCGTCACGGGGGCCGGGCCGTGCGCGACGCCGGCGAACTTGTCGGCGCCGCTGACGGCGAAGGACCGGCAGAGGTCGCCCTGTTCGGCGCCGAGGATGTTCACGCAGAACACCCCGGCCCGGGCGATGCGGGGCCACGTGGTCGACGTACGGCCCACCATGAACGTCACCAGCGGCGGGTCGAGGGAGAGCGAGGCGAAGGACTGGCAGGCGAAGCCGGCCGGGCCGTCCTCCTCGCCGGCCGCCGCGGGGGCGGTGATGACCGTGACCCCGCTGGCGAAGTTGCCGAGTACCGACCGGAATTCGGCGCTGCCGATGGGCGCGCGCTCGTCGTCCCCGACGGCGCGCAGCTCGGGGCGCGGATGGGGGTCGACGGGGGTCGGCGCGGCGGTGGGTGCGCCCGTGGTCCTGAGGTATCGGATGACGGTGGCCGCCATCCCTGCGTGTCCCATCATGGCTCGATTGAACCTGACGGTTCGTCAGATGGGAAGGGTGGTGGGGGCGCGACCGGGGCGTCTACCGGTCGGGTGAGGGGTGGGGCGGCGCGTGCGGGCTTGTCGATCAGCATGCCGTCCGAGGTCCGTGCCCGGATCAGGGAGTACGCCGCCGCGGCGGGTCTCGACGTGTAGGGCGGGTCTTCGCGCCCTTCGAAGGGGCCCGCGCCGATGCCGAGGCGCAGGCCGCCCCGGAGCCGTGGCCCGGTGACGAGATCGAGCTGACCGCCGAGGAACAGTCCGAAGTGGAGGCGATCCTCGGCCGGACGCGCCCTGGCGGGGCCGCCGCGTGAGGGTGGTCGTCTACGACACCGGCATGCTGATCGGCCTGGTGGGCAAGGAGCGACGGGCGCAGGCGCTCCACAAGGGGTTCGTCGCCGCCGGTGCCCACCCGCCCGTCGTGCCCGGGCCGGCGCTGGCCCAGGCGTACCGGACGAGTCCCAGCACCGCCTACCTGTGGAAGCGGCTCCTGGCGGACTCGTTCGTCTTCCCCGCACCGCGCACACCCCCGGACGAGCGGGTGCCGCTCCACTGCCTGCCGTGTTCGGCGGGATTCGGCACCGGCGACTGGCAGCTGCTCGGCGACGTGATCGGATCGGCGGCGCTCCCGCAGAAGAAGCGCGCCGATCCCGTGGACGCGCTCGCCGTCCTGATCGCGGCCAAGCACGGTGGGGGCAGCGTTCTCACGTCGGACCGCGGTGACATCGAGGCCTATGCCGCCGCCCTCCCGGGCTGCGACGTCACCGCCGTCCCGGTCTGAGGGGCGCGGGCGGTCTTCGACGGGATCTTCGCGGAGGTCGGTCCGGGCACCGCGGACGCCGACGACGCGGCCGGGCCGTGTGGTGGCCCGGGCCGCGTCATCGAGGTCCGAGCGCGGCCGTCGTCACAGGCCCCGGTACTTGGGGGTGCGGCGTTCCACGAAGCTGGCGACGCCCTCGGTGGCGTCGGCGGTGGACATGTTCAGCTCCTGGGCCACCGCCTCGGCGGCCAGCGCGGTCGCGCGGTCGGTGTCCAGGGAGGCGTTGACCAGGGCCTTGGTCAGGGCCAGGGCCCGGGTCGGGCCCTGCGCGAGCCGTTCGGCCCAGGTGCGGGCCAGGCCCGTCAGGTCGGCGTCGGGGACCACCCGGTTCACCAGGCCGAGCCGCAGCGCGTCGGCGGCCGGCAGCGCGTCGCCGAAGAACATCAGCTCCTTCGCCCGCTGCGGGCCCACCAGCCGGGGCAGCAGGTACGCCCCGGCCCCGTCCGGCACCAACCCGCGGCGCACGAACACCTCGATGAACTTCGCCGACTCGGCCGCCAGCACCAGGTCGCAGGCGAGGGCGAGGTGCGCCCCGATGCCGGCCGCCGTGCCGTTGACGGCCGCGATCACCGGCTTCTCGCAGTCCATCACGGCCGTGACGAAGCGCTGCGCACCCTGCCGGATCAGCCGGGCGACGTCTCCGACGACCCGGTCGCCGGTGGCCGTGGGTCCGCCGCGCAGGTCGGCGCCCGCGCAGAAGCCCTTGCCGGTGGCGGTCACCACGACGGCGCGGACGGAGGGGTCGGCCGACGCCTCGGCGAGCAGCGCCATGATCCGTTCGCGCTGGTCCCAGGTGAGGGCGTTGAGGGCGGCCGGGCGGTTGAGGGTGATCCACGAGACGCCGTTCTCCAGGCGGTGGAGGACGTCGTCCGGCGGCTCGGCCGCCGGTCGTGCTTCCGCCGCGCGGTGGGCCTCCGGCTCGGGCTGTGCTCCGGTGGCGGTGGCGCCGGCCGCCCCGGCGGTCTCCGTCGGCCCCGGTGCGTTGCCGTCCCGTACGTCGTCCATGGTGGCCTCCGGCCTCCTCATCGGCAGATCGCGAGCGCGTCCAGGGCCACCGCGCCCTGGCCCCGCGGGAGCACCATCAAGGGGTTGATGTCCAGCTCCGACAGTTCGCCGCCCAGCTCCAGCGCCATGCGCTGGACCCGCAGCACCACCTCCACCAGCGCGTCCACGTCCGCCGGCGGGGCCCCGCGCACGCCCTCCAGCAGGGCGTGCCCGCGCAGTTCGCGCAGCATCGCGCGGGCCTGCTGCTCGCCGAACGGCGGCACCCGCACCGCCGCGTCCTGGAGCACCTCCACCAGCACCCCGCCCAGCCCCACGGTCACCGTCGGGCCGAACAGCGGGTCCTGGGTGACCCCCACGACCATCTCCACGCCCCGTTCCACCATCTGGCAGACCAGGATCCCGTCCAGCGGGACGCCCTCGTAGCGCGCGATGTCCGTCAGCTCCCGGTACGCGTCCCGGATCTGGCTCGCGGAGGTCAGCCCGACCTTCACCAGGCCGAGCTCCGTCTTGTGGGCCAGCTGCGGCCCGGAGGCCTTCATGACCACCGGGTATCCGACCAGCCCCGCGGCCCGGACCGCGGCGGCCGCGCTGGTCACCAGCTGCTCGCGCGGCACCCGGATCCCGTACGCCCGCAGCAGCTGCTTGGCCGCGTGCTCGCTGAGCTGCTGCCCGGGCCGCATCAGCCCCTGCGCCTTGCGGTACGAGGGGGAGGGGGTGCGGGGCGCGTCCTCGAACGGCGAGCGGTACCCGGCCGTGAAGCGGTGGTGGTCGAGGTGGGCCTTGACCGCGGTGATGCAGTTGCCGAACGTGCGGAACGTCGCCACCCGCGAGGAGCCGAGCAGGGTCGTGCGGTACGCGTCCTCGGTCCCGACCGGCGACCCCCACACCACGCAGACCAGTTTGTCGGTCTCCTCGGCCGCGTCGACGAGGTCCTGCGCGAGCTTGTCGCTCATGGGCGGGAACGGTCCGGTGATCGGGCAGATCAGCACGCCCACCGACGGGTCGGCGAGGATCGCGTCGATGATCTTCCGGCCGCGCCAGTCGCCGACCGGGTGGCCGCCGTTGTCGACGGGGTTCGCGACGTTGAGGTACTCCGGTATCCACTGGTGGAGTTCGTCCTGCTTGGCCTGCGGGAGGGTGGGCAGGGACAGGCCCGCCCGGGTGGCCAGGTCGGAGAAGTGCGCGCCCGTCCCGCCGGAGATGGAGTACACGACGACCCCGTCCGCCCGCGGCGGCCGGGCCCGCGCGAGCAGCGCGGCGGTGTCCTGCAGCTCGTCCAGCCCGTCGACCCGGATCACCCCGAACTGCCGCATCGCCGCGTCCACGACGGTGTCCGCCCCCGTCAGCTTGCCGGTGTGCGAGGCGGCCATGCGGGCGCCGGTCTCGGTCCGGCCGACCTTGACGGCCACGACCGGTACGCCGTTGCGGGCGGCGCGGTCGGCGGCGAGCAGGAACGAGCGGCCGTCCTTGAGGCCCTCGACGTAGCAGGCGATCGCGCCGACCTCGGGGCGCTCGGCGAAGTACGAGATGAAGTCGGCGGTCTCCAGGTCGGCCTCGTTGCCGGTCGGGGCCCAGTGGGAGAGCCGGATGCCGAGCTCCTGGAGGGTGTGGACGGGCCGGCCCTGGTGGCCGGACTGGGTGATGAGCGCGATCGCGGGCCCGTCGAGGTCGTCCCGGAAGCGCTCGAAGGCGTTGAGGTTGGTGTTGGGGCCGAGCAGGCGCAGCCCCGAGCGCTGCACGGCGGCCGCGAGCCGCTCCTGGGCCTCGGCGCCCGCGTCGCCGGTCTCGGCGAACCCGGAGGCGAAGGCGACCGCGAACTTCACCTTGGCCTCGGCCAGCTCCTCGATCACCGGCAGCGGGTCCGCGACCAGCAGCACGGCCAGGTCGACCTGTTCGGGTAGGTCGACCACCGAGGCCACGCAGGGCAGGCCGAAGACGGTCGTGCGGGTGGGGTGGACCGGGTGCAGGCGCGCGCCCACCCGCTCGGCCCAGGCGAGCAGCTGTCGTGTGATGCCGGTGTTGGGTCTGCCTTCGGCGTCGGACGCGCCGACGACGGCCACCGACGCGGGCCGGAAGAACCGGTCCAGGTCGGGCACGTCGGCGTGCAGCGGGCGCCCGCTGACGTCCAGGTCCGCGGCCGCGCCGGCGGGAGCCGGGGCCGTGGAATGGACGGCCTGGCGGGGGGTTTCCCCGCAGGCCTCGACACGGGCGCGGAAGTCGGTGGTGAAGGTGCCGTGAGTAGATCCAAGCATCGTTCCGCCCGCTCCTGCTCGATGACGCTCCAAGGACTGACGCCGTACGGCTGCATGCGGCCGCGCCCTGCCGGCCGAACGGGCAGGAGGCGCGGTCGCAATTACTGACGTGTAGTCAGATTACTGTCAGATTACTGAACTGACGAGCAGTCAGGAACAGGATTGTCGCAGGCGGCTCGGGCGGGCCCTCGACGGACGGCCGCGCTACGCGGGGTCGGCCGCGCCCGGGCGGGCCTCGCCGGGGGTCGCCGTACGGGCCGCGGGCGCCTCGGCCGGCCGGGCGTCGGATCCGGCCGCCGTGCGCGACCGGGTCTTGGCCGCGGCCCGGGGGCGGGCCTTCGCCGCCGCCCGGTCGCGGGCCCGCTCCGCCTTGCGGGCCCGCGCCCGCTCCCGGGCGACGGTGCGGGCGATCCGCTCCGCGTCCAGGGCCAGCTCGCGGAACATGCCGCTGATCGGGTTCGTGTAGCCCGTGAAGTACAGCCCCGGCGCCGCCGCGTCGCCGGCCGGCTGCGGCCCGTGGGCCCGCGGTCGGCCCCGCTCGTCCAGCACGCCCAGGTGTCCGACCAGGTCCTCCAGCCCGCGCCGGTACCCGGTGGCCGCGACCACCGCGTCCGGGGTGATCCGGCTGCCGTCCGCCAGCACCACCTCGGCGCCGTCGAAGGACTCCACCGCCGCCACCGGTACGACCTTCCCGGCGCGCACCGCGTCGATCAGGCCGACGTCCTGCACCGGGATCGCGCCCTCCCGGACCCGGCTGTACAGGCCGGTCTCCGGGCGCGGCAGCCCGTGCTCCGTCAGGTCGGGCACCGAGACCTTCGCGACCCAGGCCCCGAGCCGGTCCACGAGCCGCACCGGCAGCCGGCGGACCAGGACGCCGGTGCGCTGGGCGGGCCAGCCCAGGGTGGAGCGGCGCACGATGTGGGGCGCGGTGCGCACCGCCAGCCGCACCCGCGCCGCGCCGCCCTCGACCAGGTCGACGGCTATCTCGGCGCCGGTGTTGCCGGTGCCGACGACGAGCACGTCGAGGCCCGCGTACGGCTCGGCGTTGCGGTACTCGCCCGCGTGCCGGAGGGTGCCGGTGAAGGTCCCGCGGCCCGGCCAGTCCGGCAGGTGCGGGGTGTGGTTGAAGCCGGTGGCGACCACCACGGCGGTGGCGGAGAGTTCCCGCCCGCCGGTGCCGTGCAGCACCCAGCCGGGTCCGTCGGGCCCGTCCGGCGCCGGGTCGACCCGGGTCACCTCGACGCCGGTGATCAGCTCCAGGTCGTGGTGCTCGGCGTACCCCTCCAGGTACCGGACGACGTCGTCGCGGCCCACCCAGCGCCCGAACCGGCGGGGTATCGCGAGGCCCGGGAGGGCCGACAGGCGGCGGGTGGTGTGCAGGTGCAGCCGGTCGTAGTGGCGGCGCCAGGAGGCCCCGACCTCCCCGGACTTCTCGACCACCACCGCCCGGACCCCGCGGGCGCGCAGCGCCGCGGCGGCGGCCAGGCCGCCGGGGCCGGCGCCGATGACGTAGACGGGGCGGGGCTCGGTGCAGTCGCCGAGGTCGGCGGGGTCGGCGTTTTCCAGCATGGGCCGTGAGCGTATCGGCACGCAGCGTTGATGGGTCTCGGTCAAGCCGGGAATCGGTTGCGAATCGATCACGGGGCGGGCCGTGGGGGCGGTCGAGGGCGGTCGAGGGTGCGGGCGCGGGTGTGCGAGGTCGTGTCGGGGGGCTTGTGCGGCGGCCTCCGGATCCGCTGAACTGACGTACCGTCAGATCGGTGGGGTGCGGGAGCGCGAGGGAGGTGGTGGGCCGGTGCGGAGCGTCGTGCTGAGCGGGGCGGAGTGGGTCGCCGTCCTGCGGATGGGCCTCGGCCTGTGGTGGCTGGAGAGCTGGCGGCACAAGGACAAGAAGGGCTGGTTCGAGCGCGGCACGGGCATCGCCTGGGCCGCGGACGTCGCGGGGAAGCACCGCTGGCCGTTCGTGCGGACCGGTTTCGCGCAGGTCGTGCAGCCGCGGCCCCGGCTGATGGCGTACGTCGTGGTGTACGCCGAGCTGGCCATCGGCCTCGGCCTGGTGGTGGGCCTGCTGACGCCGGTCGCGCTGGTGGGCGGGCTGCTGCTGAACCTGCTCTACCTGGTGCTGATGATCCACGACTGGGCCGAGCAGGGGCAGAACGCGATGATGGCGCTGATCTCGGTGGTCGCGCTGGTCGCGATGAGCTGGCAGGTGTGGTCGGCGGACCGGGCGATGGGACTGTTCCTTTGAGTGCCTCCACGAGCGCCGCGGGCGCTTCCGCGGGTACGTCCCCGAGCACTGCGGGCGGTACGCCCCCGGCCGGCGCGCCCCTGACCGGCGCGGCCCCGGCCACTGCGGGCGGTTCCGTCGCCGCGTCCCCGGGACCCGTCGTGCGGGCCGCCGGGCCGCGGTTCGACCTGCCGGAGGTGGACGCCTTCACGCGGCCGTGGTGGGAGGCCGCCGGGGCGGGGCGGCTGCTGCTGCGCCGGTGCGGGGGGTGCGGGCGGGCCCACCACTACCCGCGCGAGTTCTGCCCGTACTGCTGGAGCGAGGAGACGGGGTGGGAGGAGGCGAGCGGTCGCGCGACGCTCTACACGTGGTCCGTCGTGCACCGCAACGACCTGCCGCCCTTCGGGGGCCGGGTGCCCTACGTCGCCGCCGTCGTGGACCTCGAGGAGGGGCCGCGGATGATGACCGAGGTCGTCGAGTGCCCCGGGGCGGAGCTGCGGATCGGGATGCCCCTGGAGGTGGCGTTCCGGCGCGAGGGCGAGGGCGAGGGCGGGGGGCCGGCCGTCCCGGTGTTCCGGCCCTGCGCAGGACGGGCAGCAGGCCCGGCGCAGGGGTCCGTGGCCTGACGGGGCGCGGCCGGGGGTCCGGCGAACTGCCGGGCCCGGCCCGGCCCGGACGCGAGCCCGACGTCCCTGGGGCCTGTCTCTTGGATCAGGCCCTTAGGGCCAGAGCAGTTCGCGGACCCAGGTGGCCGCGTCGGCGGGGTCGCGGCGGTAGCGGAGGCGGACGTGGCGGCGTTCGGGGTCGCCCTGGAAGAACTCGACCTCGCGCGGCCGCAGTACGTACAGCGTCCAGGTCGGCGCCGGTGCGTCCGGCTCCCGCCCGGCCCGCTCCCACGCCTCCGACGAGGCCGCCACCAGCTCCTCGCGGGAGCCCAGCACCTCGCTCTGGTGGCCCGTCAGCGCGGCCGCGAGCGCGCCCCGCGAGCGTACGGCCAGGTCGGCGCGGCTCTCCTGGGGCGTGGCGGTGTGCACCGCGCCCCGCACCCGGACCTGGCGGCCGACCGCGGGCCAGTAGAACCCGAGCGCGGCCTCGGGGCGGGCGGCCAGCTGGCGGCCCTTCGCGCTGCCCGAGTGCGAGGCGAAGTGCCAGCCCTGCTCGTCCGCCTCGTGCAGCATCACGGTGCGGACGTCCGGCCGCCCGTCGGGGTCCGCGGTCGCGAGGGCCATGGTGTGCGGCTCGGTCTGGCCGGCCTTGGCCGCGTGCGCGAACCAGTCCCGGAACAGCGGCAGCGGGGCCCCGGGGGCGGAGCCCGGGTCGAACGAGGGCAGGTCGGTGTCCCAGACGCGCAGGGCGTGCAGGACTGCGTGGAAGTCCTCGGGCGTGGTCGTCATGGGGCCATCGAACCAGAGCGCCGGTGGAGTGAGACGGTTGAACAGGCGCCGGAGCGTCTGAAGCATGTCTTCCGCGCCAAGGTCCCGGTGTGATGGGGACATGGAAAACAAGGTCTCGTTCTCACTGGTCCTCGCCTCCGCCCTGGCCGCCGGGCTCGTCGCCGGAGTCTTCTACGCCTTCTCCACCGGTGTGATGCGCGCGCTGTCCGCGCTCTCGCCCAAGGAGGGGATCACCGCGATGCAGTCGATCAACGTCGCGGTGATCAACCCGGCCTTCCTGGGCGCGTTCATGGGCGCCGCCGCCCTCGCGCTCGCCTCGGGGATCTACGCCGTCACCCACTGGAAGACGCCGGGGGCGGGCTGGATGCTCGCGGGGGCGCTGTTGTACCTCATCGGCTCGTTCCTGTGGACGATGGGCTTCCACATCCCGCGCAACGACGCGCTGGCCGCGCTGGACCCGGCCGCGCCGGGCAGCGTGCAGCCCTGGCTGGACTACGTCCGCGTGTGGACGGCGGGCAACCACGTCCGGGCCCTCGCCTCGCTGGCCTCCTCGGCCTGCTTCATCGTGGCGCTGGTGAGCCGGCGGGCGGGCTGACGGGCGGGAGCCCGGCCAGGCGCAGTTCCACGTACGCGACGGTGTCGCCGGGCAGGACGTACCGGTCGAACTCCACGAAGCCCCGGGCACCGGCGAACCGCAGGCCCTCCGGGTTCGAGGCCAGGACCACGGTCTCGACGGCCTCGGCGCCCAGCTCCCGGGCCGTGGCCAGGGCCCGGGCGTAGAGCTCGGTGCCGAAGCCCCGGCCGCGGTGGGCGGGGAGCACCCGCGCGATGACCGTGGCGGTGGGCCGGGCCGGCGGAGCGAGGCCGTCCGCCGCGGCGGCCGCAGCGACGGCGGCCGGCGGCCGGACGGTGGTACAGCCCACGGCCACGTCCCCCAGGTACGCCACCTCGAGGTGGTGGCGCGCGGCCCGGTCCCGGACCTGGTCGAGGGAGAGGGCGTCCGGGGGGACGATCTCGTTGTGGACGTACCGCCAGTGCTCCAGGGCGGTGTCCCCGGTCGGTGTGGTGATGCGCAGCCCGCTCATCCCCGCACCCAATCCGGCCGGGCTGGCACAGGTCAACCGCCTTTTCCCGGCGGCCAATCCGCTACCGGAGCCGCGTTCGCGAAACGCGCGAGCGCCGCCCTGTCGAAGCCCATCGGCAACACGGCTGCACGAACGCGCGGGAGTCGGCCGTCCCGTGGTGTGTGGGGGAGGCCCTTGAGGCGGCAGGGCCTGCAGGCCCTGCCGGGTCAAGCGCCGAGGGGACCCACACGCCACGGGACG
>NZ_JBIVNX010000010.1:72154-194835 GCF_044753805.1 Streptomyces sp. NPDC093225
GTGGTTTTGTGGTGGTGCCTATTGGGGGGCGTGGGCGTGCGGCCCGGGGGGGGCCCCGCGCGGGGGCCCCCCCCCCCCCCGGGCACGGCCACCCGAAGCGGGCTCCGGATGCCTCCGCCCCCGCAAACGCCGGGCGGACTGCAGGCGAGGCCCCCCGACCGGCCCACCTCAGCCGCGGCCGAGGACCAGCGTGCCCGAGGAGCAGAACCAGCCGCCGGTGCCCGAGGCGACGGCCAGCTCCGGCAGTCGCCCGCCCGCCTTGCGGACCTGGCCCGCGCCGGCCTCGCCGCGCAGCTGGCGGACGGCCTCCACGATCAGGAACAGCCCGCGCATGCCGGGGTGGCAGGCGGACAGCCCGCCGCCGTCGGTGTTCACCGGCAGCTCGCCGTCGCGCAGCAGCCGGCCCTTCTCCACGAACGCCCCGCCCTCGCCCTTCCCGCAGAACCCCAGGTCCTCCAGGGTCACCAGGGTCATGTACGTGAAGGCGTCGTAGATCTGGGCGAGGTCGACGTCGGCCGGCCGCACCCCCGCCCGCTCGAAGGCGAGCCGCCCCGACACGGCGGCGGGGGAGACGGTGAAGTCCTCCCACTCCGACATCGTGGTGTGGGACACCGAGGTGCCGGCGCCGAGGATCCAGACCGGCTCCTTGGCGGTGTCGGGGACGTAGTCCTCGGCGGCCAGCAGGACCGCGCAGCCGCCGTCCGAGCGGATGCAGCAGTGCAGCTTCGTGAACGGGTCCGCGATCATCTCGCCCGACAGGACGTCGTCCACGGTGATCGGGGTCCGGAACATCGCGTCGGGGTTGGTGGCGGCGTTCGCCCGCGCCTGGACGGCGACCGAGGCGAGCTGCTCCAGGGTGGTGCCGTACTCGTGCATGTGGCGGCGGGCGGCCATGGCGTACTTCGCGATCAGGGTGTGGCCGTACGGGACTTCGAACTGGAGGGGGCCGCGGGCGCCGAAGGAGAGGTTCGAGGTGCGGCGCCGGGCCTTGATGTCGGCGCGGGCCGTGGAGCCGTAGACCAGCAGGACGGCGTTGGCCGTGCCGGCGGCGATGGCCTCCGCCGCGTGCGCGGCCATCACCTCCCACGTCGAGCCGCCCACCGCGGTCGAGTCCACCCAGGTGGGCCGCAGGCCCAGGTACTCGGCCACCTCGACCGGGGCCAGGGTGCCCAGGCCGGCCGAGCCGAAGCCGTCGATGACCGAGCGGTCGAGGCCGGAGTCGGCGAGGGCGCGCCGGGCGGCCTGGGCGTGCAGGGCGTACGGGGTGGCCTCGTCGACCCGGCCGCAGTCGGAGAGCGCGACGCCGACGACCGCGACCCGGCGGCGGGGGCCGGACCGGGCCGGGGCGGGGGCGTGGAGGGTGGCTGCTGACATGAATCTGACGGTACGTCAGGTTCGGCGGGGGTGGAAGGGGGTGGCGGCCGGCCCGCGGCCGGGGCGTCTTCGGCCCGGCGCGGGCGGGCGTGCGGCGCGACGGTGGCCCGCGAGGCCGCCGCCCGCTCCGGCCGCTGCCGGCGGGGTGCTCCAGTTGGGTGTCGCGTGACGCTGTGCATTCCCGTCCGCCCGCCCTAATATGACGCGCCGTCAGATACGGGAGGAGCCCGCCGATGGACGCCGCCTTCACAGCCGAGCAGGACGAGATCCGTCGCACGCTGAGGGAACTGCTGGCCAAACGCAGCGGCCCGGACGAGGTCAAGGCCGCCGTACGCACCGCACCCGGATACGACCGCGCGCTCTGGCAGCTGCTCGCCAACCGGCTCGGGCTGCCCGGGCTCGCGCTGCCCGAGGAGTCCGGCGGGGTCGGCTGCGGCCTCACCGAGCTGGTCCTCGCCTGCGAGGAGACCGGGCGGACGCTGACCCCCTCGCCCCTGCTGGCCACGTCCCTGCTGGCCGCCCCCCTGATCGCGGCCCTCGGCACCCCCGAGCAGCGGGCCCGACTGCTGCCGGCCCTCGCCGCCGGGGAGCTCACCGCCGCCCTCGTGGTGCCGGGCACGGCCCTGTCCACCGCCCTCGACCTGACCGCCGACAGCGCCCCCGGCGCCTGGGCCGGCGGCGGTCGCGCCGGCGGCGTACAGGCCCGGCCGACGCCCGCGGTGCAGACCGGGGGCGGGGAGCCCGCCCGGCCCGGGGTGCGGGACGACGCCACGGTGCGGGGTGACGCCACGGTGCGGGACGGCGCCGGGGCCTGGCGGCTGTACGGCGAGGCGGCCCAGGTCCTGGACGGGCACAGCGCCGACCTCCTCGTCGTCGCCGCGCACACCGGCGGCTTCGCGCGCAGCCGCGCGCAGCTGTTCCTCGTACGGGCCGACGCCGCGGGCGTGGTCAGGGCCCGCCAGACCGCCCTCGACGAGACCCGCCCCCAGGGCCGGGTCCAACTGCGCGACGTCCCCGCCGAGCTGCTCGGGTCGGACGACGAGGCGGACGTGTGCGCCGCGCTCGCGGCGACGGGCCGGGGCGCGGCCGCGGCGCTGGCCGCCGAGGCCGCCGGGGCCGCCGGACAGGCCCTGGCCAGGACCGTGGAGTACGTCCGCACCCGCGAGCAGTTCGGCCGGCCCGTCGGCTCGTTCCAGGCCGTCAAGCACCGGCTGGCCGACGTCTACGTGCAGGTACAGGCGGCCCGCTCCGCGGCCTACTACGCGGCCTGGGACCCGGGGCAGGGCGGCCTCGCCCTCGCGCAGGCGCTGGAGGCGCTGCGCACGGCCGCGGCGGAGGCGGTGCAGCTGCACGGCGGCATCGGCTTCACCTGGGAGCACGACGCGCACCTGTACTTCAAGCGGGCCGCGGCCGACGAGCTGCTCTTCGGGCCCGTGCACCGGCTCCGCGCGCACGCCGCCGACCGGGCCGGGCTGTTCGCCCCCGCTCCCGGCTCCCCTCCCACCACGGTTCCCGCCGCGGTCCGCGCCGCGGTCCCCACGGCCGGCCCCGCCGGCTCCGGAGAAGAAAGGGTGGCCGTCTGATGCCTCCCGGTGTCCGCCTGATGCAGAAGGTCTCCTCGACCCGTACGTTCGCCAGGATCGCCCCGCACTTCATCCCGGCCATGGACCGCGCGGTCCACCGGCTCACCCGCGGCAAGGTCATCCTCAGCGCCAAGATGCTGCCCGGGGTGATCCTCACCGCCAAGGGAGCCAAGTCCGGCCTGCCGCGGGCGACGCCGCTGGCGTGCATGCCGGAGGAGGGTGCCGGCACCTGGATCCTGATCGGCTCCAACTTCGGCCGCCCCGGGCACCCCGCCTGGACCGCCAACCTGCTCAAGCACCCCGATGCGGAGGTGAGTTGGAAGGGGCAGGACATCCCGGTCCGGGCCCGGCTGCTGGCGGGGGAGGAGCGGGCCCGGGCGTGGCGGGCGGTGCTGGGCTTCTGGCCGCCGTACGCGACGTACCAGGCCCGCATCGAGCGGGAGATCCGCCTCTTCCGCCTGGAGCGGCGCTGAGGGCTCGGGCGCGCGGCGCGACGGTGGCCGCCCGTACGCCGACCGCGGCGGCGGTGCGGCCGCCGGTACGGACCGCGGCGGCGCTGTGGCCGCCCGTACGGACTGCGACCGAGCTGTGGCCGCCCGTACGCGCACCGCGGCGGCGGACCCCCGAGTGGCCCGCCGCCGCGCAGACAGGATGTGCCGGGGTCGCCGGCCGCGCGGGATCTCCCCCGAGACCCGCTGCGGCCGACCGGCGCCCGGTCGTCAGTGGGCGTCACCCGGCCTCACCGGGCGCCGCCCGTGGTCACCTGGTCGGCTTCTTGCCGGTGACGCCCAGGTGCACCAGCAGCGCCAGGTTCGGCTTGAGCTCCGCCTGCTTGACGCCCCAGGTCTGGAAGCCCTTCTGGTGCGAGGCGACCGCCGCGAGCATCGCGACGAGCGAGCCGGCCATGGCGGCGGCGCTGACGTCCTTGTCGAGCTTGTTCTTGGCCTGGAGCTCCTTCATCGACTCCGTGAGGGAGTTGGTGACGGAGTTCAGGATCTTCATGCGGATCTTGTAGAAGCGCTTGTCGCCCTCGGCCGCACCGAGGTCGACCACGCGCAGGATCGCGTCGTTCTTGCGCCAGAAGTCCAGGAATCCCTCGACAAGTTCCTCGGCCGCCTGCCAGCCGGACTTGCCGACCCAGGTGCGGCCCTCGACCAGGGAGGTCAACTGGGCGCCCTCGGTGGCCATTTCCTCGGCGATCTCCAGTACCGCGCCCTCGACGTCGGGGAAGTACTGGTAGAAGGTCGCCGGCGAGGTCCCGGCCTTGCGGGCGACGTCGATGACCTTGACGTCGCGATACGGCGAGGAGCTGAGCATCTCGCTGAGGCAGTCGAGCAGCTTCTGCCGCGTCGCCTGTCCACGCCGACCGGCCACGCGGCCGTCGACGGTGCGCACTTGTCCTGTCATGCCGTCAGCTTACCGAGGGGTGATCCGCGCGCGATTCGGCCGCCTGCAAATGGGGTTACCGGCTCCCGGCGGGGCCTTCGCGGCCCCGCTCCGGCCCCGTTCCGGCCCCGTTCCGGCCCCGTTCCGGCCCCGTTCCGGGCCCGCTTCCGGCTCCTCCGCCGCACCGGGGCGCCCGCTCGCACCCACCCCGCACCGACGCCGTTTCCGCCACGCTCCCGGTCGACCGCGCAGCGTGACCGGCGGCTCGGGCGGTGCGGCGGACCGGGCGGCCGGGCGTGCTCGGCGTGCGCGGGTGAGCCCGGCCCGCCGGGCGGGGCCGGGCTCACCCGAATAGTCTTATCAACAGGCTGTGGACAACTCTGGTGGACGAGCGGCCGCGGGCCCGGCCCGCCCGGCCGGCGGCGGCGGCCCCGCCCCGGCGGCCCCGGACCGCGTCCGGGGCGGCGGCCCGCTCTCGGTGCGTGACCGGCGCGAGCCCATTAGTTTGACAGCACGGGCAGGGGGGACACCCGCGCAAGGGAAGGACCGGTCCATGGCCGCATTCGCAGAGGGCACGCCCTGCTGGGTCGACGCCTCGCTCCCCGACGTCGAGGCGGGCAAGAGGTTCTACGGCGAGCTCTTCGAGTGGACCTTCGGCGACAGCGCGGGTCCCGAGTACGGCGGCTACACCCAGGCCTACTGCGAGGGCCGCAACGTCGCCGCCCTCGCCCCCAAGCCCGACGGCCGCATGCCCACCGTGTGGAACGTCTACCTCGCGGCCAAGGACGCGCGCGCCACCGCCGCCCGGATCCGTGCCGCGGGCGGCCAGGTGATCATGGATCCGATGCCCGTGGGCCCGTACGGCAGCGTGGCCCTGGCCGCCGACCCGGGCGGGGCCGTCTTCGGCCTCTGGGAGCCCGGTACGCACCACGGCTTCGAACGGCACGGCGAGTCGTTCTCGTACTGCTGGACCGAGCTCTACACCCGCGACCGGGACGCCGTGGACACCTTCTACGCCCAGGTCTTCGGATACGTGCCCCAGGACCGGGACGACGCGGGCATCGAGTACCGCACCTGGTCGCCGCCGGGTGCGAAACCGGGGCCCGACACGGCGATCGTCGGACGCAGTGTGATCACGGACGCGTTCCCCGAGGCGATGCCGGCGCATTTCCTGGCGTATTTCGCGGTGCCCGACTGCGACCGCTCGGTGGCGACCCTCCGCCGGCTCGGCGGCCGGGTCAGCGCCGATCCGTTCGACACCCCCTACGGGCGGGTGGCCGTCGTCGCCGACAACCAGGGCGCGGCGTTCGCCCTGCTCAGCGAGGCCGTCTGAGTCCTGGAGCGACGCCGGCGGGCGCCCCGGACCGCGCGTTCCCGGCCCCCGCCCGGCCCGTTCCGGGGCGTCCGGCACCGTCCGACGGGCGCCCGTACCGGCCGCGCGGGGCCCCCCTTACGCCGTCCGAGTCGTCCGGAACGCGGTGAGACACCCCGAGACGCCCCCGGGTTCGCCCATCCGGCCCCGGACCGACAGAATCGGGACCGGCAGAATCAAAGAGCAGGACGACCGACAGCGTCAGGACCGACGGAGTCGGGGTGCACGTCCCCGGGCCGGACCCCACGGGGCCCGGCCGGGGTGAGACGCTGCACGGGGCTGTTTGGAGCGGGTCCGGACGACGGCCCGTACGGGGAGGTGGCAGGCGAGTAATGGAGCAGCTGACGCAGCACGACCCGCGACGGATCGGTCCGTTCGAGGTGCTGGGCAGACTCGGCGCGGGCGGCATGGGTCTGGTGTACCTGGCGCGCTCGGCGTCCGGACGGCGCGTGGCGATCAAGACGGTGCGCACCGAGCTCGCCGAGGACCAGCTCTTCCGGGTGCGCTTCACGCGCGAGGTGGAGGCGGCGCGCGCGGTCAGCGGCTTCTACACCGCCGCGGTCGTGGACGCCGACCCGCGGGCCGCGGTGCCCTGGCTGGCCACGGCGTACGTGCCCGCGCCCTCCCTGGAGGAGATCGTCAACGAGTGCGGGCCGATGCCCGCGCAGGCGGTGCGCTGGTTGGCCGCCGGCATCGCCGAGGCCCTGCAGTCCATCCACGGGGCCGGGCTGGTCCACCGCGACCTGAAGCCGTCGAACGTGCTCGTCGTCGAGGACGGCCCGCGCGTGATCGACTTCGGCATCGCGAGCGGCGTCTCCAACACCCGTCTGACCATGACGAACGTCGCGGTCGGCACCCCCGCCTACATGTCGCCCGAGCAGGCGAAGGACTCGCGCAGCGTGAAGGGCGCGAGCGACGTCTTCTCGCTCGGCTCGACGCTGGTCTTCGCCGCCACCGGTCACCCGCCGTTCCACGGCGCGAACCCGGTCGAGACGGTGTTCATGCTGCTGCGCGAGGGCCCGAACCTGGAGGGGCTGCCCGAGGAGCTGCGGCCGCTCATCGAGTCCTGCATGCAGATGGACGCCACGCTCCGGCCCACCCCGGCCGACCTGCAGGCGCAGCTGGCCCCGCACCTCTTCGCGGCCGGCGACGACAGCGGCACGGCCTCGGCGTGGCTGCCGGCCCGGGCGGTGGAGCTGATCGAGCAGCGGCGCGCCGGGGCCTCCGGGCGTACGACCACCACGCCGGGCGCGGCCGGCCACGCGGGCCGGCCCGGTCCGGCCCAGAGCGCCCCGGAACCCCACCCCGGCCCCGCCGCGGGGCCGGCCACCCACCGCCGCGAGCGGCCGGAGCCGGCCTGGGCGAACGACCCGCGGACCGGCCAGGCGACGCCGCCGCGGCCGCCGCACCCGCCGGGCCCGGGCCGCGGCCCGGGGGCCGCACCGGTGCCGGCGGGGTCGTCCCTGCCCGCTTCCTCCGGGGAACCGGTCCGCCTGGGTGCCGTGCCCGTGCCGATCGGTCCCGGCCCGCGGGCCGGGCGGGCCGCCGCTGCCTCGGCCGTGGCCGAGCCGGGGCCGGCCACCGGCTGGATCCGCCCGCCGGCCGGCGTGGACGCGCCGCCGGCCCCCGCGACCTCCTCCGCGCCTTCGGCCCTGTCCATCGCCGCCGACGGCGCCGCGGCCGCGTCGTCCACCGTGCCGCGCCCCGGCCCCGCACCGGACAGCGGGCGCTGGCGGCCGTGGCGGTTCCGGATGTCCAACGAGGTCTGGGGCACGCCGAGCGTCGACGGGGACCTGCTGTACGTCACCTCCTTCGAGGTGCACGCCCTCGACGTGGCCAGCGGCCGCCGCCAGTTCAAGACCCGAGAGGTCGCCTGGGCGATGCAGGTGGCGGACGGCCGGATCCACGCCTCCGACGGCCCGTCCCTGTACGCGCTGGACGCCAAGGACGGCACCGAGCGGTGGCGGCTCCAGACGGACGCCTGGGTGTACGCCCTCAAGGCCGACCGGGGCACGGTCGTGACCGCCACCCGCGGCGGCGGCGTACAGGCCTGGGAGGCCGCGAACGGGCAGCAGCTGTGGGAGACCTCCGGCGCCCAGACCGACTTCGAGACGCCCGAGGCCGCGCCGGTCATCCACGACGGCACGGTGTACGTCTGGCAGAACGCGCGGCTGCGCGCGCTGGACGCCCGGACCGGCACCGAGCAGTGGTCGTACCCCGTCGGGGACGCGGCCTCCTGCGGGAACGTGCCGGTGCGCGTCACCCCGGCCCCGGACGGCTACGTGTACATCGCCGCCGGCACCCGGGTCATCGCGGCCGACACCGCCACCGGGCGGGTCCGCTGGCACTTCGAGGCGCCGGCCGTCTTCCTGGCGCCGCCGGCCTTCGCGCCAGGGCCGGCGGTCACCGGCGGCGGGGTGTACCTCGCCGACTACCTGGGCACGGTGTACGCGCTCGACGCGACGACGGGCAAGGACCGGTGGCGGATCGCGACCGAGCCGCGCCAGTCGGCCGAGCCGGTGATCGTGGCGGGCGGCAGCATCCACCTGGGCGCCGGCTCGGCGCTCTACACGCTGGACGCGGTCACGGGCACGCCGAAGTGGCGCTTCGCCGCGGGCGGCGAGATCACCGGCGCCCCGGCCGTGGCCGAGGGGCGGGTCCACTTCGGCTCCGCCGACCACTGCCTGTACACGCTGGACGCGGCCGGCGGGCAGCTCCGGTGGAAGCTCGCCACCGGCGGCGAGATCACCGGCTCGCCGGTCGCCAAGGCGGGCGTGGTCTACGCGTGCAGCAAGGACCGCTGTGTGTACGCGCTGGACGCGGCGAAGGGGACGGGGACGCGTACGGCGTCGTGATCGCCTCAGGCGCCGGCGGGGCTGGAATCCGCCCCCGCCGGCGATCGAGGCGCGGGGGTCCGGGGGCGGAGCCCCCGGTTTCTGGAAGGGGCGGGGTGCGGCGGGCTCGCTTCGTGGGCCGCCCCGTGGTGCGCGGGTCCCCACGCCTCAAGAGGCTGCCCCGCACACCACGGGGCGGCCGCTCCCGTGGCTGTGGGGCGGGGTGTCCCGGAGGGCCGCTCGGCCACCTAGGGCTTGTTCAGCGGGGGGCCCAGCGGGGGGCCGTGGTCCGGGCCGTCGGGGCGGGGTTCGGTCTCGTGCAGCGGGGCGCCGAGTGCCGGGCCGTGTTCGTCGTCGTGGGCGGTCGTGGGGCCGGGGGTCCCGCCATGCGACGGAGGCCCGAGCGGGGGGCCGTGGTCCGCGGCGTCGGGACCGGGTTCGGTCTCGTGCAGCGGGGAGCCCAGCGCCGGGCCGTGGTCGAGCCCGGCGTCCGGCGCGCGGTGCCGTCCGTGCCCCTCGGGGTCGTAGGCGCGCGGGATGCGGGCGGGCGCGGTGTCGCGGCCCGGCGGGGCGCCGCGGGCGGGGCGGCCGGCCTCGTAGCCGCCGACCCGGGGCCGGGGCCGCCGACCGCTCATGACGGCCGCGCCGATCAGCAGGAAGAGGCCGCCGCCGAGCGCGTTCGCCACGCCCGGGCCGAGGCCCTGCCCGCCGTTCCCCACGGCCAGTTCGCCCGCTGCCTGGCCCTGCCGGACCATCCACAGGACGGTGAAGCCGAGCACCACGACGCCCGCGACGGCCATCAGGATCCGGGACCGCAGGACGACCGCGACCAGCGTCAGCACGGCCGCGCAGGCGAAGGGCAGGAACAGGGACCACATCAGGGTGGCGTGGGCGTCGCTGATCCCGTCGGCGGAGAAGAGCTCCCCGAGGCGGTAGTCGCGTCCGAGACGGCCGTCGTACCAGGCACGGAAGGGGCTGAGAACGGCGGCCGTCGCTCCCACGAGCCCCACCACGGAACCGAGGACGTTGCGGACCATCTCGGCCTCCTGAGTCGGGCTCTCGTTCCCGACGCTACGCCCGCCGGGGACACGGCGCACTCCCACCCCGACGGGGTCCGGGACCGCCTGTCCGCGGGTACCCGGGAGGCCCTCCGGCATGCGCGGTGGCGGGGCCCCGGACCCGTTCCCGCACGTCCTGGTAGCGTGCCCCGGGTTCGCCCAGGGGAGGGAATCCGGCCATGCTGCGCCGCCGCGTCAGGTTCGCGTCCGTGATCACCGTCGTCGTACTCGGTCTGACCGGGTTCTCCGGCCACGGCCACGGCTCGGGCGGCGGCTCCGTCCACAAGGACGGCGGGTCCGGCGGCGGTTGCTCCAGTTCGAAGAAGCACAACGGGACGCACTCCGACACCGACTACGACGGCACCAGCGGCAGCAGCAGCGGCCAGGGCGGCAGCACCCCCGCCCCCTCCTCCGCCGAGCCGGGCTACGCCTACGTCCTGACCTGCGCCGGCTCCCGGGGCACGACCCGGACCCCGGGCGGGAAGAAGGCCGGACCGGCCACCGCCTCCACCGTCCAGGTCCACTCGCGGCTCTCCACGACGCGGACCTTCGAGGTCACCGTCGCCTTCCGGGGCGACACGGGCACCGCGGCCGACGTCGAGATCGACCGCAACACCGTCGCCCTCACCCTCGACGCCCTCGACAGCCGGCCGCTCACCGTGCCGATGACGAAGCCCGCACTGGCCGGGGACGTCACGAGCTGCGTGGTCCTGTCCGTCACGCCGGTCAGCGGAGCCGGAACCCCGGACCCGGGCTCCCCGAGCCCGTCGCCCGCCGCGAGCTGAACAGCTCGGCCTGCCGCTCCGGTGCCAGGTTGCCCAGCGTGATCAGGTGCGGGGCCTGCGCCAGGGCCGCGGCCCTGGCCGCCTCCTTGGCGGACCACAGCGCCCGTACGGTGCCCTGCACGGCCGTCGCCGGATACCCGGCCAGGGTCTGCGCGCACCGCACGGCGGCCGCCAGCTCCGCGCCCGGCTCGGTGAGCTCGGAGACCAGCCCGATCTCGTACGCGCGGCGGGCCGAGAGCCGTTCCGCCGTGCCCATCAGGGACATCCGGGCGACCTCGCCGAACGGCATCCGCTGGGCCATGTAGACCGCCTCGTAGGCGCTGACCATGCCGTAGGTCGTGTGCGGGTCGAAGAAGCTCGCGGTGGTCGAGGCCACGACGAACTCCGTCTCGCCCAGCAGGTAGAAGGCCCCGCCGCAGGCCATGCCGTTCACGGCGGCGATCACCGGGGTCCACAGTCCGGCGGCCTTCGGGCCGATGCCGATCATCGGGTCCTCGATGCCGTACGGGGTCGGCGGCTGGTCCACCTTCACCGAGCGGTCGATGCCGGTGCAGAAGGCGGCGTCGCCCGCGCCCGTCACGACCACCGCCCGGACGGTGTCGTCGAAGCGGAACGCCCGCCAGGTGGCGGCCAGCTCGGCGGCCATGGCGAGGTCCACGGCGTTGTGCCGGGCGGGCCGGTCGAGGGTGACCACCGCGACACCGGTGGCCCCGTCCCGCTCGACCCGGATCCCGCCGGAGCCCGGGCCGGCGCCACCCGGGCCGGCGCCACCCGGGTCGGTGCCACCCGAGCCGGAGTCCGAGCCCGAGCCGGAGCCGGCGCTCACGCCCGCTCCAGCAGCCAGCGCGGCACGCTCACGCCCCCGACCTCGGTGAACGCCACCTGCACCCGCGCCCCGATGCGCAGCCGCGCCGGGTCCACGGAGTCCAGCGGGGCGTCCGGCGCGGCCACCAGGTTCCCGGCCAGCCGGATCTGCGGGGCCTCGGCGAGCTCCACCAGGACGACGTTGTACGGGGCCTGGGCGGCGTACGCGGGCAGCAGCGGGGGGTGTGGCAGTACGTACGACCAGATCCGCCCGCGTCCGCTCATCAGCCGCCACTCGCTCGCGAACGACTGGCAGTGCGGGCAGCACGGGCGCGGCGGGAAGCGCAGCCGCCCGCAGTCGGCGCAGGCCTGGACGCGCAGTTCGCCGCGGGCCGCGTACTCCCAGAACGGGGCCCCGTCCTCGTCGGGCACCGGCAGCAGCAGGCCGTCCGCCGTCATCGTGTCGGTCATTCGCTCCGGCTCCTCGCTCACGTCGTCGGATCGGTGGTGCGCCGCCGCGGTCACGCGCGCAGCAGGATCGCGGACGTCGGCACGCCCTCGCCCGCCGTGACCAGGCAGGTGGTGGCGTCCGCCACCTGGGCGGTGGAGGTGCCGCGCAGCTGCTTGACGCCCTCGTTGATCAGGTTGAAGCCGTGGACGTACGCCTCGGACAGGCCGCCGCCCCCGGTGTTGAGGGGCAGCCGGCCGCCGATCTCCAGCGCGCCGCCCTCGGTGAAGGCCGCGCCCTCGCCGCGCCCGCAGAAGCCGTAGCCCTCCAGGGAGAGCGGGATGAGCGGGGTGAAGGCGTCGTAGATCTGGGCCACGTCCACGTCCTGCGGGCCGAAGTCGGCCTGCTTCCACAGGTGGCGGGCGGCCGTCCAGGCGGGGCCGGACAGCGGGTCGTCGTTCCAGTAGTTGACCATGCCGTGGTGCTGGGCGGGCAGGCCCTGGGCGGCGGAGTGCACGTACACCGGCCGCTGCCGGCAGTCGCGGGCCCGCTCGGCGGAGACGATGACGCAGGCCAGCGCCCCGTCCGTCTCCAGGCAGTTGTCGAAGAGGCAGAGCGGCTCGCTGATCCAGCGGGCGGTCATGTACATCTCGCGGGTCAGCGGGCGCTCGTACATCATCGCGGCGGGGTTCTGGTTGGCGCGGTTGCGGCAGGCCAGGGCCACGTTGAAGAGGTGGTCGCGGGTGGCGCCGTACTCGTGCATGTAGCGGCGCGCGAGCATGCCGATCTCGTCGGCCGGCCGCAGCAGGCCGAAGGGCCGGGTCCACTGGCCGGGGGTGGGCAGCTGCACGGCCGTGTTCTTCCACGGGCGGGGGCCCGAGCCGCGCTTGCGGGAGCGCCAGGCGACGCCGACCGTGGCCTGGCCGGTGGCGACCGCGGCGGCGAGGTGGCCGACCGTCGCGCACGAACCGCCGCCCCCGTAGCCGATCTTGGAGAAGAAGGTGACGTCGCCGGCGCCGATCGCCTTGGCGACCTCGACCTCGTCGGTCTCCTCCATCGTGTACGAGGCGAACGCGTCGACCTCGGCGGGCGCGATGCCGGCGTCGTCGAGCGCGGCCAGGATCGCCCGGCAGGCCAACTCCTTCTCGGTCTGCGGGAGCCGCTTGGCGAAGGCGGTCTGCCCGATCCCGACTATCGCCGTGGCGTCCTTCAGGGTTGCCGCCATCGCCACCTCCGTGGGAGTGCGCCGGTGCGCCGCATCAGTACTGACAGCGGGGAAGGCTACAGCTAATCTGACGGATAGTCAGCTACCGGGAGCGGGGCGGGTGGGGAGGCCTTGATGAACGACAGCCACTACGGTGACGAGGACCCGGGCACGGACGACGTCGACCCGCGGACGGACGACGTCGACCCGCGCGGCGACCTGCGCTGGGGCAGCATCCCGCGCCTGGTGCGCGAGGCCGCCGCCCGGTACGCCGACCGCGAGGCCGTGGTCGACGGCCGGACCCGCGTCACGTACGCCGAACTCGGCGAGCGCGTCGAACGCGCCGCGGCCGCCTGCCTCGCGGCCGGCACCGAGCCCGGCGACCGGGTCGCCGTCTGGGCCCCCAACTCCCTCGACTGGATCGTCGCCGCCCTCGGCGCGGTCTCCGCGGGCGCCGTGCTGGTCCCGCTCAACACCCGCTTCAAGGGCGCCGAGGCCGCGTACGTCCTCGGGAGCAGCCGCGCCCGCCTGCTCTTCGTCACCGGCACCTTCCTCGGCACCTCGTACGTCGCCTCGCTGCGCCGCGCCGCCGCCGACGGGCCCGGCACCGGCCCGCTGCCGGGCCTGCCGCACCTCGAGGAGGCCGTGGTGCTCGCCGAGGACGCGCCCGTGGGCTTCCGCACGTGGAAGGACTTCCTCGCCGGCGGGGACGCGGTGGCCGCCGACGCCGTCCGCGGCCGGGCGGAAGCGGTGCCCGCCGACGCCCCCTCGGACATCGTCTTCACCTCCGGCACCACCGGGCGCCCCAAGGGCGCGGTGATCACCCACGCCCAGTCGCTGCGCTGCTACCAGGTCTGGAGCGCACTCGCGGGGCTGCGGGAGGGCGACCGCTACCTGATCGTGAACCCGTTCTTCCACACCTTCGGCTACAAGGCGGGCATCATCGCGTGCCTGATGCGCGGGGCGACGATGGTCCCGCAGCCGGTCTTCGACGTCGACACCGTGCTCGCCAACATCGCCGCCGAGCGGATCTCCGTCCTGCCCGGACCGCCCACCCTGCACCAGTCGATCCTCGACCACCCCGCCCGCGACCACCACGACCTGTCCGCCCTGCGGCTGGTGGTCACCGGAGCGGCCGTGGTCCCGCTGCGGCTCGTCGAGCGGCTGCGCGGCGAGCTGCGCATCCGGACCGTGCTCACCGCGTACGGGCTGTCCGAGGCCAGCGGCATCGTGACCATGTGCCGGCGGGGCGACCCGGCGGAGACCGTCGCCGAGACCTCGGGGCGGGCGATCCCGGGGACCGAGGTGCGCGTGGTGGCGGGGGAGGACCCGGGCCGGGCGCTGCCGCCGGGGGAGCCGGGGGAGGTGTGGGTGCGCGGGCACAACGTGATGTCCGGGTACTTCGAGGACCCGGAGGAGACCGCCGCTGCCGTCACGCCGGACGGCTGGCTGCGCACCGGCGACGTCGGGGTGCTGGACGCCCGCGGCAACCTGCGCATCACCGACCGGATCAAGGACATGTTCATCGTGGGCGGGTTCAACGCCTACCCGGCGGAGATCGAGCAGCTGCTGGGCCTGCACCCGGACGTCGCGGACGTGGCGGTGGTGGGCGTGCCCGACCCGCGGCTGGGCGAGGTGGGCAAGGCCTACGCGGTCCGGCGCCCCGGCTCGACCCTGACCGCGGACGACCTCATCGCCTGGTCCCGGCGCGAGATGGCGAACTACAAGGTCCCGCGCGCCGTCGAGTTCGTCGCCGAGCTCCCCCGCAACGCGAGCGGCAAGGTCCTCAAGCGCGAGCTCCGCTCCCGCGCGGGCGGCCGGGGGTAGCCGGGGCGTCCTTGCGGGCCACGACCAGGCGGGCGCGGGGGCTGCCGTCCGGGCGGCGGCCGAAGTGCTCCAGGGGGAGCAGTCCGACGCGGAACCCGGCCCGGGCCAGGTCCGTCCGTACGCCGCCCAGCGGGAAGGTCCGGTAGTACATGACGAACGGGGGCCGCCACAGCGCGTTGCGCACCCGCATCCCCGCGTCGAAGCCGAGCGCCGCCCAGTAGAGCGGCGAGGACGGGCGCGGTGGTGCCCCGACGGGGAAGGCGAAGACCCCGCCGGGCCGCAGCGCGCGGTGCACCCCGGCGAACAGGGCGGGGCGCTCGGCGGGCAGGAAGTGGCCGAAGGCGCCGAAGGAGACGGCCAGGTCGTAGGCGGCGTCGAAGGGCAGCGCGCGGGCGTCGGCCCGGACGAGGTCCACGGCCGGGGTACGGGCCCCCGCGTGCGCCCGCCGGGCCCCGGCCAGCATCCCGGTGCTGACGTCGGTGCCGGTCACCCGCTCGCGGCACAGCTGCCGCAGGACGCCGAGGCCCGCGCCGGTGCCGCAGCAGACGTCGAGCCCGGCGTCGAACGGCCCGAGCGGCGCGAGCGCCTCGGCGGTGGCGTCGAGCACCCGGTCCGGGGTGCGGAAGGGGGTGTGGTCGAACGTGGGGGCGAGCAGGTCGTAGCCGCGCTCGACGGAGGAGAGCGCCTGGACGGCGAGCTCGCGGAAGGTGGGTCCCTCGGCGGTGAACACCCCTTGAGCGTACGCAGAAACGCGACGGTCGCGGTGGTCCCCCCTCCGGGCCACCGCGACCGTCCCCCCGTTGCCGTGCACCGCGGGGCTTCCCCCGAATCCCCGCGGCCGTTCCCCCGTGGTCGTGCGCCGCGGGTTTCCCCCGAATCCCCGCGGCCGTTCCCCCGTGGTCGTGCGCCGCGGGTTTCCCCCGAATCCCCGCGGCCGTTCCCCCGTTGCCGTGCACCGCGGGTTTTCCCCCGAACGCCCGCGGCCGTTCCCCCGTGCTTCCCCCGTGGTCGTGCACCGCGGGTTTTCCCCCGATCCCCCGCGGCCGTTCCCCCGTGCCCCCGTGGTTCCCCCGTGTCCCCGCGCGGGCCGTCGGAGCGTGCCGCCGGTTACTTCGGCAGCGGGTTGGACGCGTGGCTGTCCATCGTGGCCAGGGGCTCGTCGGACGCGTGGCTGTCCTGGAGCTTCAGCGGCTCGCCGGACGCGTGGCTGTCCTGGAGCTTGAGGGGCTCGCTGGACGCGTGGCTGTCCATGGTGGTCAGCGGCTCGGCACCAGCGTGGCTGTCCAGCGGCTTGGCCGGCTCGTTGGGCTTGGTGGCGTCGGTCATGGCGAACACTCCTGTCACGTCTGTCGTCTGTCGACGGTCCGTCCGGCGACTCCCCCGAGGGCCGCCGGACGGTGTGTCTGGGGCCCGCACCCTAACGGGTGACCCCAGCTGCCGGGCCGCCTGCCCCCCGATGCGGCGGATCGACACCATCAGAGTGCCGAACGGCGATAAACGAACGATGAACGGTTCGTCCGGGCCGTGCATCAGTGCAGGTGGGCCCGCGGACCGGGCGGGCGGTGCGGGTTCAGACGGGGGTCGACATGGCCAGGAGCAGCCGTACCTCGGCCGCTTCCGCCGAGCCCAACTCCTCGTAGATCGCGAGCGCTTCCTGCCAGCACGCCCGGGCCCGGTCCGGCTGCCCGAGCTCCACGAGCGCCCGGCCCAGGACCTGGAGCACCGTGCCCCGGCGCCAGATCCCGCCGATGCCGCGCAGCGCGATGGCCTGTTCGGCGTGGGCCGCGGCGCGCGCGGCCTCACCGCCGGCCAGGTGGACCTCGGCGATGCGGAAGTGCGTCACGCCCTCCCACAGCCGGTGGCGGTTGTTGTGGAAGATGTCCAGGGCCTGCGTGAACTCGGTCAGCGCCTGGGTGAGCAGGCCGCCCTGGGCGAGGGCGAGCCCCAGTGCGTAGCGCCCGTTCGCCAGCCGCAGTTCCAGGCCGAGCCGGTCGTAGATCTCGATGCCCTGGCGGGCCAGTTCGACGGCGCTCGCGGTGCGGTCCAGGGCCAGGTGGATGCGCGACAGGTTGCACAGCGCGCTCGCCTCGCCGGGGCGGTTCCCGTCCTCCCGGAAGGCGTCGATCGCCTGCCGGAGGTAGCGCTCGCCGTCGGCGTGGTCCTTGCGGTAGATCGCGATGATCCCGCGCTCGTTGGGCGCGTTCGCGCTGGTCCACGGGTCCTGGGCGGCCCGTCCCAGCTCCATGGCCACCCGGGCCTCGGCGTCGGCGTCGTCGAAGCGGCCGGCCGTCAGGTGCGTCTGGGTGAGCGTCGTGCGGGCGCGCCCCTCCGCGCGGGCGTTGCCCAGCCGGCGCGCCGCGTCCCGGGCGGCGCCGGCGGCCCGCTCGTACGCGCGGGAGCTGGCACCGGACTCGGCGAGGTCCTTGGCCGCGAGGAGCAGGTCGACCGCCCGGTCGATCTGCTCCTCGCCGAGGGACTGCCGGGCGCACGCCAGCAGGCAGTCGGCCTCGCGGTGCAGCCAGTCCAGAGCGGTGGCGCTGTCGGGGAACGCGACGCCCGCGTGCCGGGTCGCGGCGAGGTGGTCGACGGTGCGGTCGCCCGGCCGCTCCAGGGCGTAGACGCCCGACGCGGTGGCGAGGTAGAAGTCCAGGAGGCGGGACATGGCCGCCCCGCGCTCGCTCGGCGGCTGCTCGTCCCGCTCCGCGCAGGCACGCGCGTAGAGGCGTACGAGGTCGTGGAAGCGGTAGCGTCCGGGGGCGGCCGACTCCAGCAGGGAGCAGTCGACGAGGGCCTCCAGCAGGTCCTCGGCGTCGTGCTCGGCCAGGTCCAGGACGGCGGCCGCGGCGGCCAGCGAGATGTCGGGCCCGTCCGCCAGCCCGAGCAGCCGGAACGCGCGGGCCTGGGCCGGCTCCAGCTGCCCGTAGCCGAGCTCGAAGGTCGCCTTGACGGCCAGGTCGCCGGCCTGTAGCTCGTCCAACCGGCGCCGCTCGTCGGCGAGCTTGGCCGCCAGGACGGACACCGTCCAGGTGCGACGGGCGGCCAGCCGGGAGGCGGCGATCCGGATGGCCAGCGGCAGGAAGCCGCAGGCCCCGACCACGTCGAGGGCGGCCTGCCGCTCCGCGGCCACCCGCTCCTCGCCCACGATCCGGGTGAAGAGCTGGAGCGCCTCCTCCGGGCTCATCACGTCGAGGTCGACCAGGTGCGCCCCGGCCAGCCCGGCCATCCGCACCCGGCTGGTGACCAGGGCCGCACAGCCCGCGGTGCCGGGCAGCAGCGGCCGTACCTGGGCGGCGTCCTTGGCGTTGTCGAGCAGGACGAGGACCCGCCGCCCGTCGAGCGTGGAGCGGTAGAGCGCGGCCCGCTCCCCGGGGGTGTCGGGGATCGCCGAGTCGGCGGTGCCGAGGGCGCGCAGGAAGGCCCCGAGGACCGCCTCGGGCTCGGCGGCCCGCGCGTCGGTGCCCTGGAGGTCGACGTACAGCTGGCCGTCGGGGAAGTGCGGGCGGGCGGCGTGCGCCACGTGCACGGCGAGGGTGGTCTTGCCGACCCCGCCGATGCCGGCGAGGGCGGAGACCGCCATGACGGTGCCGTCCGTGCTCGCGGCCGCGAGGATCTCGGACAGCTCGGAGACGAACGCGGCCCGTCCGGTGAAGTCCGGGACGGTGGCGGGCAGCTGGGCCGGGCGCACGGTGACGGGCGCGGCGGCCGGGGCGGGCTCGGCGGCGCGGGCGAGCTCGGCGTCGGCGCGCAGGATGCGCTGCTGGAGCTCCGCCAGTTCCGGGCGCGGGTCGACGCCGAGCTCCTCCGACAGCAGGCGGCGGGTGTCGGCGTACACGGCGAGCGCCTCGGCCTGCCGGCCGGAGCGGTACAGGGCGAGCATGAGCAGCTCGCGCAGCCGCTCGCGCAGCGGGTGCGCGGCGGTCAGGGCGGTGAGCTCGGAGACGGCCTCGGCGTGGCTGCCGACCTCGAGGTCGAGGTCGAGGCGGGTCTCCAGGAGGGAGAGCCGCCACTCGGCGAGGCGGGTGCGCTCGGTCTCGGCGTACGGGCCGGGCACGCCGGCCAGCGGTTCGCCGTCCCACAGGTCCAGGGCGTGGTTGAGGAACGTCCGGGCCCGCGTGCGGTCGCCCGCCGTGCGGGCCTTGTCGGCGTCGGCGGCGAAGCCGCGCGCGAGGCCGACGTCCAGGGCGGCGGACGGGGTGCGGATGGCGTAGCCGCCGGACTCGCTGACGAGGGTGCCGGGGGCGAGGACCTTGCGCAGCCGGGAGGCGTACGTGCGGACCGCCGCCAGCGCCTGGGAGGGCGGGTCCTCGCCCCAGATGGCGTCGATCAGCTCGGGTGCGGTGGCGGTCCGGCCCTCGCGCAGCAGCAGCGCCGCGAGCAGGGCGCGCTGCTGCGGCGAGCCGGAGGCCAGCGGCTCGCCGCCGCGCCAGGCCCGGACGGGTCCGAGGACGGCGAAGCGGGCGGCGTCGGGGGGCCCGGGGGCCGGGGTGGCGGGAGTGGCGCCGGCGGGTGTCGCGGGGTGCTTCCGCTGCTGCGGAACGGGCGGAGTGCCGTCCATTTGATCCCCCTTGCCTTCCGGAGCGGCGAAGTTCGCATTGGTCAGTCTGCCTTGTTCCGGGCGGGTGCGTCAGCCCGGGAGTGGTGCGCCGCACACCGCTGAACGGACACCGGATCGGGGGTCGGCGGTTCCCGTGACCCGGTCGTGCCGTTCCCGATCCCCCTAATAGCTGACGGTTCGTCAGATCGGCGCTACCGTGGAGGCCATGGAGACCTTCCCGAAGATCATCTCGGTGGACGACCACACGGTTGAGCCTCCCCACGTCTGGCGGGACCGGCTCCCGTCGAAGTACGCCGACGTCGGCCCCCGCGTCGTGCGCGCCCCCTTGAAGGAAATGACCTTCATGGGCGGCAGGTTCGCCCCGGTCATGGGAGCCAAGGGCGACGACGGACCGATCGGCGACTGGTGGGTGTACGAGGACCTGCACCGGCCGCTGACCCGCCTCGACACGGCCGTCGGCTACGACCGCGACGAGATACGCCTGGAAGTCATCACGTACGAGCAGATGCGCCCCGGCTCCTTCTCCGTGCCCGACCGGCTCGCGGACATGGACGTCAACCACGTCCAGTCGGCGCTGTGCTTCCCGACCTTCCCGCGCTTCTGCGGCCAGACCTTCACCGAGGCCAAGGACCGCGAGCTCGGGCTGCTCGGCGTGCGGGCGTACAACGACTGGATGGTCGAGGAGTGGTGCGGCCCCGAGGCGCGCGGCCGGCTCGTCCCGCTGACCCTCGTGCCGCTGTGGGACGCCCGGCTGGCCGCGGCGGAGGTGCGCCGCAACGCCGCCCGCGGGGTCCGGGCGGTCGCCTTCTCGGAGATCCCGCCGCACCTGGGCCTGCCGTCGATCCACACCGACGAGTGGGACCCGTTCCTGCAGGCCTGCGACGAGACCGGCACGGTCATCGCCATGCACATCGGCTCCTCGTCGAAGATGCCGTCGACCTCGGCCGACGCCCCGCCCGCCGTCGGCTCCACCATCACGTTCGCCAACTGCTGCTTCTCGATGGTGGACTGGCTGATGAGCGGCAAGTTCGAGCGCTTCCCCCGCCTGAAGATCATGTACGCGGAGGGTCAGATCGGCTGGATCCCGTACATCCTGGAGCGCGCGGACGTGGTCTGGGAGGAGAACCGCGGCTGGGGCGGCGTGGCCGACAAGGTCACCCGGCCGCCGTCGGAGCTCTTCGCCGAGCACGTCTACGGCTGCTTCTTCGACGACGCTTTCGGCCTGCGCAACCTCGACGCGATCGGCGTCGGGAACGTCCTGTACGAGACGGACTACCCGCACTCGGACTCCACGTGGCCGAAGTCGCGCGAGGTGGGCGAGGCGCAGATGGGGCACCTGGCGCCGGACGTGGTCGACCGGATCGTGCGCGGCAACGCGATCGACCTCCTCGGCCTGACGCCGGACGGCCTCTGGCCGGGCGCCTGATTCGTCAGAGGACCTAGGACGACCGCCGGTTCAAAGCGTCTGACCTGCTGTTACGTCCGGATCGCCGGCCCGCTCGCCCCCGGCTCGGGGCGGGCACCACCCGGGCGGGGGTAGAAGACAGGAGGAACGGAACAGACCTTGGGTACGGTTGGGGCGATGAGCGAACATGTCCGGACAAAAGCCACGACTGCCCGCCCGCGTGACCGCCGGCGCGGCGGCGGATGGTGGTGGGCCGCCGCAGCGGCCGGGATCACCGCCCTGCTCGGCCTCGGCGGCTGGGCCTACGTGGCCCACGACGGGCCCGGACCGCACCGGGCGGCAGCCGGCCGCCCGGACGTCGGGGGAGCGCCTCCCGGCGGCTCGGCCGCCGCCGCGTCCCCCGTACGCGGCGGCCAGGGAGCGTCCGGCCCGCCGGGGCGGGCCGCCCCGCCCCACCCCGGTCCGCCGCACGCCGCCACCCCCGGCCGCATCCCCGGCATCAGCCGCGCCACCCGGGGCCGGATCCCGGCGGACTCGCTCCAGGCCCTCGTGGTCAGGGGCGACGGCGAGGACTCCTCGTACAACACCGTCACCCTCTACACCCGGACCCCCGGCTCCCCCGACTGGACCCCGGGTCCCAGCTGGAACGGCCGCAACGGGGCGAACGGCTGGTCCACCGACCGCAAGGGCGGCGACCTGACCTCGCCCGTCGGGGTGTTCCGCCTGACGGACGCCGGCGGCCTGCTGCCCCCGCCGCCGGGCACCAGGCTGCCGTACGACGAGAACGAGGGCTTCGTCGCGTCCGGTCTGGGGGTCGAGGGGGAGTCGCTGGAGGGCTCCTTCGACCACGTCGTGGCCATCGACTTCAACCGCGTGCCCGGCACGTCCCCCCTGGACGCCGAGAAGCCCGAGGGTGAGGACAAGGGCGGCAACATCTGGCTGCACGTCGACCACGACGGCCCTTCCCAGGGCTGCGTCGGCATCCCGAAGCGGGCCATGGAGAGCCTCCTTCGGACCCTGGACCCCGCCCGGCACCCGGTCATCGTCATGGGTCCCGCCGGGGCCTGATCCCCGCCCACCACCTCGCAGGACCAGGCCCGGCGGTCGCCGTCCAGGTGCCCGAGGCGGGCGAAGCTCCCCTGGCCGTCCCGTGGTGTGTGGGGGAGCCTCTTGAGGCGTCATGGCAGGCTGGTCCGGGCCTGCCTCCGGTCCAGCGTGCCACCCCCGTCAAGCGCCTCCCCCACACACCACGGGACGGCCTGCCGGGGGCTTCGTTCGCTTCGGCCGCCCGGTGCGGGGCCGTTCGTGCCGGGCTCCGTCTCGCGGCACCACCCGATTGCGCCGGCCGCTCCGGCCCACGGTCCGGGTGCGCACCTCGTGCGCGCCCGGGTCTTGCCTGACGGGGCGTCAGCTACCAGCATGGGCTCCGCACGCACTGATATGACGAATCGTCAGGTGAGGTGGAAGGCGGGGCGGAGCCCATGGCGCGCGTGTTTCCGGAAGGCCGGCTGGTGTACGGGATGCAGCTCCCGATCCAGTCGCAGAGCACCATCTACGCCGAGCCCTGGGAGGCCGCCGCCACCCCGGGCGACCTCTTGGAGATCGCCCGGGCCGCGGACCGGTCCGGTTTCGGCTACCTCGCCTCGTGCGACCACGTGGCCATCCCGCGCCGGCTCGCCGGGGCGATGAGCACGGTCTGGTACGACCCGGTGGCCACGCTGGCGTTCCTCGCCGCCGCCACCGAGCGGGTCCGGCTGCTCAGCCACGTCGCGATCGTCGCCCTGCGCCACCCGCTGGCGACCGCCAAGCAGTACGCGACCCTCGACCACCTCTCCGGCGGCCGGCTGGTCCTCGGGGTCGGCGCGGGCCACGTACAGGAGGAGTTCGAGGCGCTGGGTGTGGACTTCGCCCGCCGCGGCCCCCTGCTGGACGAGACCGTCGACGCGCTCAGGGCGGCGCTCGGCCCGGCGGAGTACCCGGAGTTCGAGGGGCCGAGCCTGTCCTTCCGGGACCTGGGCCAGCTGCCCCGGCCCGCGCAGGAGCGGGTGCCGGTGTGGGTCGGCGGGTCCTCGCCGGCGGCCGTCCGGCGCGCAGCCGTGCGCGGTGACGGGTGGCTCCCGCAGGGCGACCCGCGCGAGGCCCTGCCGGCGCAGATCGGCCGCATCCGGCAGCTGCGCGAGGCGGCCGGCGTCACGGACCCGATCGAGATCGGGGCGATCACCGAGCCGTTGTACGTCGGCGAGCCGTCGTGGGCGACGGGCCGCCGCACCCGCACCGGCAAGCCGGAGGAGCTGGCCGAGTCGCTGCGGGAGTACCGGGCCCTGGGCGTGGACCAGATCCAGGTCCGGTTCCGCAGCCGCGACCGGGCCGAACTCGTGGACCAGATCACGGCTTTCGGCGCCGAGGTCGGCCCGCTCCTCAACGCCTGAGGCGCCCTCTTCCATCCCTCATCAAGGAGTACACCCATGGGCAAGCTGGACGGACGCGTCGTCATCGTCACCGGAGCCGCCCGCGGCCAGGGCGAGCAGGAGGCGCGGCTGTTCGCCGCCGAGGGCGCCCGCGTGCTGCTCGGGGACGTGCTGGACGACCAGGGCCGGGCGGTGGCCGGGGAACTGGCCGCGGACCTGGGTCCCGACCGCGTCCGGTACGTCCACCTCGACGTGAGCAGCGAGGAGGACTGGTCGGCCGCGGTCGCCGCCGCGAAGGACGCGTTCGGCGGCCGGATCGACGGCCTGGTCAACAACGCCGGCATCCTGCGCTTCAACGAGCTGACCGCGACGCCGCTGGCCGAGTTCCAGCAGATCATCCAGGTCAACCAGATCGGCGCCTTCCTCGGCATCAAGCACGTGGCCCCCGAGATCGCGGCCGCGGGCGGCGGCACGATCGTCAACACCTCCTCCTACACGGGCCTGACCGGCATGGCCTTCGTCGGCGCGTACGCCGCCACGAAGGCGGCCATCGTCGGCCTGACCCGGGTGGCGGCGCTGGAGCTGGCGGTCAGGAACATCCGCGTCAACGCCATGTGCCCCGGCGCGGTGGACACCCCCATGGCCAACCCGGCCCTGCTGGACCCCGACGGGCCCTCCGCGGAGGCCACCGAGGCCATGGCGGACCTGTACAAGCGGGTGGTGCCGCTGGGGCGGGCCGGGCTGCCCGAGGAGGTGGCCCGGCTGGCGCTGTTCCTGACCGCCGAGGACTCGTCGTACATCACCGGCCAGCCGTTCGTCATCGACGGCGGCTGGATGGCCGGCGTCAGCGTGCTCTGAGGTGCGCGCCCCCGCGTCCCCCGCATCCCCGACCCGCACCCGCCCCCCTATCTGATGGATCGTCAGGTATTGACGGTCCCGGCCCGCGGTGGAACAGTCGACTGCATCGTTATCTGACGGTCAGTCAGAAGTCAAAGGACGGTGAACCCCCTTGGAATTCGGTCTCTTCGTGCAGGGATACGTGCCTGAGGCGCGGTCCAAGGTCGACCCCGAGGCAGAGCACAAGGCGCTGATCGAGGAGACCGAGTACGTCATCCAGGCCGACAGGTCGGGCTTCAAGTACGCCTGGGCCTCCGAGCACCACTTCCTGGAGGAGTACTCGCACCTGTCGGCGAACGAGGTCTTCCTCGCCTACCTCGCCCACGCCACCGAGCGCATCCACCTCGGCTCCGGCATCTTCAACCCGCTCGCCCCGGTGAACCACCCGGTGAAGGTGGCCGAGAAGGTCGCGATGCTCGACCACCTCTCCAGGGGCCGCTTCGAGTTCGGCACCGGCCGCGGCGCCGGCAGCCACGAGATCCTCGGCTTCCTCCCCGGTGTGACGGACATGAACCACACCAAGGAGATCTGGGAGGAGACCATCGCGGAGTTCCCCAAGATGTTCCTCCAGGAGGAGTACGAGGGGTTCCAGGGCAAGCACTGGTCGCTGCCGCCGCGCAAGATCTTCCCGAAGCCGTACGGCAAGGCCCACCCGGCCATGTGGTACGCCGCCGGCTCGCCGTCCTCGTACGCCATGGCCGCCAAGAAGGGCCTGGGCGTCCTCGGCTTCAGCGTCCAGAAGGTCTCCGACATGGAGTGGGTGCTGGAGCAGTACAAGACCGCGATCCAGGAGGCCAAGGCCATCGGCGCCTTCGTCAACGACAACGTCATGGTCACCTCGACCGCGATCTGCGCCGAGACCCACGACAAGGCCGTCGAGATCGCCGTCAACGCCAACATGAACCGCTTCCAGTCGCTGGTCTTCCGCTACCACGACACCTTCCCGCGGCCCGAGGCGATCCCGCAGTGGCCCGAGATCCTCCCCGAGTACAACGCGGAGATCATCGAGCTACTGATCGCCGAGGAGCTGCTGATCTGCGGCGACCCGGGCGAGGTGCTCGCGCAGTGCAAGCGCTGGGAGCAGGCCGGCGCCGACCAGCTGTCCTTCGGCCTGCCGACGGGCGTCTCGCACGAGGACACGATGAACACCATCAAGCTCATCGGCGAGCACGTCATCCCGAAGGTCGACACGGACCCGGTGCACCGCACCACGCGCTTCCGCGAGGCCGCCGGGGCGTGACGGCGTAGCCCCCGTACCGGGGCCCCGTACCGGGGCGGTGTCTTCCCGGACCACCGCCCCGCAACCGGCCGGGGCGCGTGCGGCAGCGGCCTGTCGTACGCGCCCCGGCCCGCTCACGCCACCGGCCGCAATGCCAGGAAGGACGCCATGCTCGACCACCTGATCAAGGGCGCCACCGTCGTGGACGGCACCGGCGCCCCCGCCGTCACCGCGGACGTCGGCCTGCGCGACGGCCGCATCGCCGTCATAGCCGAGCCCGGCACCGTCACCGAACCGGCCCGCACCACCGAGGACGCCGCCGGCCTGGTGCTCTGCCCCGGCTTCGTCGACCCGCACACGCACTACGACGCGCAGCTCTTCTGGGACCCGTACGCCACCCCGTCCCTCAACCACGGCGTCACCACCGTCGCCGGCGGCAACTGCGGCTTCACCCTCGCCCCGCTCAACCCGGACCGCCCCGAGGACGCCGACTACACCCGCCGCATGATGAGCAAGGTCGAGGGCATGTCCCTGACCGCCCTTGAAGAGGGCGTCGACTGGAGCTGGCACACCTTCGGCGAGTACCTGGACGCCCTGGAGGGCCGGATCGCCGTCAACGCCGGCTTCATGGTCGGCCACTGCGCCCTGCGCCGCCACGTCATGGGCGCCGACGCGGTCGGCGGGCAGCCCACCCCCGCCCAGCTCGACGAGATGCTCCGGCTCCTCCACGACGCCATGGACGCCGGCGCCTGGGGCCTGTCCACCACCCAGTCCGCCACCCACTCCGACGGCGACGGGCGGCCGGTCGCCTCCCGCCACGCCCGCCCCGACGAACTCCTCGCCCTCTCCCGGGCCGTGGCCGACCACGAGGGCACCCAGCTGGAGGCGATCGTCGCGGGCTGCCTCGACCAGTTCTCGGACGACGAGATCGACCTCTTCGTCGAGATGTCCGCGGCCGCCGGCCGGCCCCTCAACTGGAACGTCCTCACCGTCGACGCCGCCGTCCCCGAGCGGGTGCCCCGCCAGCTGGTCCCCAGCGAGCGGGCCCGCAAGGCGGGCGGCCGGATCGTCGCCCTCACCATGCCGATCCTCACCCCCATGAACATGTCGCTGGGCACCTTCTGCGCCCTCAACCTCATCCCCGGCTGGGGCGAGGTCCTGGGCCTGCCCGTGCCCGAGCGGATCGCGAAGCTGCGCGACCCCGACGTACGCGCCGAACTGCTGCGCCGCGCCGACAGCAAGGAGGCCGGCGTCTTCCGGCGGCTGGCCAACTTCGGCCGCTACGTCATCGGCGACACCTACAGCCCCGCCAACGAGGGCCTGAGCGGCCGGGTCGTGAAGGACATCGCCGCCGAGCGCGGCCAGGACGCCTTCCGGTGCCTGGTGGAGATCTGCGCCAACGACGACCTGCGCACGGTCCTGTGGCCCATGCCCACCGACAACGACCCGGACAGCTGGACCCTGCGCGCCGAGACCTGGCAGCACGAGGACGTCCTCCTCGGCGGCTCCGACGCCGGCGCCCACCTGGACCGCATGTGCGGGGCCCCGTACACCACCCGCTTCCTCGGCGACTGCCTGCGCGGGCGCCGGCTGGTCCCGCTCGAGCAGGCGGTGCGGATGCTGACCGACGACCCCGCCCGGCTCTTCGGGCTGCGCGAGCGCGGCCGGATCGCCGAGGGCTACCACGCCGACCTGGTGCTCTTCGACCCGGAGCGGATCGAGGCCGGCCCGGCGACCCTCGTGCACGACCTGCCCGGCGACAGCCCGCGGCTGGACTCCAAGGCCATCGGCGTGGTCTCCGTACGCGTCAACGGCGTCGAGGCCATCCGCGACGACGTCGTCACCGGAGCGCTGCCCGGCACCGTGCTGCGCTCGGGCCGCGACACGAGGACGGTGAGCACGCGATGACCGCGGACGCGCAGGCGCTGTACATCGGCGGCGCACGGGTGGCCCCCGACCACGGCCACTACGACGTCGTGGACCCCGGCGACGAGAGCGTGGTCGGCCGTGCCCCCGAGGCCTCCCCGGACCAGGTGCGCGCGGCCGCGGCCGCCGCCCGCGAGGCCTTCGAGACCTGGTCGCGCACCCGCCCCGAGGAGCGGGCCGCGATCCTCGACCGGGCCGCGGACCTGATCCAGCAGCGCTACGAGCCGCTGGTCCGGCTCGCGCAGGCGGAGACCGGCGCCCCCACCGGCATCGCCCGCGGCATGCAGGTCGGGGTCGGCATCGCCCGCTTCCGCCGGTACGCGCGCGGAGCCCTCGAACCCGTCGAGCGCGGGCTGCCGCCGCAGGTCACCGAAGCCGGCCCGATGGGGCCGGCGGCGGCCCTGGGCGCACTGGAGGTGCGCCAGCCGGTCGGCGTGGTCACCTGCATCACCTCGTACAACAACCCGTGGGCCAACCCGGCCGGCAAGGTGGCCCCCGCGCTGGCCATGGGCAACACGGTGGTCGTCAAGCCCGCACCGCAGGACCCGCTGTCGGTGTTCGCGATGGCCGAGGCGCTGCACGAGGCCGGTGCCCCGCCCGGGGTCGTCAACGTCGTGAACGGGCAGTCGGTGGCCGTCGGCGAGGCGGCCGTCGACTCCCCGGACGTGGACATGGTCTCCTTCACCGGCTCCACGGCCGTCGGCCAGCGGATCGCGGAGGTCTGCGGGCGCGGGATGAAGCGGCAGCTGATGGAGCTCGGCGGCAAGGGCGCGGCGGTGGTCTTCGACGACGCCGACCTCGACGCGGCCGTCATGGGCATCGGCACCACCTTCTCCTTCTACAGCGGGCAGATCTGCACCGCCCCGACCCGGGTCGTCGCCCAGCGCGGCGTCTACGACCGGCTGATCGAGAAGCTCACCGGCTACCTAGCCTTCATGAAGGTGGGGGAGCCGGCCGCGCAGGGCACGGTCGTCGGCCCGGTGATCTCCGCCGCGCACCGCGACCGCGTCGAGTCGTACGTCGAGCTGGGCCGCAAGGAGGGCGCCCGGCTGGTCGCGGGCGGCACCCGGCCGGCGGTCCGCGAGGACGGCAAGGGCTTCTACGTCGCCCCGGCGCTGCTCGCGGACTGCACCGCGGACATGCGGGTGGTCCGGGAGGAGGTCTTCGGGCCGGTGGTGGTGGTCCTGCCCTTCGACGCGGAGGAGGACGCGGTACGGCTGGCCAACGACAGCGACTTCGGGCTGCTGAGCTACGTGTGGTCGGGGGACGTGGCCCGGGCGTTCCGGGTGGCGCGCCGGCTGCGCGCGGGCGGGGTGGGCGTCAACACGATCGGCCGCAACATGGAGGCCCCGTTCGGCGGCTTCAAGCGCAGCGGGGTCGGGCGGGACGTCGGCTCGTACGCCCTGCACGCGTACAGCGAGGTGCAGTCGATCGTGTGGACGACGTAGGCCCTGTGAAAATTGCCACGGGAAATTTTCGAACCGGGCGAAACGGACAGAGCTGCGATTTCCGTATACCGGAACACGGTGTCCGACCTCATGGAAGCGATGGTCCGTGAGGTCGGATGCCTTCCAATGCATACCCATGCGGGGGTGACTCCTGTGAATCGCAAGAGCATCTTCGCCGCCGGGAACCGGACTTAGAGCCTCCGAATATGGAAACCGCAGCGTCTAACGTCCCTTCCCATGACACAGCTGGACGTACGGCCCCAGGCCGGAGGCACGGTAGGCGGAACCGCCGGAGGTGGCGACCGGTCCACCGAGGCCCCCGGCGGCGGCGTCCGGGGCAACGGTCCCGGCGACGTCCGCGGCAAGGGCCTCGGCAAGGGCTCGGTCGGCCTCGTCGGCAGTGCCGTCATCGGCATCTCCACCGTCGCCCCCGTCTACTGCCTGACCTCCACCCTCGGCTCCACCGCCGGCGAGGTCGGCGTCCAGATGCCCGCCGTGTTCCTCGCGGGCTTCCTCCCGATGCTCCTGGTCGCCTTCGCGTACCGCGAGCTCAACAAGGCCATGCCCGACTGCGGCACCTCCTTCACCTGGACCGTGAAGGCCTTCGGCCCCCGCGTGGGCTGGATGTGCGGCTGGGGCCTGGTCATCGCGACGATCATCGTGCTGTCCAACCTGGCCGGCGTCGCGACCTCCTACTTCTGGCTGCTCGCCGGCGAGATCACGAGCAACCCGCAGATCGCGGCCCTCGACGGCAACAAGGCCGTCCACATCGCGACCTGCCTCACGCTCATCGCCGCCGCCACCGCCGTCAGCTACCGCGGCATGACCGCCACCAAGGGCGTCCAGTACACGCTGGTCGGCCTCCAGCTCGTCGTCCTCGCCGTGTTCGTCGCCCTGGCGGTCCAGAAGGCGCGCTCCGGCGCCGTGGCCGACCTGTTCGACACCGGGGCGGACTTCTCCTGGCAGTGGCTGAACCCCTTCGCGGTCAAGTCCTTCGCCGCCTTCACCGCCGGCCTGTCCCTCTCGATCTTCATGTACTGGGGCTGGGACGCCTGCCTGGCCACCAACGAGGAGACCACCGGCTCGGCCAGGACCCCCGGGCGCGCCGCGCTCATCGCGATGCTCGTCCTCGTCGGCTCGTACCTGGCCACCGGCATCGCCGCGCAGATGGCGGTCGGCTCCGGCACCACCGGCCTCGGCCTCGCCAACCCGGAGACCTCCTCCAACGTCTTCGCCGCCCTGGCCGGCCCCGTCATGGGCCCGGTCCTCGGCATCGCGCTCTTCGTCGCGGTCCTGGCCTCCGCCACCGCGTCCCTCCAGACCACGTTCATCCCGGTGGCCCGGACCGTCCTGGCGATGTCCACGTACGAGGCCCTGCCGACCTCCTACGCCGAGGTCCACCCGCGCTTCAAGACGCCCGGCCGCGCCACCGTCACGGCGGGCGTCGCCACCGGCGGGTTCTACACGGTCATGAGCCTGGTCAGCGAGAACGTCCTGGTCGACACCATCTACGCCCTCGGCCTGATGATCTGCTTCTACTACTCGCTGACCGCGTTCGCCTGCGCCTGGTACTTCCGCAAGGAGCTCACCCGCTCCGGCCGCGACCTGCTCTTCAAGGCGGTCTTCCCGGTGCTCGGCGGCCTGCTGCTCGCCACCGTCTTCGTCAAGACGCTGGTCGACATGTGGAACCCCGCGTACGGGTCGGGATCGTCGGTCCTCGGCGTCGGCAGCGTGTTCGTGATCGGGGTGGGCCTCCTCGCCGTGGGTGCGGTCCTGATGGTCCTCTTCGCCCGGCGCAGCCCCGCCTTCTTCCGCGGCGAGGTCCTCACGAAGTCGACCCCGTCCCTCGTGGTCGAGGACTGACCCCCGTCCCCGGTCGCGCGATGGGCCCCGCGGGGCGATGTCCCCTCCCCGCCCCTTCCCGTAACCGTGGCTTGCGACCACGGACGCCGCGTCCAGCCGGGCTCCACCCGGGAAACCCCCGGCGCTGCGCTCCGGGTGCGCTCAAACGCCGCGCGGGCTGGATATGCCGGCCCGTCTCGGACGCCGCGCGGGCTGGGTGCGCCGGTCACGGCAGTTCCGGCCCCGCCGGCGTTCGTCCCGGCAGTTCCGGTCCCGTCGCGGTTCGGTCGGGGCGATTCCAGCCTCGCCGGCGTTTGAGGCGCGGGGTCCGGGGCGGAGCCCCGGGAGGCCGGCGCGGAGCGCCCGGCCCGGGCGGAGCCCGCCCGGCGTCCGCGGGCCTGGGGTCCGGGGCGGAGTCCCGGGGAACGGGGGAAGGGCGGGTAGGGGACCGGCCCCGCAGGGCAACGGCCCGCAGCCGACCCGCGACGGCAAGCCGAGGGGTAAAGGCCGCACAACGAACCCGACCCGGTAGTGGCACGCGTACGCCCAATGGTGGGACCTCCACCGCCACCCCCGGTGACCGGGCCGACCCCGCTTCGTTGTCCGGGGCATGGACCTCAAGAACCACAAGACCCTCAGCACCGTGAAGCGCGCCGCCGCCGCGATCACCCTCGCCGGCGCCGCCCTGGGCCTGGCCTCCACCGCCGCCCAGGCCGCCCCGCTGCCCGAACTCCCGAACGTCCCGCTGGCCGGCATGCCGGACGTCCTGGACGTCCCCACGGCCGGTGTGCCGGACCTGACGGGTGCGAAGCTCCCGGCGCTGCCCGCAGCCGAGGTGACCTCCCAGGTCCTGGACCTCGCGGAGAACCCGGACGAGGCCGTCGAGCAGGCCGAGTTCGCGACCGTCGCCGCCGACGAGGCCCTCGGCGCCACCCTCGGCGACGCCGCCCCCGCGCTCACCCCGCCGCTGAAGGCGGCCGGCGGCTGGGCGAGCGGCAGCATCGACGGGCTGTAGCCCCGGCCCGCACACCACGCCCCACGCGCTGTACGGTCCGGCGGGCTCCCCGGCAGCGCCCGGTCCCCAGGGGCCCTGTCCCGCCGACGTGACCCCGCGAGCAGCCCGGCCGAGCCTTCCCCGAGCCCCGGCCGCCCTCGCGGGGTCACGCCCTGTGTTCCGCCTCCCCGGCCCCCGCCCCGTCTCGGGCCCCGGCCCGTGCCCGGCCCAGGCCCTGGCGCGCGCGGCTCAGGCGCCCGGGGCCGCCAGGACCGCGAAGACGCCCCGGAACTCCGCCGGCCCGGACGGCAGGCGCCAGGCCGCGGCCACGTGGCCGCGCCGCTCCTCGGTGTCGGAGCCCGCCCCCAGGACGCGTACGACCTGCGGCTCGGCGCCGTCGCCCGGGCCGGCTCCCGCGCCGGTCGCCCGTACCACCACCGTCGGGTCGGGGGTGTCGCTCAGGCTCTGTGCCTGCGCCACGGCCCGCCCCTCGAAGAGGGCGCGCAGCTGCCCGGTGAGCACCGGGTCCTGCGCCCCGTCGTAGATCCACCGCGTCCCGAGCACCCCGTGCTCGGACGTGCCGATCAGCGCGGCCTCCGCCCCGTCCAGCGGCGCCCCGCGGTAGGTCATCGGCACGTGGTAGACGACCGGTTCGGGCCCCGAGGCGTCGGCCACGGCCATGAACTCCATGCCCACCTCCCCCTCGGGGTCGTCGAGCCGGAACCCGCCCACCCGCGTCAGCAGCGGCTCGAGGGCGGGGTCGCCGGCGTACCAGGGCTGCACGGGCAGCCATGCCGCCAGCAGCTCGGTCTTGGTGGGACTCATGGTGGTGTGGTGGATGACAGCCATGCCCTCATCCTGCCGTTCGGGGGACCTCCGAGGCCCTGGAATTACGTCGGGGTCGGGGGAGGGCGGGAGGGGGAGGGGTGACGGCTGCCGCGCCGGGGCGCTACGGCCAGAACTGGGCCAGTGCGCCCTCCTTGTACGGGGTCGGGCTGACGCTCAGTTCCCCGGCGAACGGCCGGTCCAGCACCAGGACCAGCAGCAGGCTGAAGCCGATCAGCGCCGCCACGGCCGACACGAACAGCAGCTGCATGCGCAGGCTCCGCAGCCCGAACAGGAAGGTGAGCGGCAGGATGACCAGCGCCCCGCCGTAGACCAGCACCTGCAGCAGGCCCGGGAGTTGGCGCTCGGCCATGGTCACGCGGGCCCGCCGCTGGGCGGCGGCGTCGTTGAGGCGGGCGGCGGCCTCCTCGTAGAAGGTCTGGGTGCGCGACGTGGTCGGCTCGTACGCCTGCAGCGCCCGGTACATGCCCTGCACCTGGCCGGAGGTGGTCTCGTAACTGGGTGTTCCGGCCTGCATCTTGGGCCACTGGACGGTGACCACCGCGTGGACGTAGTCGCTGACGGAGCGGTTGATGCGGGCCCCGTCGGCGGGCGGGAAGGACTCGGCGCTGCGGACGATCAGCGCCAGGTCGGTGGACTCGCTCGCGATGACGTTCTCGGCGGTCTCCAGCTGTGTCCACAGGTTCACGACGACGAAGGCCAGGATGATGCCGTAGATCGCGCCGAACATGCCGAGCGCGACCCCGACCATCTCGTTGTGCTCGCCCTGGGCCAGGTGCGGGAAGCGGCGCCGGGCGGCGATGCTTCCCGCGACGGCCAGGAGGACGATACCGCCGACCATCAGGACGGCGAGGAGGAACGTACCGACGTTGTTGAGCAGCCAGAGCACCATGCCCTGGTCAACGACGGGCGGGGCCGGGGGTACGGGTGGTTCCGGGGTGGGTGGGGTGGGTGGGGTGGGTGCTGTCCGGTCCGGCTCACTCCATCGTTCCGTTGAGGAGGGCCGCGGCCGAGCACTTGGAGGGCGCCGGGGCGGCCGGGGGGCGGCCCACGGTGCGGCACGTGAGGGTGATCGTGACCTCCTGCTTCTCGGCCGCCAGGAGCCCCGAGCCCCAGTGGAAGTCCTGCTCGCGGAAGTTCTCCAGGGCCGGCGCGAGGAGCGGCTTGCCGCCGACCGAGAAGACGACCGAGCCGTTGTCGCCCTGCGGGTTCTCCAGGATGAGGCCGGTCAGGCGCAGCACCTTGCCCTCCGGGACGGTGTACGTCGCCGTGTCCGAGCCGCCCGCGGCAGCGGAGGCCGTGAGGCGGGCCGAGAACAGGGCGGCCTGCGGCTGCGGACCGGGGCCCTCGCCCGGCTTCTTCGGCGAGGGGGAGGGGGAGGGGGAGCTGCCCGGGCCGCCTGGCTTCCCGCCCGGCTTGCCGTCCGAGCCGCCGTCACCGCCGCCCGCCTTCTTCGCGTCCTCGGCGGCCTTCTTGGCCTCCTCCGCCTTCGCCTGAGCCGCCTTGACCGGCTCCTTGACGGCCTCCTTGGCCGCCGACCGGACCACCGGCCGCAGCACCCCGAACCACAGCCCGGCCAGTACGGCCGCCAGCGCCACCGCCGCCAGCACGGCCTTCAGCAGCCCGGGCGAGAGCACCGGGCGCTGGAGCAGGCTGCCGTCCAGCGTGGCGGGCGCGACCTCGGGGGCGCCCTCCGGGCCGGCCGCCGGAGCGGCGTGCAGCTGGAACGCGTGCGGGACGGGTGTGCCGCGCCACAACCACCGCTTGGGCTTCACCGGCACCTTGACGAACGCCGCCCGGCCCGGCTCCACGAGCGTGGGCCCCGAGGGCAGACCGAACTTCAGGAGGTCACCGGCATCCTTGCCCGAAAGGGCAACCGAGAGCGGATAGTTGCCGCGGTTGTCGAGCGCGACGCGGTACCCGGCGCCGGTGCGCCCCGTGCCCATGCGCGGCGTGAGCTCCGCGGCGAACTCGGCGTACGGGCGGACGTGCAGCACGCCCTCGGGCACCGTGGCGTGCTGCGGCTGCTCCTGCGGCAGCACCCGTACCCCGTACGTGAGCTCGCCCGGCGCGACGGTCGTGTCGCGCGGCGGGCGGACGACCAGTTCCACCTGACCTGCCGTGTTGGGGTACAGCGATATCGTCGCCGGCTCCACCACCGACCACCGGGCCGCAGGCCCGAGCACCTCGAAGCTGTACGCCTCGACGACGTTCCCGCTGTTGCGCAGCTCCAGCGGGATCCGGACCTCCTCCCCGGGCAGCACCGAGGTCGGGGAGGCGTCCAGGTGAGCGGAAGTGGTCATGGTCAGGACGGTAGGGACGGGGGTGTGGGGACGCCGGATCCGGACGGACACACGCGAGGGCATGCTGCGTTGCCCGTTGAGTCCTCGTTAAGTGCCTGCTGACTGCCCGGGTGTTCACTGGACGCCGCAGAGGGGACAGGTGGGCTCTCGCGCGGGCGCGGGGCGCCGAGCAAGGGGGGTACGTGCCATGCGGTACCAGGGTGAGAGCGGTGCGGAGCGGGTTCCGGTGCGGCTGACCGCACAGGACCCGATCTCGCAGGCGGGGCTGGCCGGCCAGCTGCGCACCTGCCCGGAGCTGCGGCTGCTGGGCGAGGAGGACGGCACGGGGGACGACCGGCCGTACGTGGCGGTGGTCTCCGCCGACCGCGTCGGGGAGGCCGAGCTGCAGACGCTGCGCCGGTTCCAGCGGGCGGGCCAGGGGCGGATCGTGCTGGTCGTCACGGAGATCGACGACGGCGGGCTGGTGGCCGCGGTCGAATGCGGGGTGGTCGGGGTCGTCCGGCGGGCCGAGGCGTCCGCCGAGCGGCTGGTGCAGGTCATCACCGCCGCGGCGCGGGGCGAGGGCAGCGTGCCGGCGGACCTGCTGGGCCGGCTGCTGGACCAGGTGGGGCGGCTGCAGCGGCAGGTGCTCGACCCGCGGGGGCTGGCCTTCACGGGGCTCGCGCCGCGCGAGATCGACGTCCTGCGGCTGGTCGCGGAGGGCAGCGACACGGCGGAGATCGCGCGGGCGCTGGCCTTCTCGGAGCGGACGGTGAAGAACATCCTCCACGACGTCACCACGCGGCTGCAGCTGCGGAACCGCTCGCACGCGGTGGCTTACGCGATGCGGCAGGGGTTCATCTAGGGGCGTGCGGGTGAGGGGTCGGGGTGGGCGCGCTTCGTGGGCCGCCCCGTGGTGTGCGGGTCCCCTCGCCGCTTGACGGGGCATGGCCTGCAGGCCCTGCGGCAGGCCCACCTCTGGGGCTTCGGGGCTTCGCCCTGGCCTTCGGCCACCCCAGACCCGGGCCCGCCTCCGGACCAGCCTGCCATGCCCCGTCAAGCGGCTCCCCCACACACCACGGGGCGGCCCACCGGGGCTTCGGTTCGTTCGGCCGCCCTGGGCGGGGGTGCTGCTCGGACCGGTCGTGCACCGAGGGGCCCGCGGCGGTGGGGCGGTCGGGGCGGGACGGGTCGGTGCGGGGGATCGGGGTTGCCTCTTCGGGCTGCTTGGGCTGCCCGAACCGCTGCCCGGTCTCCGGGTGATGGGGAGCGGGGAGCGGGACAGGGTTTCGGGTGAGGAGGTCTGCGTGCGACGACGTGTACGAGGAGACGGCCGGCCGGTCGGCGGCGCAAACCGGCCCGCTCCGGCCGTGCTCCCGCGCCCCGGCAGGCCCGCGCGCTCCGGCGCCCGCTTCGGGCGCTGCGGGCTCGTGTTGGCGCTCGCCCTCGCCCTGGTGGGGGCCGTGCCCGCCGCCGCGCCCGGTGCCGGCGGCCCGGCCGCCGCGCCGTCGCGGGCCGCGGTCGCCGATCCGCCGCCCGACCCCGGGCGGATCGCGTACGTCGGCGACGGGTGGCACCACGGCCTCGTCACCGTCGGCCCGCGCGGCAGCCTCGCGCCCGCGCTGCCCGTCGGGGTCGCCGGTAACGACTGCGAGGCTTCCGCCCGCGGCGACGACCTGGTCTGGGTCAGCGACCGCGACGGCGACGCCGAGGGTGTCTACCGGCGCACGGCCGACGGGGCCGTCCACCAGGTGCTGCGCAAGCCCGCGGTCGGCTCGGAGCCCGGGTGGCGCCTCGTCCACCCGGTGCTCTCCCCGGACCGCCAGTGGATCGCGTTCGTCGGCTGGCAGGGCGACGAGGGGGACGGCACCCGCTCCTCCGCCGGTCGTTGCGACGCCGAGCGCGGTCTGACCGAGCGGGACGCGCGCCCGTCCGTATGGGTGGTGAAGGCCGACGGCAGCGGTGCCGGGCTGCGCGAGGCCGTGGCGGACGCCGACTGGTTCGACTGGTCGCCGGACGGCACCGAGTTCGTGTTCACCCGCGACGGGGTCGCGTACCGGACCACCGTCGCGGCCGGCGGCGCGCAGGTGCGCGTCACCGGCGACGAGGAGGGGGTGGCCAAGCCGGCCTGGGAGCCGGCCGCCCCCGGCTCCGAGGACCGCATCGCGTACGTGAGTTGGCGCTGGATCGACGACGACCCCGGGTGCGGGACCGCCTGCGTGACCCGCGGGCGCCCGGCCGACGGGGCCGGGGTGCGGGCCGCGGCCGAGCGGCGCCGCATGGTGCTGGCCACCGTGCCGGCCCGTCCCGGTGATGCCACCCCCGAGGTGCTCGCCGTCGGCGACGGGTACACCCAGGCGCGGTCGGGCGTGGCCTGGTCGCCCGACGCGAAGACGATCGCCTTCCTCTCCGCCGAGCCGTACCTGGTCGACGCCACCGCCCCCGCCTGCGGCACCTGCGCCGGCACGCCCGTCTTCGACCCGGACGCCGTGGTCGGCTACGAGACGGAGTCCGTGACCTGGTACGGCCCGGCGGCCGGCGGGGACGGCGGGCCGGTGCTGCTGCTCGGCGGGACGGACCCCGAGTCTACGAACATCGAGAACTCCCGCCCCGTGCTGCCCGCCGACCGCCTCCAGCTCCGCGCCCTGCAGGGGCGGGAGTACGACCTCGCCGACCCGGCCTACTCCCCGGACGGCACGGCCCTGGCGTTCGTGGCGAGCGCCTCGACGCCGTCGGAGGCCCCGGACGAGCAGCGCATCCTGGTGGGCGGCCCCGAGGACCTGGCGGCGGCCGTCCGGCTCACGTACGAGGACCCGGAGAGGGAGCTGCCGGACGAGCGCCAGTCCCGGCCCGCCTGGTCGCCGGACGGCACGAAGCTGGCCTTCGCCCGCTGGGGCGACGAGGGCCAGTCGTACGCGCGGATCACCGTCGTGGACGTGTCCGGCGGGGCGGCGCACGCCGAGTTCCTGTACGACGTGCCGTGGCGGCTCCCGGCGCCCGGGTACGCGTGCGACTCCGACGACCGGGACCCGGCCTGGTCCCCGGACGGCACGCGGTTGGTCTTCTCGCGCTGGAGCAGCTGCCGGCTGGTCGACGAGCCGGGGCTGCGGGCCGTCCCGCGCGCGCCGGCCGCGACCCCGCCGGCCGCGACCCCGCCGGCGGGGGACCGGTCGCCCGGGGCCGTACCGCCCGGGTCGGGGGCTCCGGGCCCCGCGTCCTCCGGTCCCGCGTCCCCGGGTTCCCCGACCGCCGGTTCCCCTGCCTCCGACGCCCCGTCGTCCGGGTCCGGGCGCGCGGGTGCCGCGCCCCCGGGGCCGAGCCCGGCGGCCCCCCGCACCGGCGCCGTCGCCCCGGCCGCCGGCCGGGCCGCCCCCACCCCCGCCCCGCTCCTCACCGGAGACCCCGGAGACCAGCGCGACCGTCACATCTGGAACGCCGAGGCCTTCATCCCCAGCGAGGAGCACATCCCGCGCCAGTTCGACGTCACGGCCCGGCAGTGCGGCAGCCCGGGCTGCCTCGTCGTGGACGTACGGCCCGCCTGGAACTGGGGCGACGGCACCATCGCGTTCGTCCGCCAGGCCACGCTCAGCGGTCCCGGCCTCGGGGCGGCCGCCCCGGCCGCGCGCCCGCGGGCCGCCGGCGCGCCCGCGGTCGCGCTGGGTTCCGGCTACGACGGCCCCCGCGCGGTCCTGCGCATGAAGGCCGACGGCACCGGCTGCACCGGCCTGCTCCCGCGGCGCACCGACGACTGCCCGCTCGCGCCCTCCGAGCTGCCCGGCGAGGACGGGACGGGCTGGTCGTACGACGAACCCGACAACCCCGCCTGGACCCCCGACGGGCAGCGCCTGGCCGTGGACGTCCTCGTCACCGGCCACGACAGCGACGCGAACCCGCGCACCCGGCGCCTGATGACCCTCGACCCGGCCGCCCCCGCCACCGCCCGGATCCTGGCCGGCAAGCTCTACAACGGCCAGTCCCAGCCCACCTGGGAGCCCGGCTCCGACCTGCGCGCGTCCCTCACCACCCCCGACGACCCGCTGCTGCTGGGCGGCACCGCCACCCTCGTCCTGGAGGTGTGGAACCGCGGCAACGCGCCCGCCCCCCGCGCCCGCGCCCGCTTCACGCTGCCGCCCGGGATGGAGGCGGCCGGCCCGCCCGTGCCCCCGCCCGGCGGCGGCACCTGCGGGCCCGACCTGGTCTGCGACCTCGGCACGCTCCCGAGCGGCACCAGGACCCGCATCGAACTGAAGGCCAAGGCCGTCGCGAAGGGCGCGCAGACCGTCACCGCGGCCGCGGAGTCCGGCCTGCCCGACCCCCGACCGGGCGACAACACCGTGACCCTGTCGGTGAACGTCGTCGTCGCCGACCTCGCCCTCACCGCCACCGCCACCCCGCCCGTCGTCGACGTGGGCGAGCCGTCGACGGTCGTGTTCACGGTCCGCAACCTCGGCACCGCCGGCGCCCAGGACGTCCGCCTGAAGCTGACCGTCCCGCCCGGCCTCACCCTCGTGTCCGGGACGGCGTGCCCGCCCACCGGCTGCGCCCTCGGCACCCTCGCGCCCGGCGCCGTCCGCACCGTCACCGCCGCCTACACCGCCGCGGCCGCCTTCTCGGGCAGCATCGACGGCACCGTCAGCACCGGCACCCCGGACGACGACGGCGAGAACGACGAGGCCTCCGTCGACCTCACCGTTGTCGACCCGCGGCTGCCCGACCCGACCGTGACCGTCACCGCGACCCCGCCCGTGATCGCCACCGGGCACCTGGCGACCCTCACGTACACGGTCCGCAACGCCGGCGACGCCCCCGCCCGGGACGTCCACCTGACGACCCTGCTCCCGACCGGGGTACGGGTGGTCACCGCGAGCCCGCCGTGCCCGGCCCCCACCGGCTGCGCGCTCGGCGACCTGGCTCCCGGCGCCACCGTCACCGTCACCCGTACCGTCACCGCCGACGTCGCCCTCGACGGCGCCGTGGCCGGTACGGTCACCACGCCCGGACCCGACGCGAACCCGGCCAACAACAGCGCGAGCACGCCGTTCGGCGTCCGCCGGGTGACCGACCCGGGCACCGACCCGCCCGGCCGGCCCCGCCCCGGCCGGCCCGACCCGGCGGTCGCCCTGAAGGCGGCCCCGCGCACCGCGTACGCGGGCGGCCGGTTCGACGCCGAGGTCGTCGTCCGCAACGAGGGCCCGCGCCCGGCCACCGGGCTGCGCCTGGTGGTGGCCGTGCCGAGCGGGGTGCCCGTGCTCAGCGCCTCGCGCCCGGAGTGCCTCACGCCCGCCGGCTGCCCGGTCGCGGACCTGGGCTTCATGAAGCGGGCGACCGTACGCCTCGTCCTGGGCGCCGAACACGCCCTGACCGGGGCGGTCACGGCGACCGTGACGACCACGGGCGGCGACTCGAGGCCCGGCAACAACAGCGCCCGCGCCCCCCTGACGGTCCGCGAGCCGCTGCTGCGGCTCGTCCCGCCGGCCGGACCGCCCGGCGCGGTGGCCCAGGCCTCGGGGGAGCAGTTCCCGCCGGGCGTGGAGCTGCGGCTGCGGTGGAGCAAGGGCGTGACGGTGGCGTCGGCGCCGGTGGTGGTGCGGGCGGACGGCACGTTCTCCGCGCCGATGCTGGTGCTCGTCCAGGACGCGCTCGGGGAGCGGCGGCTGAGCGCCGCCCAGGCCGGCGTACGGGCGCCCGCGCGGGCCCTGTTCCGGCCGGTGACGGCGGACTACCTGGTGGTGCCCGGCGTACTGCAGCCGGGGGACTTCCAGTGGCGACGGTGACGGCCGGCGGGCCCGGCGGCGGGGGCGTGGCGTGATCCACGAGGTGGACGAGGCGCTGCGGGCGCTGGTGCGGGCCGAAGCGGTGGGGGAAGGCGCGGACGTCGACGTGGTCTTCGAGGCGCCCACCCGCGACTGGGCGGCCCGCCGCAACACCCCGACCGTGAACCTGTACCTGTACGACATCCGCGAGGACATGCGGCGCCGGTCGCGCGGGCGCCGCAACATCTACGACGAGCAGGGCCGGGTCACCGCCCGCACCCTGCCGCCCCGCTACTTCAAGCTGTCGTACCTGATCAGCGCGTGGACGCAGCGGCCGGAGGACGAACACCGGCTGCTGTCCGCGCTGCTGGCCTGCTTCCTGCGGCACGACGCGCTGCCGGCGGCGGGGCTCGGACCCGAGCTGGCCGGCACGGGCCTGCCGGTGCCGGTGTCGATCGCGCTGCCGCCGCCGGAGGACCGGGCGTTCGCGGACGTGTGGTCCGCGCTGGGCGGCGAGCTGAAGCCCTCGCTGGACGTGGTGGTCAGCGCGCCCGTGGCGACGGCGCCGGTGTGGGACGCCGGGCCGCCGGTCGAGGACGGGCTGGTGGTGGACCTGTCGGACGTGGCGGCGGGGGCGGGCCCGGGGCCCGGCGCCCCGTCCGGGAGCGGCGGCGGGGGCGGGAGTCCGGGTGCGGACGAGGGGCCCGGTGGGCCGGGTGCGGGTGCCGGGGCCGGTGGGTCGGGTGCGGGCGTGCCGCGGGCGCGGGGGCCGCGGACCCGGCGGCGTGGCTGATGGACCGCTACCTGCTGGGGCGCCTGGCGATCGTGGAGGCCCGGGTGCGGCGGGCCGTGGCGGCGCGGCGCGCCGGGGACCCGGAGGCCGACGATCCGTTCCGGGGCCTGTACCTGTCCGACGAGACCGTACGGCGCATCCTCGACGACCCCGGCGCGCCGATGGGCCCGGACGAGGTCGACGCGCGCGCCCTGGCCGCCCTGCCGGCCCCAGGTGACTCCCGTCTCGGGCTGCTCGTACGGAACTTCGGCCTGGGGGCGGGCGGCCCCGCCGGCGCGGGCGCCGAGGGCGGCGAGGGCGGGCCGGGCGGCGAGGGCGACGTGCTCGGGGGCGTCCCGGGCGGTCTGGACGCCGAGCTGCTGCTCATCGCGCTCGCGCCCGACCTCGACCGGCGGTTCGAGCAGCTCTACGGCTACCTCAACGACGACGTGACCCGGCGCCGCCCGAGCGTCGGCCTCGCCCTGGCCCTGTGCGGGGTACCGGCCGCCTCGGCGGCCGCCCGGGCCCGGCTGTCGGCCGCCGGCCCGCTCGCGGCCCGTGGCCTGCTGCTCGTCGAGGAGCCGGAACGCCCCTTGCTCAGCCGGTCGTTGCGGGTGCCCGACCGGGTCTCGGCCTACCTGCTCGGCGACGACTGCCCCGACCCGGCGCTGGCGGACCTGCTCGCCCCGGGCCACCCGGGACGGCTGCCCGTCGACGCGCTCGGCGACCTGCCGGACCGGCTCGCCGCCGCGCTGCACGCCCCGGGCCTGGTCTACCTGCGGGAGCCCGCGTGCGGCGTGGCCCGCGCGCTGGCCGTGGACGCCCTGGCCCGGGCCGGGCACCGGGCACTCGTCCTCGACCCGGCGCGGCTGGCCCGGCAGGCCGACGCCGACGGGCTGGTCGCCGCGGCCGGCCGGGAAGCGGCACTGACGGGCGCCGGGCTGGTGGCGGGGCCGGTGGAGGCGCTGGCGGAGAAGCCGGAGCTGCTGCGCGCGCTGACGGCGCTGGGCGGGGCGCACGGGACGTCCGGCGCGGCCGGATACGGCGTACCGGTGCTGCTCACCGGGCAGGCCGGCTGGGACCCGGCCTGGTCCGGGCGGGTGCCGCTGCTGGTGGAGGTGGCCCGCCTGGGCGCGGCGGCGCGGGCGTCGCTGTGGGAGTCGGTGCTGGGGGCGCCGGCCGGGCCCGCCGTGTCGGCGTTCGTGCTGAGCCCGGAGCAGATGGAACGGGCCGCCCGCACGGCCCGCCAACAGGCCGACCTGGCGCGCGGCGGCCCGGGCCCGGAGCCGGCCCCCGTGCCGGACGCGTACCTGCTGCAGGGCGCGCGGGCGCAGAACACCTCCGGTCTGGAACGCCTGGCCCGACGGATCGGCCCGGGCGTCGGCTGGGACGATCTCGTCCTGCCCCAGCCCGTCCTGGGGCAGTTGCGCGAGCTCGCCGCCCGCGCCCGGCACCGTGACCGGGTGCTCGGCGACTGGGCGATGCGGCCCGGCGGCGGGCGGGGCCGCGGGGTGATGGCACTGTTCGCGGGCGACTCGGGGACCGGCAAGACCATGTCCGCGGAGGTGATCGCGGGTGCGCTGGGCCTGGACCTCTACACCGTGGACCTGGCCACGGTCGTGGACAAGTACGTGGGCGAGACCGAGAAGAACCTGGAGCGGATCTTCACGGAGGCGGCCGGGGTGAACGGCGTCCTCCTCTTCGACGAGGCCGACGCCGTCTTCGGCAAGAGGTCGGAGGTCAAGGACGCGCACGACCGGTACGCCAACGTCGAGAGCGCGTACCTGCTCCAGCGGATGGAGACCTTCGACGGTCTGGCCGTCCTCGCCACCAACCTGCGCGCCAACCTCGACGAGGCGTTCACGCGCCGGCTCGACCTGGTCGTCGACTTCCCGTTGCCGGACGCCGTGCAGCGCACGGCGCTGTGGGACCGCTGCCTGGGGTCCGCGCTGCCGCGCGGGGACGACCTGGACCTGGTCTTCTGCGGGCGGGCCTTCGAGCTGGCCGGCGGCGACATCCGCTCGGCGGCGGTGACGGCGGCCTACCTCGCGGCCGACGCGGGCCGGCCGGTGGGCATGGCCGACCTGGTCGCGGCGGTGGCGCGGGAGTACCGGAAGCTGGGCCGGCTGTGCCTGGCCTCGGAGTTCGGCCCGTACCTCCACCTGGCCCGCTGACCGGGCCGGGGACCGGCTGGTCCGGTCGGTGCGGTCCGTGCGGTCAGCACGGTCATCGCCACCGGCCGGGCGCGGTGCGGCCCCGTGCGCGAGCCGGCTTCCGGTGCCGGCCGTCCCCTCAGCCTGCCTGAAAGGGCAGGGAGCAGTGCCCTGTGGGGGCTGCGCGGGTGAAGGACGGCAGCGGTACGCGACCGGCAGGGTGGCAGCGGGAGGCTACGACATGCGCGAACACGAGCACGACGGCGAGCACTTCGACGGGCCCCGCCCCAAGGCCGAGCCGGAACACGGGTCGGCGGCCCCCGACGCGCTGCTGCTGAAGGCCGCCGCCGGCGGCCGGGCCGACGTCCTGGGCCCCACCGGCCTGCTCCGCCTCCAGCGCGCCCTCGGCAACAAGGGCGCCACCGCCTCGGTCCAGCGCTCCTCCGTGCACGACGTCGTCGGCTCCGGCGGCCAGGCCCTCGACCCCGAGGTGCGGGCCGACATGGAGGGCCGGCTCGGGGCGGACTTCGGCGACGTCCGGGTCCACACCGACGCCGCCGCGCACGCCTCCGCCAAGGAGGTCGGCGCCCACGCGTACACGGTCGGCTCGCACGTGGTGTTCCAGCGCGACGCCTACGACCCGGGCTCGCACCAGGGCCGCACCACGCTCGCCCACGAGCTGACGCACGTCGTCCAGCAACGGTCCGGCCCCGTCGACGGCACCGAGACCGCGGGCGGCATCAAGGTCAGCGACCCCGGCGACCGCTTCGAGCGGGAGGCGGTGGCCAACGCCGAACGCGTCATGGCCGCCCCCGGCCCCGGAACGGTGTCGGACGGCGCCCCGGACACGGGCCCCGCGCCGTCCGCCACCACCGTCTCCGCGGGTCCGGCACCCGCCGTGGCACCGGTGCAGCGGGCGGCCGAGGAGGCGGAGGGGGAGGAGGATCCGTCGGTGCAGGGGCTGTTCGTGCAGCGCGCCGCGGCCGAGGAGACGGACGAGGAGGAGGCGCCGGCGGAGTGACGGCCCCGAGGACCGGGCGGCGGCCGTGCGGACGCCCCGCCGGACCGGGGGGCGGCTGCGTGTCTGCCGCACGGACCGAGCGGGGTGGCGGAGTGGAGGCGAATGGGCCGGTGGAGGCGGTGGTGACGCGGTGAAGGCGACGGCGGACCGGCCGGCGGGCGGCCAGGAGCCCGCACGGGACGGCGCCCGCACGCGGAGGCCCGCGCCGTCCGGCGCGTCCGCCGCGGCCCGCCCCCGGCCCGTGGACGCGCGGGCGCTGCAGCGGCTCCAGGCCGGTGCCGGGAACGCCGCCGTGGCCGCGCTCCTGGGCCCCCGCCGGGCCCCGGGGCAGGGCGACCGGGCCGGCGGGGAGAGCGACGGGAGCGGCGCGGGCGGCGGCCCCGGGCGTACGGACACCACCGCGCCCGACGCCGGCACCGGAGCCCGCACCACCGCGCCCGACGCCGGCACCGCGTCCGCCCTCGGCACCGCTCCCGGACTCGACCCCGCTCCCGGACCGGACACGGCCCCCGGACTCGACGCCGCGCCCGCCCCCGCCCCCGCCCTCCAGCGCCTCGAAGCGCTGCCCGCGCCGCCCGGCGGCCTGAGCCCCGCCACCGACCCGCGCTTCAAGAAGGTCGCGCTGGACCTGCGTACCAAGAAGGCCGCGCTGGCCGCGCACCCCACCGCCGCCTCGCAGGCCAAGGCCGCCCAGGACGCCGCCCGGCCGCCCGCCGACGACAAGGAGGCGCAGGCCAAGCAGGCGCAGGCGGCCGAGATGGGCGCCGCCACGCCCGGCGCGTTCGACAAGGCGGCCTTCGTGGCGGCCGTGTCGGCGGCCATCGCCGCCAAGGCCCCCAAGACCCTCGACGAGGCGGACAAGTTCACCGGGTCCGGCAAGACGGACGAGATCAAGAGCCAGGTCTCGGGCCAGGTGAAGGCGGGCAAGGACGGCTCCGCCAAGGACATCACCGACAAGACCAAGGCGGCCCCCGACCAGTCCAGGGCCGTCGAGAAGCCCGTCACCCCGCTCCCCGGGCAGCCCGCCCCGCCCACGCCCGCGCCGCCGGACGCGAAAGCCGCTTCCGTCGCCCCGGCCCCCGCCGCGCAGACCGACCTGAGCACGGGGCCCAAGGAGACCGACGCCATGCTGGCGGAGGCCAAGGTCACCCCCGAGCTGCTGGCCCGCTCCAACGAGCCGCAGTTCAAGGAGACCCTCGACGCCAAGCAGGAGGCCGACACCCACGCGGCCACCGCCCCCGCGCAGTTCCGGGCCGCCGAGACGGCCCGGATCGCGGCCGAACAGGGCGGCGCCGCGGCCGCCGGGCCGGCCGGCGTCCAGGCCATGACCGCCGCCCGGGCCGGGGCCGGGCAGCAGGTGGCGGCCGGGCAGGGCGCCGCCCGGTCGAAGGAGGAGCAGGAGCGGGCCCGCGTCGCGGCCGAGATCAAGGGCGTCTTCGACGCGACGAAGAAGGACGTCGAGGGCATCCTCGGCGCGCTCGACGCCGAGGTGGAGACGGCGTTCGACAACGGCCAGAAGCAGGCCAAGGCCGCCTTCGACGCCGACCACCAGACCAAGATGAAGGCCTGGAAGGACGAGCGCTACTCGGGCGTGACCGGCGCCGCACGCTGGCTCGCCGACGCCGTCCTCGATCCGCCCCCGCGCGCCAACCAGATCTTCGCCGAGGCCCGGGCGGTCTACGAGCGCGAGATGCGCGCGGTGATCTCCACCATCGCCGACCTCATCGGCAAGCGGCTCGGCGACGCCACCGCCCGGATCGCCCAGGGCAAGGCGCAGATCGCCAAGAAGGTCGAGGACCAGCCCAGGAACCTGCGGCAGTTCGCGCAGCAGGCGGCGAGCGACATCGGCGGGGAGTTCCGGGCCCTGGAGTCCTCCGTCAACGAGAAGTCCCAGTCCCTCGTCCAGGACCTCGCGGACCGTTACGTGGCCGCCCGCGACGACCTCGACAAGGAGATCGCGGCCCTCCAGGAGGCCAACAAGGGCCTGCTCAGCAAGGCCAAGGACGCCGTCGCGGGCACCGTCGAGACGGTCCTCAAGCTCAAGGACATGCTGCTCGGTGTACTGGCCCGGGCGGCCGGCGCCATCGACAAGATCATCGCGAATCCGATCGGCTTCCTCGGCAACCTCGTCAACGCCGTCAAGGCGGGCGTCACCGGCTTCGCCGCCCGCATCGGCGAGCACCTCAAGAGCGGCCTCAAGCAGTGGCTGTTCGGGCAGTTGTCGGCCGGCGGCATCGAGATCCCCGAGACCTTCGACGCCAAGGGCATCGTCAAGCTGATCCTCTCCATCCTCGGCCTGACCTGGGCCAACATCCGCACCCGCATCGTGGCCCAGATCGGCGAGCCCGCCATGAAGGCGCTCGAGACCAGCTTCGAGATGGTCCAGGTGCTGGTGTCCGAGGGTGTCGGCGGGCTGTGGAAGTGGATCGTCGGCAAGCTGGCCGACCTCAAGGACACGGTCGTCGGCGCCATCAAGGACTTCGTCGTCGAGAAGATCGTCACGGCCGGCATCACGTGGATGGTCTCGCTCCTCAACCCCGCCTCCGCCTTCGTCCGCGCCTGCAAGGCGATCTACGACGTGGTGATGTTCTTCGTGAACCGCGCCGCCCAGATCAAGTCCTTCGTCGACTCCGTCCTCGACTCGATCGAGGGCATCGCGTCGGGCGGCGGCGGGGGCGTGCCGGCCCTGATCGAGAACAGCCTCGCCAAGGCCCTCCCGGTCGTCCTGGACTTCCTCGCCAGCCTGCTCGGCCTCGGCGGCATCTCCGAGAAGATCAAGTCCATCCTGGCGAAGGTCCAGGCCCCCGTCATGCAGGCCGTCGACTGGGTCGTCGGCAAGATCGCCGGCGCCGGCAAGAAACTCCTGTCCAAGCTCAAGGCCAAGGCCCAGGGCGGCGACGACTCCCCGGAGGGCAAGAAGGCCCGCCTCGACAAGGGCATGGCGGCGGCCAGGGGCCTGGCGGCCCGGTACGAGGGCAAGACGGTCGGGAAGACCATCCTCAACACGGCCTTCGCGGCCATCAGGGTGCGCTACGGGATGACGCGGCTGGAGCTGGTCAGGTCCGGCCCGAACTGGTCCATCTCCGGTGCGGTCAACCCGGAGGAGGTTGCGGGCACGGGCATGAGGGCCGCGGGGGCGGAGGAGGGTGCGGACCCCGATGACGCGGTCTTCATCGGCCAGCTCGAGGAGTCCTACAACGCCCCCGTCGACCGGGCGGGTGGTACCGAGCACGGCGCCAACGTCCGCCTTTCCGAGCACAGTTACGACGTGGGCCTGAAGGTGCTGGCCGGCTACGCGACCAAGAGCGGGGCCGCCGGAGCGGGCGCCGCGCTGAGGGCGGCGAGCGACCTGCTGAAGGCGGCCAGGACCACCGGAGGTCCCGACTCGCACGCCGTGTACCTCCAGGCGATCGCTGCGACCGGCCCGGTCAAGCGGCTGTTCGCCTGGCTCCCGGAGGAGGAGCGGGCGCAGCTCCTCCAGGTGCACCACGAGAAGGAAGTGGCGCAGAACCCCGGCGAGCACAAGGAGACGCGGGAGGAGCGCATCAAGCGCAAGATCGCGCAGTTCGTCAACGACGCGAAGAAGGGCACGAAGAAGTACGCGCACCTCAAGGCCATGGCCGACCAGATCCGCGGCATGGACAAGGCGACCCGCATCAAGATCATCCGTGAGGTGGCCGCGTCCCAGGTCGAGACGGAGGCGGATCACGCCGGTCAGGGCGCCGACCGCCAGACCCTCCACGAGGTCGACCTCTACATCACGCCCGTCGAGGCCCACAAGGCGATCCACCGGGCACGGGAGGCGGAGGACCGGGTGCGGCCGCTGGAGGAGGGCGGCATCGACGGCCCGGCCCGGTGGCCTTCCGAACGACGCCGATGACATCGCCTCCCTCCCGGCCTCCGCCCAGGCGTCCGCCCAGGCGTCCGCTCAGGCGTCCGCTCAGGCGTCCGCTCAGGCGTCCGCTCAGGCGTCCGTGCCGGCCCTGTACCGGACGTGCGTGCCGGCCCGCACCGGCGCAGCCCACCGGCGTTGCCCGAACGGGCAGATCGTGATTCCCCCACGGCCGCACGGCAGGTCATGACCTTCGACCGGGGGCGGGCGGAAGGTGGGGGCGACCGTCACGTCCCAGGGGAGGGCAAGGATGCCGTCGTACCTGTCACCAGGCGTCTACGTCGAAGAGGTCGAGGCCGGCTCGCGCCCGATCGAGGGCGTAGGCACCGCCGTCGCCGCCTTCGTCGGGCTCGCGGCCGAGGGCCCGTACAACACGCCCACCCTGGTGACGAACTGGAGCCAGTTCACCGCCGCCTTCGGCGACTTCATCGAGGGCTCCTACCTCGCCCACGCCGTGTACGGCTACTTCCTCAACGGCGGCGGCACCGCCTACGTCGTCCGCATCGGCGGCCCGGACCGGACCGACGCGGAACCGGCCGCCGTCCCGGCGCCCGCCGCGGCCCCCGGCGCCCCGGGCCCCAGCGGCCCCACCGGCGCCGGCAAGCGCGGCAAGGCCGCCCTCCCCGCAGGCACCCGCGTCCCCCTCGGCGGCTTCCAGGTCGCCGCCCTGGAGGGCACCGGCGAGGGCCTGTCCGTCGAGGTCGCCGACGCCGCCGGCGAGACCCCGGCCGAGGACGCGTTCACCCTCCACGTCAAGCGCGGCGACCGCACCGAGGAGACCTGGGAGGTCTCCGCCAAGCGCAGCCAGCGCAACTACGTCGCCACCGTCGTACGGGAACGCTCCCGCCTCGTCCTCGTCGAGGACGCCGGCCCCGCCCAGGCGCTGGCCCGCCCGGACAACCAGAGCGTCGCCCTCCCCGCCGCCCCCGCGCCCACCGTGCCGGCGCCGGCGGCACCCACCGGGCTCGCCCCCGCCGACTACGTGGGCAGCGCCGACGACCGCACGGGCTTCGGCGGCCTGGAGGCCATCGACGAGATCACCATGCTCGCCGTCCCCGACCTGATGAGCGCCTACCAGCAGGGCGCCCTCGACGCCGACGGCGTCAAGGCCGTGCAGCTCGCGATGATCGCCCACTGCGAGCTGATGGGGAACCGCGTCGCGATCATCGACCCGCTGCCCGACCTCACCCCGCAGCGCGTCAAGGAGTGGCGCATGACGGGCGCGGGCTACGACTCGAAGTACGCGGCCCTGTACTACCCCTGGGTCAAGGTCGCCGACCCGGCCGTGCCGAACCAGATGAAGTACGTACCGCCCAGCGGTGCCATGGCCGGCGTCTGGGCGCGCAACGACGAGAGCCGCGGCGTGCACAAGGCCCCCGCCAACGAGGTGGTGCGCGGCGCCGTCGACCTCGCCGTCCACCTGACCAAGAACGAGCAGGACCTCCTCAACCCCATCGGCGTGAACTGCATCCGCTCCTTCCCGGGCCGCGGCATCCGCGTGTGGGGCGCGCGCACCCTGTCCTCCGACCCGGCGTGGCGGTACCTGAACGTGCGGCGCCTGTTCAACTACATCGAGGACTCGATCCTGATCGGCACCCAATGGGTCGTGTTCGAGCCGAACGACGACGCGCTGTGGGCCCGGATCCGGCGCACGATCTCGGCGTTCCTGGTCAACGAGTGGCGGCGCGGCGCGCTGTTCGGGCTGACGCCGGACGAGGCCTTCTACGTGAAGTGCGACCGCGAGACCAATCCGGCCGAGGGCATCGACGCGGGGCAGGTGGTCTGCGAGATCGGCATCGCGCCTGTGAAGCCGGCCGAGTTCGTGATCTTCAGGCTGTCGCAGTTCTCGGGCGGCACCAGCCTCGTCAACGAATGACCGGAACCCGTACGTCCCGTACGCGCGCGTGAGGAGCGGTTGCTGTGGCACTTCCCGATATGGACACCTCCGTCGGCCACTCCTTCGGGCTGGAGGTCGACGGGGTCGTCATCAAACAGATCAACGAGGTGACGGGCCTGAAGATGGAGCAGGACGTCATCGAGCTCAAGCAGAACACCGCGGACGGCAAGTACGTCATCAAGAAGCTGCCGGGCCGGCCGAAGGCGGGCGAGGTGACGCTCACCCGCGGCCTGACCGCCGACCAGAGCTTCGAGAAATGGATCAAGGACGCCCGCTTCGGGAAGATGAGCACGGCCCGCAAGGGCGGCGCGATCATCGTCTTCGACTACGAGGGCAACGCCATCAAGCGGTACACGCTGGTCAACGCCTGGCCCAAGAGCCTGGAGATCAGCTCGCTGAAGGCCGGTGACACGAGCGTGCTGACGGAGAAGCTCGTCATCACGTACGAGCAGATGGATGTGGCGTGAGGCCCTGATGCGTCGTCGGATCGTGCCGGAGCCCGGGCAGACCCTGCCGGGGCAGCACGGCGTGCAGCCCGCCCCGGGAGGCCCGGGTACGGAGCCCTGGCCGGGGGCGGGAGCGGGGCCGGCGCAGGGAACCCGGCCCGGATCAGGGCCTGGATCGGGGCCGGGCGTACCCGGGAGCGGTGTGCGGGAGACCATGCGGACCGAGTTCACCTTCGAGCTGCCGCGCGGGTACCTGGACGAGTCCGGCCGCGTGCACCGTACGGGCGTCATGCGCCTGGCCACCGCCCGCGACGAACTCGTACCGCTGCGGGACGACCGGGTCCGCGAGAACCCCGCGTACCTGTCGGTGGTGCTGCTGGGGCGGGTGGTGGAGCGGATCGGCACGGTGACCGATATCCACGCGGGGGTCATCGAGGACCTGTTCGCCTCCGACCTGGCCTTCCTGCAGGACTTCTACCGCCGCATCAACGCCGAGGGCCACACCCGCGCCCAGGTCACCTGCCCCTCCTGCGCGACCGGCTTCGCGGTCGACCTGGCGGGTGGGCGCCTGGGGGAATCGTGACGTACGCGACGGACGACCTGTACGACGAAGTCGCGTACATCGCCTACCACTTCCACTGGGACATGGACACGATCCTGGACCTCGAACACCCCGACCGCCGCCGGTACGTCACCCAGATCGCCCGCCTGAACCGGCTGGCCACCTCAGGGGGGCGCTGACCGGTGGGGGTGTGGGGGTGGCTGAGGGGGAACGGTTCGGCCGGGGGCGCGGCCGGTGCGGGTGCGGGTGCAGGTGCGGGTGCGAGTGAGGCGTCGGGCGCGGATGCGGGCCCGGGGTTCGCCTCGGGGGCCGGTTCCGGGATCGACCAGGGTGCCGCCGAGGGTGTCGCCGCGCAGGCGCGGGAAGGTTCTGGAGTGGGGGCCCCTGACGACGTCGTCCCCACCGCGCCCACCACCCCGGCCTGGCTCCAACTCCCGCTCCAGCGCACGACGTTCGGCGCCCCCGAACTCGTCACCGCCCCCGAGTCCTTCGCCGCCGGACTGGCCAGTTGGCAGAGCCCGGTGCTGTCGCGTCCCCTCGGGCACGCGGTCACCCCCGACGCGCCCTCGGGGTTGGTGCACGGGGTCGTCGAGCCGGCCGTTCCGATGACGTCGCTCCCTGACGGCACGGCTGCACCGGACCCGGGCCCGGGCCCGGCCACGGGGCCGGCCGGGGCTTCGGATGCGGCGGTCGGTCTCGGGGCCGCGGAGTCGGCGCCGCCGGCCGTGGGGGCCGTACGCCCGCCCGCCGGGCCGGTGGTGCAGCGTCGGTCCGCACCCGGCGGATCGGGCGGGGACGCGCTGCCCGTGGTGCGGCTGGAGCTGCCTGCGCGCCCGTCGGCGTCGGCGGAGGTGTCGGGGCAGCTGTCGGCCGATCCGGCTCCGCGCGCGGCCGGTGCGTCGGGTAGCTGGACGGCTTCCGGCGCGGGCGTCGGGGCCGAGGGCGGCTCCGCCGGTTCCGTGCGATCCGCGGTCGTACGACCGGAGCCGCCCGCGTCCGCCCTGACGGTGTCCCGCGTCGTGGACCTGCCGCGCCGGGCGCTGCCGGCCTTCCCGCTGCCGGCGGCTGAGCAGGCCGGCCCGGGTCCGGGGGCGGTGCCACGTACCCCGGACACGGTCGCGGACGAGGAGCCGCGCCCGCTGGTGGGCGACCGGCCCGCGGCGGGGATCCCGCCCGAGGCCGGGGGCCCGGACGGTGCCGCGGGAACGGTCGGCGTCGCCGGCCTGCCGGTGCAACGGGCCCACGCCCCGGACGCCGGGCCCGTGGACGCGGCCGCCCGGTCGGGGCCGGCGCCCGACGCCCTCCTGGTACGCGGCCCCGGCGACCCCGACGCGGTAGGCCCGCCCGCCGCTGCGTCGGCCGTGGCCGAGGCGCCGGCGCAGGACGGGCCGGCCGGGGAGGTACGTCCGCTGGTCGGCGAACGGCCCGAACTCGTCGCGCAGCCGGCGGACGCCGTCTCCTCGACGCAGCCGGCCGGGGCGGACCGGACCGGGACGGACCGGACCGGGACGGACCTGATCGGGGCGGACCCGAGCACGGCGGATCCGGCCGGGGCGGTGGTGCAGCGGGCCGTGGTGGCCGGGGGCGTGGTGGAGACGGGCCCCACTCCTGAGCGTGCCCGGGTGGAGGGGGTGGGTGAGGGTTCGGGGCCCGGAGAGGGGGCGGGGCCGGACCCTGGGAAATCCCTGAGGGAGGGACACGGGTCCGGTGTGCAGCGGCTCCCGGAGGGTGGGGCGTTGCCGGACGACCACGAGCCGGTGGCGGTGCGGCCGTTGGTCGGAGAGCAGGTGACGGAGGAACGGTCGCCGCTCGGGGAACGGACGTCGGCGGGGGCCTCGCCGCTTGCCGAGGAGCACGCGGCGGCGGGGGCCGCGTTCGCCGGGGAGCAGACGCCGACAGGTGGCTCGCCGCTGGTCGGGGAGCAGTCGGCCGGGGAGGCAGCGCCGGCCGCAGTGCAGCGGGCGACCGGTGAGGTGCGGCCGCTGGTGGGGGAGTGGTCGGATTCCGGGAGACCTGGGCAGACGCCGCGCGGCAGCCTCGGGGCGGGCGCGCAGCCGCCGGTCGGTGGCTCCGGGCCGGCGGTGCAGCGGTCGGTCGAGCGGCGCGGGGGCGGGACGCCGCCGGTGCGGGCGGCGTCCGACCGGGCCGGTGGCGGGGCCGGCGAGGGGGCGTACGCACCCCCTGGCGTGCCCGGGGTGGTGCAGCGGGAGGTCGGGTACGACAGCGGGACTCCCAGCGGGAGCAGCGCCGGGAACGGGTCCGGGACCGGGAGCGCCGCGGGTGACGCGGCGGCCGGTGCCGGGAGTGCGGACGGGGCGGACGGGCTCGGTCTCGGTGGTGCGGACGCGGCAGGAGTGCTCGGTACCGCAGGGGCGGCGGGTGACGGAGGAGTCGGTGTCGGGGGTGCCCCCGACCCGGACTCCGGGTCGGGGGCTGCCGCGGCGGCGGTCGGTGGGGGCCCGGACGCGGCTCCCGCAGGCGCGGACGTGGGTGTGGACGGGGGCGGGGAAGTGCGGCCCCTGGTCGGGGAGCGACCGCTCGCGGAGGCCTCGGCGGGGTCCGGGGCGGAGGGGGTGCCGGGGGCGGGAGTGCCGGTCACCGGAGTCCAGCGGCTCGGCGAGGGGTCCGTACGGCCGCCCGGATCCGGGCAGCGGGGTCCTGGGGACGCGCGGGGCGACGCGGGGGCCGTCCAGCCCGTGCAGCGAACGCGGCGACTGGGCCTGGGAGCGCCGATTCCGGCCGTTCCGACGTCGGTTCAGCGGAGTGCGGCGGAGCCGCCGGCCGTGCCGACTTCCGGGGCTTCGACGTCCGCCACTTCGGCTTCGGGTTCGACTTCGGCTTCGGCCCTGCCGTCGGGTTCGGCATCGGGTGCCGTTCCGGCTGCGTGGGCGGGTACGGCCCCGGCGGTAGGACAGGGGTTGGGGAGCGGTCCCGCTTCCGGGGGTGGCCCGGAGGCCGGGGGCGCCGGTGTCGTGCAGCGGGAGGCGCAGGTCGGTGGTGCGGGGGGTGGGCCGGGGACGGCCGGGCTGCCCGTGGTGGCGGCCGTACCGCTGCAGCGGGCCCTCCCCCTCGTGCCGGAGGGGGGTGACGGGCCCGTGGCGCCGTTGGTCGGCGAGCGGCCGTTGGAGCTCTGGTCCGCGTCCGCCCCGGCCGGGGACGGCGTGGCCGGGGGCGGGGCGGTGGAACCCGAGCCGGTCGTCGTTCCGGTGACGTGGGTCGACGGCCCGTCCGGTGCCGCGACCGGCGGTTCGTCCCGTATCCCGACCGGTATCCCGTCCACGGCGTCGGCCGGTGCCGCGACCGGTGCGCAGGCCGGTCCGTCCGGTGGTGGGTCGGGTGGTGCCCCCTTCGGTGGGTCGGGTGGGAGCGGCGGGTCGGGGGCCGCGTTCGCGTCCGGGCCCGGATCCGGTTTGTCGCCCGGATCCGGCTTCGCGTCCGGATCCGGCTTCGCGTCCGGATCCGGCTTCGCGTCCGGGCCCGGCCTCGCGTCCGGGCCCGGCCTCGGGGCCGGGCCCGGTGGCGGGGCGGGGACGGGGGCGTTGCCGGTGGGCGCGGGTGGCGGTCTCCCGGCCGGGGGCGTGGGCGTGGGCGTGGTCGGCTCGGCCGTTCCCGCCGTGTGGACCCCGCCCGCCGTCCAGCGGGAACCGGAGCCGGTCGGGTCGCCGCCCGAGCCGGCCGGCGCCGCGCCCGCCGCCGCGGGGCCCGGGCCCGCCGCCTCCGGTGCGGCGGCTGCCGGCGTTCCGCCCAAGGAGTCGACCGACGAGCTCGTACGGCGCCTCATCGGCCCCCTCAGTCGCCTGCTGCGGGCCGAACTCCGCCTCGACCGCGAGCGCGCGGGAGTCCGCATCGACCCCCGCCACTGACCCCCGCCCCACCGGACCAGAGCCCGGACCCGCACCAGGACCCCGACAACGACCCGAACCCGAACCCGAACCCGACTCCCGCCCCACCCGCCCTGCCCGCCCCACCCCACCGCGAAAGGCACCCCGTGGCCAAGGACACCGACCCCGCCGTGAGCGTCTGCTTCATGGTCGAGATCGACAACATCAACCTCGGCGCGTTCAACAGCTGCGAGGGCCTCGGCTGCGAGGTCGTCATGGAGCAGCGCGAGGAGGGCGGCAACAACGGCTACGTCTGGCAGCTCCCGACCCGCATCAAGTACTCCAACATCAAGCTCACCCGCCCCGTCACCCAGGACACCGAGAAGGTCACCGCCTGGCTCTCCGGCATGGTCAACGGCGTGGCCCGCAAGACCGCCCACATCAGTGCCATGACGGTGGAGGGCACCGTGGTGGCCCGCTGGAGCCTCATGGACGTCGTGCCGGTGCGCTGGACCGGGCCGCAGCTCAACCCCGAGACCCCCAAGGTCGCCACCGAGACCCTGGAGATCGCGCACCACGGCTTCCTCAAGTAGCAGCAACCCCCGTCCGCCCCACCAGGAGGAGCCAGGAGCCATGCCGCCGACCCAGCCCGTAGCGTTCATCGCCTCCGGTGCGCCCGCCGCCCCGCCGTCCAAGGACCCGAACGGCAACGGTGCCGGCGGCTCGCGCCCCAAGCTGGAGCGGGCGTACCTGGAGCTGCGCCAGCCGCCCGCCGACGGGGGGACGACGACGCCCGGGCCGCGCATGGGGCAGATCGACTTCCAGTTCAACCCCAAGGAGCTGACCCTCGCCAAGTCGGCGAAGTGGGAGCGCAAGACGGCCAAGGGGGCGAAGAAGGCCGGCCCCGCGGAGTTCAAGGGCGCGGGGCCGGCGAAGCTGACGTTGGAGATGTTCTTCGACGCGACCGGTACGCAGGACGACCGGGTGGTGAAGTCCGTCGAGGAGCTGCTGTCCTGCTGCGTGCCGACCGAGCAGACGCACCAGAAGCAGCAGGGCGTGCCCCCGTGGGTGATCTTCCATTGGGGCGGGCTGACGGGGTTCGTCGGGTACGTGAGCCAGGTGCAGGCCAAGTACACCCTGTTCACGCCCGGCGGCATGCCGATCCGGGCCACCTGCCAGGTCACCGTCGAGGAGATCGCGGGCCCGATGCCGGGCCAGAACCCCACCTCGGGCGCCCTGGCCGCCCGCCGCGTGCACCGTGTGGTCACGGGGGACACGCTGGCGCTGCTGGCCTGGCACGAGTACGGGGACCCGGCCGCGTGGCGGGACATCGCCGAGGCGAACGGCATCGACGATCCGATGCGCCTGACCCCCGGGCGGGAGCTGCTGCTGCCCGCCGCCGAGGAACTGGCGGACCTCCGCGAGGCGCAGCGGCAGCGGCAGGGACAAGCTCATGGACCGGGACCGGGACCGGGACCGGGATCGGCCCAGGCCCCGGCGGCCGCGCAGTCGTGGGGAGGGACCGCCGGTGGCCGGTGAGAGCTTCGCGAACACGCTGGCCGTGGAGGTGAACGGGCAGCCGCTGCCCGCCCCGCTGGCCGAGCTGATCGTGTCCGCGTACGTGGACGACAGCACCCAGCTGCCGGACCTGTTCGTGGTCCGCTTCCGCGATCCGCACCACCAGGTGCTGGAGAAGGCGGGCATCACCGTCGGCACGCCGATGAAGCTGTACGCGCGCGCGGGCGACGATCCGCAGCGGCTGCTGCTGGCCTCCGGTGAGGTGACCGCGGTCGAGATCGACCTCGACGCCACCGGCACGTTCACGGTGGTCCGCGGCCTGGACCACGCGCACCGCTTCTTCCGCGGCCGGCAGGTCGCCGGGTACCGGCAGATGACGGCGTCCGACGTCGCGGTGCAGGTGGCGCGCCGGGCCGGGCTGCCCGTGGGGCGGGTGGACGCGACGACGACCGTGTACGAGCACCTGGCCCAGCCGGGGGTGACGGACTGGGAGTTCCTGCACCGGCTGGCCGACCTCGCGGGCGCCGAGGTCTCCGTGTCGGACGGGAAGTTCCACTTCCGGGACCCGGCGAAGGCGGAGCGGGCGCCGGCCACGTCGACGCGGCCGCAGGCCAGCCCGTACGTGCTGGAGTTCGGCCGGAACCTGCTGCGTTGCCAGGCGTCGGTGACCGCCGCCGACCAGGTGCAGCAGGTCGAGGTGCGGGGCTGGGACGTGCAGGCCAAGGCGGCGGTGGTCGGGCGGGCGCCGGCCGGGACGAGCGACCGGCTGCAGCTGGGCATGACGCCGGGGCAGGCGGCGCAGCCGTTCGGGCAGGCGGTGTTCCTGGCGACGGACACGCCGTACGGCACCCAGGCCGAGGCCGACCAGGCGGCGAAGGCGCTGGCGGCGGACCTGGCGGCGAGCTTCGCGGAGCTGGACGCGGTGGCCATGGGCATCCCGCAGCTGCGGGCCGGCACGGCGGTGACCCTCGCGAACGTCGGTCGGCCCTTCGAGGGCAAGTACACGGTCTCCGCGAGCCGGCACGTCTTCGACCCCGACACCGGCTACCAGACGTGGCTGACGGTCGGCGGCCGCTCCAACCGCTCGCTGTACGGGCTGGCGTCGGGCGCGTCCGGCGGCCCGGCGCAGCAGGACCGGGTCGGCGGGCTGGTCAACGCCACCGTCACCGACACCCGCGACCCGGAGGGGCGGGGCCGGGTGAAGCTCGCCTTCCCGTGGCTGTCGGGGGAGTACGTGAGCGACTGGGCCCGTACCGCGGACGCCGGCGGCAAGGGCGGCGGCGGGGTGTTCGGGCCCGAGGTGGGTGACGAGGTGCTGGTCGGGTTCGAGCAGGGCCGGGTGGACCACCCGTACGTCATCGGCGGCCTCTACAACGGGCAGGACAAGCCCTCCGCGCACGAGGGTCCGCTGGTCGACTCCACCAGCGGGCGGACCAACCGCCGTTCCCTGGTGTCCCGCACGGGCAACCGGCTGGAGCTGCTGGACGCCGCGAACGGGCCCAAGGGCGTGCGGCTGGCCACCGGTGACGGCAAGCTGACGCTGCACCTGGACCAGAAGGCGACGACCGTCACCGTGCACAGCGACGGCACGGTGGAGATCACCGCCAAGGAGAAGGTCACCGTCAAGGCCGAGTCGGGCATCAGCGTGGACGCGGGCACCGGGAAGCTCGAGCTCACCGGCCAGTCGGTGTCCGTGACCGCGAAGACCGGGGTGGAGGTGGACGGCGGCAGCGGCGCGCTGAACCTCAAGACCAGCGGCCAGGTCGACGTCAAGGGCGCCACGGTCGGCGTCAACGGCCAGGCGAGCACCGAGATCAAGGGCGGGGCCAGCTGCTCGATCAGTGCCGCCCTCGTACGCATCAACTGACCCGCACGACCCGCATCGCACAGAGGAGTGGTACGAGATGCCGCCTGCCGCACGCGTCGGCGACCCCACCGGGCACCCGGGGGTGATCGGGCCGCCCGGCGTCCCCACCGTCCTCATCTGCGGCATGCCCGCGGCCGTCGTGTCGACCCCGCACGTCTGCTCCTTCCCGCCCCCGGCGGTGCACCCGCCCACGGTGATCGCCCCGCCCGGCTGCCCGACCGTCCTCATCGGCGGCATGCCCGCGGCCCGCATGGGTGACCTGGCCGCGTGCGGCGCGCCGATCGTGATGGGCGCGCCGACCGTACTGATCGGCGGGTGAGGGGGCGGTGGCCGAGCAGTTCATCGGCTCCGGCTGGGCCTTCCCGGTCCGTACGGACGCCACGGGGGCGGTCGCACTGGTGGGCGGGGACGTGGAGATCGAGGAGAGCATGCGGCTGATCCTGGGCACGGCGCCCGGGGAGCGGCCGATGCGCCCGCAGTTCGGGTGCGCGATCCACGACTTCGTCTTCGCCCCGGCGGACGCGGCGACCGCCGCGCAGATCGCGTACGAGGTGCGGCTGTCGTTGGAGCGGTGGGAGCCGCGGATCGACCTGGTCGACGTGACGGTGACGTTCGACGCGGGTGACGAGGGCACCCTGTACATCGACATCCGGTACGCGCCGCGGGGCAGCAACGACCCGCGGAACCTGGTGTTCCCCTTCTATGTGATCCCCGGGCACGACGCACCCGACGACGACGACGGCGTGCGGGCCGGCGGGGCGCAGGGCGGGGGCGCGGGATGAGCCTGCCGCGGCCCAACCTGGACGACCGCCGCTTCCAGGACCTCGTGGACGAGGCCAAGCGGATGGTGCAGCAGCGCTGCCCCGAGTGGAGCGACCACAACGTGTCCGACCCCGGGGTCACGCTCATCGAGGCGTTCGCGCACATGACGGACCAGCTGATCTACCGGCTCAACCGGGTGCCGGACAAGAACCACCTGGCCTTCCTCGACCTGATCGGCCTCCAGCTGCACCCGCCGGCGGCGGCCCGTACGGACGTCACGTTCTGGCTGTCGGCGCCGCAGGCCGACGCGGTGCGCGTACGGGAGGGGACGGAGGTGGCCACCCGCCGGACCGAGACCGACGAGGCGGTGGTGTTCTCGACGGTCCGCGAACTGGACATCGTGCCGGTGGAGTTGGTGGTGGTGGCGACGCGCGCCGCCGATCCGCCGGGGTCGGGCGGCGTCCGGCTCCCGGCCGCCGGTGCCCAGGCCGCGCCCGCCGCTCCGGCGCGTCCCGCGACCGACCGGCGTGCGGAGCTGGCGGACGGGCGCGGGGTGCCGTGCTTCCAGCCCGTGCCCCGCCCGGGGGACGCGCTGCTGTTCGGCCTGTCGCGGCCCGCGCCGTCCTGCGTGGTGGCGCTGCGGTTGGACTTCCCCGTCGCCGGTCACGGCATCGACCCCGAGCACCCGCCGCTGGCCTGGGAGGCGTGGACGGGCGAGGAGTGGACGCGGTGCGAGGTGGACCGGGACGGCACCGGCGGCTTCAACCGGCCGGGTGACGTGCTGGTGCAGCTCCCGCCCGCGCACACGGCCTCCGCCGAGGCGCGTACGCGGGGCGGCTGGCTGCGCTGCGTCGTCCAGGACACCGCGGCGGGGCAGCGGGCGTACTCGGCGACCCCCGAGCTGCTGGCGGCCGAGGCGTTCACGATCGGCGGCACGGCCCCCGTCGTGCACGCGGAACGTCTCGGCGAGGAGCTGCTGGGCGTCTCCGAGGGGGTGCCCGGGCAGGAGTTCGTCCTCGACCGGGCGCCGGTCGCGGCCGGCGGGCCGCCGTTCGTGGTCGAGACGGCCGGTCCGGGCGGCGACTGGGAGGCGTGGAGCGAGGTCGGGCACTTCGCCGAGTCCGGTCCGCAGGACCGTCACGTCCGGCTCGACCGGGCCACCGGGGAGGTCGCGTTCGGGCCGGCCGTACGGGAGCCCGACGGGCGGCTGCGCCAGTACGGGGCCGTGCCGCCGAAGGGGGTGCCGGTACGGGTCCGCTCCTACCTGGCGGGCGGCGGGCGGCGCGGCAACGTGGCCCGCCGGGCGCTGTGCGTGCTGCGCAGCTCCATCCCGTACATCGCCCGGGTGGAGAACCGGCGGCCGGCGGGCGGTGGCGTGGACGGCGAGGACCTCGCGGACGCCCGGCTGCGGGGGGCGCTCGCGCTGCGCACCCGCGAGCGGGCGGTGACGGCCGAGGACTACGAGTACCTGACCCGGCAGGCGGCGCCGGAGGTGGCGCGGGTGCGGTGCGTGGACGCGGGTGGTGGCGGGGTGCGGGTGCTGCTGGTGCCGGCGGCCGAGGACGACGCCGGCGGCGAGGGGCGGCTGGAGTTCCACCGGCTGGCCTGCCCCGAGGAGCTGCTGGCGCGGGTCGGCGGGCACCTGGACGCCCGGCGGATGCTGGGGACGCGGCTGGTGGTGGAGCCCCCGTACTACCAGGGGGTGACGGTGGTGGCCGATCTCGTGGCGGTGCCCGGGGTGACCCAGGCCGGGCTGCAGCGGGACGCGCTCGGCGCGCTGTACGGGTACCTGCACCCGCTGACGGGCGGGCCGGACGGGCAGGGCTGGCCGTTCGGGCGGGCCGTGCACGGCGGGGAGGTGTTCGCGCTGCTCCAGCGGGTGCCGGGGGTGGAGGCGGTGGAACGGGTGCGGTTGTTCCCGGCGGACCTGGAGACGCACCAGCGGCAGGCGATGGCGGAGCGGATCGTGCTGGACGCGGGTTCGCTGGTGTTCTCGTACGACCACCAGGTCCGCGTCAGCGGCGGCCGCATCGGGGGGCCGCGGTGAGCCGGCGGCTGGTCCCCGGGCTGCCCTCGCGCTACCCGCTGGGCCTGCAACTGCCCGCCGTGTACGCGGAGGACGACAACGCCCAGCGCATCACCGAGGGCCTCGACGAGGTGCTCGCCCCGATCCTGACGGTCCTCGACAACCTGGCCGCCTACTTCGATCCGCGGCTGGCCCCGGCCGACTTCGAGGCCCTGCTCGGCGCGTGGGTGGGCGCCGAGGGGCCGGCCGCGCCCGGCACGGTGCTCGCGCACGCCCGGCGCGGGACGGCCGCGGGCCTGGCGGAGGGGGTGCGGGCGGCCTTCGGGGTGCTCCCGGAGATCGAGGAGAGCGGGGCCACCACCTGGTCGGCCACCGCCCGCACGCCGCTGCCGGGCGCGGCGGCGCCGGGCGTCACGGTGCGGCTGCGGGTGCCGGACCCGGCCGCCGTGGACGCGGCGGCCGTGACGGCGTACGTGGCGGGCGCCCGCCCGGTCCACCTGCCCTTCCGCGTCGAGGTCGTCCGCACCGACCCGCCGCCGCCCGAGCCGGGCCCACCGCCCCCGGCGCCCCCGCCGCCGCCCGCGCTCCCGTCCCAGCCGGGCCCGCCGGCCCCCGCGCCCCCGCCCGAGCCGGGCCCGCCGGACTCCCCGCGCCCCGTCGACCCGCGCAGCCGGTAGCACGAAGCCCCCTCCCGCTGAAAAAACGTGCCCCGCTCGTACAACCGTGCGGGGCTCCGGCGTGTCTCCCTTGCGAAAACGATCGAATCCAGCCACGGGGAGACCATGCGCCGCTCCTTCACCGTCCGTTCCCGGCGTTCGCTGGCAACACTGGTGGCCCTGGCCGCCGTTGCCGGCGCCGCGCCCGTCCTCGCGGGGCAGCCGGCCGCCGCGGCGGGCCTGGGGCCCTGGGTGGCCACCAAGACGCTCGCCTCGGCCCTGACCGACCCGCAGGACCTGGTCGTCACCGGCAACGGCACGACGGTCGCCCTCTGGAACCAGAAGGCCTCGGTCGACGCCCCCGAGCGCAAGCTCTTCGCCGAGGCGATGCCGGCCGGCCAGGGCTACTACACGGGACCGGCGAAGCTGCTCGCCACCACCCCCACCGAGGTGGGCGACGCCTCCCTCGCGGTCGCGGGCGACGACAAGGTCGTCGCGACCTGGACGGAGTTCCCGGAGAACACCGACCCGGGCGAGGACGGCAAGACCGCCGGCCGCATCATGAGCGCCACCCTCACCGGCTCCTACACCTGGTCGGCGCCCCAGCCCGTCCTCGGCACGGACCGGAACCGGTACGTGCTCGACCTGGACACCGCGGCCGCCGCCGACGGCCGGGTCCTGGCCGTCTGGGCGGACCGGGCCGTCGACTCGTCGCAGTGGGAGGTGTGGTCCGCGCTGCGCGGCACCGACGGCACCTGGTCCGAGCCGGTCCAGGTCAGCGCGGCGGAGGCGGACGGCCAGCGCGCCACCGCGCCCGAGGCCGCCTTCGACGCCAAGGGCACCGCCGTGATCGCCTATCGCCAGGAGGGTTCCTGGGGCGCGGACCCCAGCATCCGTACGGTGACCCGCGCCGCCGGCGCCACCGCGTGGTCCGCGCCGAAGCCGGTCGTGGCCGCCGCCACGGTGAGCGGCCTGCCGCGGCTGGCCGCCGGTACCGACGGGTCCGTCGGGCTGACCTGGACGGAGCGGGCCGACGAGGGCGCCGCCCCCGTGGTCCACACGGCCACCACGCCCGACGCGGCAGCCGCCGGCTGGAGCACGGGCAAGCCCCTCCCGGTGGGCGACAGCCTCACGGAGACCCCGGAGCCGCTGATCGAGCCCGACGGCGACCTGACGCTGGTCTGGGTCGACGCCGCGGGCGGCTTCGGCACCCGTACGGCCACTCGCGCCAAGGCCACCGGCGCCTGGACGGCCGTCAAGACCCTCTCCACCCAGTACGTGCCCGAGCAGTTCGACGCCGCCATCGGCAGGGACGGCAGCATCCGGGTGCTCTGGACCCAGGACAACGCCGCCGGAACCAGCCGCTACGTGTGGTCGGCCGGTCGCAGCGACGACACCTGGACCACGTCCGCCGTGATCCAGAACTCCGGCACGCAGTACGCCGTTCCGCAGGTCGCGGTGGGCGCCAAGGGCCAGGGCGGCGCGGTGTGGGCCGGCGCCCGCAGCGACTCCGACCCGAGCCTCTTCTACTCGTTCACCACCGCCTACGTGCCGCCGCTGGCCGTGGCGTCCGCGACCGTCCCCGCGACGATCGCCCTGGCCGGCACGACCAGCACCAGCAAGGCCTGGACGCCGGTGTGGCAGCTCAACCGCCCGGTCTCCTCCTGGACGCTGACCGTCACCGGTACGGACGGCAAGGTGCTGCGCACCCTGACCAGTGCGCGGGGCGCCGCCGCCTCGCAGACCGTCGCGCCCGCCTGGACCGGCCGCACCACCGACGGCGCCGTCACCCCCAACGGCCCGGTGAAGTGGACCCTCACGGGCGTCGCCGAGGGCGAGACCGCCACCGTGAACCTGGCCTCGGGCTCCGCCACCGTCACCGGCGGCGGCGCCCTCTTCCGCGACTACGGCAGCGCCACCGGCTCCCCCGACGGCACCGGTGACGCGCTCGTCCTGACCACCAACGGCGGACTGCGCTCCATCTACGGCGACCGCGCCACGGGTGCCTTCAAGGGCACGGCCACCGGCTACGGCTGGCCCGCCGGCACCCTGCCCGTGCCCATGAAGGACATGAACGGCGACCGCTGCAACGACCTCGTCGTGCGCAACAAGGCCGGCGAGCTGCGCCGGTACACCCCGGCCTGCGGCAAGACGGCCACGCCGGGCACCACGAACAAGCTCATCGGCGGGGGCTGGAACGTCTACGACGTCCTGACCTCGCCCGGTGACGTCACCGGCGACGGCCGGGCCGACCTGATCGCCCGCAACCCCGCCAACGGCTACCTGTACGTGTACGCCCGCACCAGCGCCGGCGTGTTCGCGCCGCGCGTGCAGATCCCCGGCGTCTACAAGCACTACAAGCGGATGGTCGGCGCCGGCGACCTCAACGGCGACGGCAACGGCGACCTGTTCGTGCAGGACACGTACAACAACGCGTGGATCATGTTCGGGATCGGCGGCGGGAGGTTCGGCACCCCCGACTACGTCGGCGCGAAGTGGGGCGCGACGTACAACGCCGTGGTCGCGGCCGGTGACATGAACGGCGACAACAAGGGCGACCTCCTCGCCCGTGACACCTCCGGCGCCGTCTGGCGCATCCCCGGCACCACGACCGGCGTCGGCTTCAAGCTCGGCGCACCCGTGAAGATCGCCACCGGCTGGCAGGTCTACGCCGGCCTGTACTAGGCCCCCGGTCGCCCGGTGCCGCCCCGCTCGCGGGGGGCCGGCACCGGGCAGGGCGGCCGGCGCCGGGGCGGCAGGCCCGCCCCGGCGGTCGCGCCCCGGCGGTCGCGCCCCGGCGGTCGCGCCCCTCAGAGGAACTCGGCCAGCCCGTCCAGCGCGCGCAGCACCTCCGGCTCGTCCGCCGCCGGCAGCTGCGCCACCACCTCCTCGATGCCCAGCTCCGCGTAGTGGTCGAGCTTCCCGCGCGAGGGGTGGATGGCGTACGGGACCACCTGGAGCGCCTTCGGATCCCGGCCGGCCTCCTCCCACGCCCCGCGCAGCACCGGCAGGCTCTCGGTCAGGCCCCGCCCGCCGATCGGCATCCAGCCGTCGGTGAACTCCGCGATGTGCGCGAACAGCTTCGGCCCGGCCGACCCGCCCAGCAGCGTGCGCGGCCCGTGCAGCGCCCGGCCGGCGCCCAGGTCGCGCGGGGCCCGGGCCGGCTTGGGGTGCGCCGAGCTGGCCCGTACGGACCCGAACTCGCCGTCGTACGGCATCGGTTCCGGCGCCCACAGGGCCCGCATCAGCGCCATCCGGTCGCGCACGAGAGCGCGCCGGGTCGACCACTCCACCCCGTGGTCGGCGGCCTCCTCGCGGTTCCAGCCGTAGCCGATGCCGAGCGTGAAGCGGCCGCCCGAGAGGTGGTCCAGGGTCGCGACGCCCTTGGCCAGGTCGATCGGGTCGTGCTGCGCCACCAGGGTGATGCCCGTGCCGAGGGCGAGCCGCTCGGTGACCGCGGCCGCCTGGCCGAGCGCGACGAGCGGGTCGAGGGTGCGCCCGTACTGCTCGGGCAGGTCCCCGCCCATCGGCGCGGGCGTCTCGCGGCTGACGGGGATGTGGGTGTGCTCCGGGAGATACAGGCCGTGGAACCCGCGCCGTTCCAGCTCGTGCGCGAGCCGGACGGGGGAGGGGGTCCGGTCCGTCAGGAAGATCGTCACGGCGATCCGCATGTGCTGACACCTCCGTTGAACGTCGTCGAACGTCGTCGAACGTCATCAAACGCCACCGGCTTTCACCCGGCCACGTCCTACCGGGTCCGACTGCTCCGGACGGTCGGAAACGGCCGCACTTCGAACCGTCTCCGGTCGGTCACCGGTCCGTCCCGGTCGGCCTGCGCCGAACATCGTCGAGTGCGGCACTCAACCTACGGCCCGCGCGGTCAAATGCCGAGGGGGGCACGGATGTTGCCAGCCAGGCCACGATTCGGTAAGCAGTAACTCGTTCATTGCGGAGAGTGAGCACCGATCCTTGTCCTGCTCGGTTGCAGGGGGGAGCATTCATGACCGTGCGGGACCGAATCGTGCCCGGACTGATCGGCGGGCCCGGACCGCTGGCACTTCTGGTTGCGCCGGCGGGCTACGGGAAGACCACCGTCCTCACCCAGGCCGCGGCCGCCTTCGAGGGCAAGGTGCTGCACTGGCACCCCAGCCGCGACACCCGTGGTGCCCCCGCCCTGCTCGGCCGCCTCGGCCGGCGGCTGCACATCGCCGTCCCGTCCGGCCCGGCCGAACGGGACGGCGGGGTGACGGTGGAGGCCGTGCTGCTCGCCGTCGAGCGCCACGCCGACCCCGTCCTCCTCCTCGTCGACGACGTGCACCTGGTCCACGGCAGCCCCGCCGAGCTGGTGCTGGAGGAGCTGGCCCTGCTCGCCCCCGCCAACCTGAGGCTGGTCCTGGCCGGCCGGCGGATGCCCGCCCTCAACCTCGCGCGCGCCGAACTGGCCGACACCTGCGTCCTCACCGCCCGCGAACTGCGCCTCGGCGAGGCCGAGATCGCCCGCGCCTTCCCCGACGCCGGCCCCGACCTGGCGGAGCTGACCGGGGGGTGGCCGGCCGTGCTGCGGCTGGGCGCCCCGCTGGTGCTGGCGGGGCGGGACCCGCTGGACTCGGCGGCCCTGCGGACGTACCTGGACCGCGAGGTGCTGGGCGCGCTGCCGCCCGGCTGCGCGCCCACCGGACCGGAGGCGGCCGAGGAGTACGGGATGGTGGACGTCCCGCTGCTGCGTGCCCACACCGCCCGCCGCCGGACCCCGGCCGCCCACCGCGTCCCCGCCCCGGTCGCCGCCGGGCCCGGCGGCGCGGCACCCGGCGCCGACGGCGCGACCGGGGGCGCGTACGGGCCCGGGGTCGGATCCGGGGTCGGATCCGCTGGTGCTGGTGCTGGTGCTCGTGTTGGTGTTGGTGCAGGTGTGGTGCCGGCGGGGGGTCCGCTGTCCGTGCGGTGCTTCCGGCGTTACGAGGCCACGGTGGGCGGACAGGCCCTGGACTGGTCCGCGACCCGGCCCCGGGTGCGGACGCTGGCCCGACTGCTGTCGGTGCACGCCGGGCGCCCCGTGCACCGCGAGGAACTCATGGCCGCCCTGTGGCCCGAGAGCCCGGCCCGCACCGCCGGGCGCGGGCTGCAGGTCGCCGTGTCGGCGCTGCGGACCTTCCTGGAACCGGGCACGGACCGCGGGCGGGCGCAGGTGCTGGTGCGCCAGGGCGAGGCGTACATGCTGGTGCTGGCCCCGGACGGCAGCAGCGACGTACAGCGCTTCGAGGCCGCCCTCGCCGAGGGGCTGCGGGCGGCAGCGGGTTCCGACGCGGACCGGGCCGTCTCCGCCCTCCAGCAGGCCCTGGCCCTCTACACGGGCGAGCTCCTGCCGGAGGACGGGCCGGCGGAATGGGTGGTGCCGATCCGCGAGCGGTACCGCGCCCAGGCGGTGCGGGCCGCGCACGTCCTGGCCGAGGTGGAGCTCGGCCGGGACCGCGCCGCGGCGGCGGTGACGGCGGCGTCGTTCGCGCTGTCGGTCGACCCGTTCCAGGACGCGGTCTGGCGGCTGCTCGTCGCCGCCCACCTGCGGGCCGGCGACCCCGTCGCGGCCCGGCACGCCGAGCGGCGGCACGCCCGTATCCTCGCCACCCTCTCGGCCCCTGACCCGGCCTGAATTCCCGCGGCCCGAATTCCCGGCGCGCGGGGGCGTGCTCGCCGCGTACGGAAAAGGCGCTTAACACACCGTGATTTCCCGCGACTTCCCGCTCGGGCCCCCGGCGTGTGGCGTCCGGCGTCCGGCGTGCCACTGGATACGCTCACCGCGTCGTACACGCCCGCTCACGAATTCGAGGCACGTATGAGTCTGACCAGCGGGAAGGATGCCGGCGGACGGCGCGGGGCCAGGACGGCGGCCTTCGTGGTCGCGGGGGCCGCCACCTGCGCCGCCCTCGCGTGGACGGCGGTCGCCCTGACGGACAGCACCGCCACCGACGCCAAATCCGCCTCCACCTGCACCTATACGCCGACCGGCAGTGCCACCAAGTCCGTGGGCGTACCCGCCTTCGACACCGTCACGGCCCGCCGGCCCGTCATGTACAGCCTCGTCACCAGCGAGGGGACGGTCACGATCCAGGCGCTGACCACGCAGGCGCCGTGCACCACCAATTCGTTCTCCTTCCTCGCCGGAAAGAAGTACTTCGACGGCAGCGAATGCCACCGCCTCACCACCCAGGGGATCTTCGTGCTGGAATGCGGTGACCCCGCCGGCAAGGGCACCTCCGACCCCGGTTATTCGTATCCGGACGAGAATCTGTCCGGGGCCGCCTATCCGACCGGCACCGTGGCCGTCTCCAAGGCCCAGCCGGGGCGCAACGGCGGCCAGTTCTTCCTCACCTACGGCGATCCCACGCTCCGGATGCCGCCCCAGTGGACGCCGTTCGGGAACGTCATCGACGGGCTGGACGTGCTGCGGAAGATCGCGGAGAAGGGCACGGTGAACGGATCGACCGACGGCAGGCCCAAGGAGCCGGTCGTCATCAAGTCCTTCACGGTGCAGGTCCTGCCCGCCTGACCTCCTTCCCCACCCCCACCCCGCCCCCCTCGCACGAACACGGGTGCCACGTCGCCGCTCGCGGCGCGTGGCACCCGTGTTCGTGCGGGCCGGTACCGGCGGGAGCCCCCGCCGGTACCGGCGGAGGGGTCAGCCGGTGCGGGCGGCCGTACGGCTCAGCAGGACGAAGCCGTCGCGCTCCACCACCGTGCGGTAGCCGTGGGCACGGGCGTCCTCGAGGGCGTACGACTCCTGCACCACCGACATCGGCCACCGCCACTGCGGCGCCACCTCGGTGTCCACCATGATCCATTCCGGGTTGGGGCGGCTGTCCCCCCAGCCGTAGAGGCTGACGCTCGTCCGGTCGGCGAGGTGGGGCACCAGGTAGTGCGACGCCTGGACGGTGGCGTCGTCCGGGATCTCGGCCATCACCTGGCGGGCCACCGCGGTGCGCGGGTGGTTGCGCCACGTGTCCGCCTTGACCAACTGCCAGAAGGGGAAGTGCGGCAGAAGCAGGAGGGTGACCCCCGCGCAGCCCGCCAGGTACCGGTACAGGCTGCGGCCGCCGGTGCCGCGCCGGTGCAGGGCGTCGACGAAGGCCACGAAGACGATCGGCATGACGAGCAGGGAGTAGTGGTAGCCGGTCCCCCAGTGGGGCGGGTAGTTGGAGGCGAGGCGCCACAGCACGGACGGCACCAGGACCAGGGCCAGCGGCGAGCGCAGGGCCAGGAAGAGGGTGGGCGCGAAGATCAGGATGAGGGTGGTGACCTTCTCGCGGGGCTCGATGAGGCCGATCGTCAGCCGCTCCAGCATGGCCGGCAGGCCGCCGCCGGCCGCGTCCTGCGGCCCGGCCGGGGCACCGCTGCCGGGGTTGTGGGACCCGAAGTAGCCCTCGAAGCCGCCCGGGTGGAAGGAGCTGAGCACCAGCAGCGAGAGGGCCACCGCCAGCACGCCGGCCGCCGCGGTGAGCAGTCCGGTCCGGCGGTTGCCGCGGCCGCCCTGCCAGGCGATGACCACGCCGATGGCGGCCACGGTCAGGCCCATGTCCTCCTTCACCAGCACCAGGGGCAGGGCCCAGGCCGCGGCGGCGCGCAGCCGGCCGGCGCTCAGTGCCGTGAGGGAGAGGGTGAGCAGCGGGAGGGCGAAGGCCCACTCGTGGAAGTCGGACTCGACGCCGCTCGCGAGCCCCCACGACAGGCCGTAGCAGGCGCCGACGACCGCGGCGGCCGGGGCGCCCAGTGCGCGGCGCGCCCAGAACGCCAGGGGCACCATGCTCCCGGCGACCAGTGCGGCCTGCGCCACGAGCAGCATCTTGACCGAGGGCCACAGCCAGTACAGGGGCGCGAGCAGGGCCAGGACGGGGGAGAAGTGGTCGCCCAGGACCGGGAAGTCGGGGCCCTTGACCTCGGAGACGGGCAGGTGCCAGGCCGCGTACGAGCGCACGACCTGGACGAAGATCCCCAGGTCGAAGCTGCGGGAGAGCAGGCGCTCGTGGACGGAGAGGGAGAGGATCGAGTAGCCGAGGAACAGCGCCGCCGCCATGGCCCAGATCCACCACGTGGTCCCGGGACGGGCTCGCGCCGCGGGTTCCGGCGCGGTTCGTGCCGCGGTGCCGGTCTGCTGCGGGGGGAGCGTGGCGGGGGCGTCGCCGGTGGGTGCGTGCATGGCTCCCCAAGATGCCAGCAACCGCGCTGGACGCCGCCGGAGTTGGCTCCCGGCCGGGCAGATTCCGTCGAATGGCGCACGTCAACGGGTGCCCGCGGGCGGGGAGACCGGGTCTGTCGGGTGTCGTGCCGGGGCGTGGTTCGGTGCGCTTGGGGGTGCTGGGGCGTTCGGGCGGGCTTGGGGGTGGCGGGGCGTTCGGGCTGGGTTGGGGGTGGCGGGGCGTTCGGGCCGGCCTGGGGGTGGGGTCCGATCGTGCCGGCCTGGGGTGCTGGCTTGGGTGTGCCGGCCTGGGGTGCTGGTTTGGGTGTGCCGGCTTGGGGTGCAGGTTTGGGTGTGCTGGTCCGGCCCGTGTCCGTTAGGAGCGCTTGAAGAACTCCAGTTCCGCTACGGCCACATGGCGGCCCGCCGCGGCGCCGGATGCCGACTCGATGGTGACCCGCACCCGCACGGCGTCGGACACCGGCACGTGGAAGCGGTGCGGGCCGGGCTCGTCCGGCACCCGGACCGTCTTCCGCGTCACGCGTCCGTCCCCTGCGGTGACCGTCACCAGCAGGGTGGCCGGCCGGGCCTGGGTGAGGAACTTCTCCGCCACGGGTGAGATCCCCGGGTGGACGACCACGTCGAGGAGCCGTACGGGTCCGGCGAACTCCGCCTCCAGGAACTGCCCGTGCGCGTCCCCCGTCGCGGCCGGCGCCCAGTACTTGTCCGTGGTGCCGTCGACGGCCAGGGCGGCCGCGTGCCCGGCCCCGGCGCTGGAGGCGGTCAGCCGTACCGCGTGCACCTGTTCGGCCTTGCCGATCCGGTCGCGTACGGACTCCACGGCCCCCGGGACCTGGCCGCGCAGCGCGTACCCGGCGCCGGCGAGGACGGCGAGCAGGACGAGCGGAACGAGGCAGGACGGGCGCCGCCACCGGCGCGGGCGTGGACGTTCACCGGCCGCCGGCGCCGCCTTCGGGCGGCGGGTGAACAGCCGCTTCCACCAGGGCGGTCGGGGGGCGACACGGGCGTCCTGCAGCGAGGAGCCGCAGCGGCGGCAGAAGCGGCGGGTGGGCACGTTGCCCGCCCCGCACTGGCCGCAGACGAGGTCGCCCGCCTGGGGCGGCGGCTCGTCGGGCTCGTCCCGGACCCGGACGGCCGGGCCCCGGTGCGGTTCGGCGCTGGGCTGGACCGCCCGTACCGGGTCCCGTCCGGGCGGTGGTGGTGCCGGGGTCCGCGGTACGGGGACCTGGCCGGCGGGCGGGGCGGCCTGCGCGGGCGCGCCGGGCGGTTGCGAGGGCGGGACCGAAGGTGGCACCGAGGGCGGCGGGGGCGCCGGCACCGAGGGCGGGATCGCGGGTGGTGGCGGGGCCGGCACGGCGGGCGCGGGCCGCCGGCCGGCGGAGGCGGTCTCCGCCGCGGGGGTGGGTGGGGAGACGGGGGTGGGGGTGGGGGTGGGTCCCGGGGTCTGGGTGGTCGGGCCAGGGGCGGCTGGGGCGGGGGCGCCTGAGCTGCTGTGCGCGCTGCTGCTCGTACTGCTTCCCGTGCCGCTGCCCGTCCCCGCACCTGCCGTCGGTGCCTCGTCCCACTCGATGAAGGCCCCGCAGTTCCCGCAGAACTGTTCCCCCGGCTCGCACCGGTGCCCGCACACCGCGCAGTTGACCAAGCCTCGCTCACCCCTCTCCCGGGGTTCATGCTCCGCCCCGCGGCCCTTCGGAGCCATGCCCGTAAGGGCAGCCGACACCCGGGCTTCCCTTGCCCTTTCGGGTCACCGCGCAGGCCGGGGGCGGGGCGCTCGGTCGACCGGGGTGGGGGTGGGTTCGCGTGGGTCGGGGTGGCTTCGCCGGTGTCGGGGTGGGATCGCCGGTGTCGGGGTGGCTTCGCCGGTGTCGGGGTGGGATCGCCTCCGGCGTCGGGGCGGGCACGCTTCGTGGGGCCGCCCCGTGGTGTGCGGGTCCCCTCGGCGCTTGACGCGGCACGGCCTGCAGGCCCTGCGGCAGGCCCACCCCTGGGGCTTCGGGGCTTCGCCCTGGCCTTCGGCCACCCCAGGCCCGGGCCTGCCTCCGGACCAGCTTGCCATGCCGCGTCAAGCGCCTCCCCCACACACCACGGGGCGGCCGGCTCCCGGGACACCACGGGCGGGCTTCCGATAGGCGTGCGATGGGGCGGTGGCTCGCGGGACATCACGGGCGGGCTTTCGGTACGCCATGGGGCCGGTGACTCCTGAGACACCTGGGGCGGGACTCCGCACGTCACGGGGTGGTGGCTTTCGCGGAGCGCAGGACCCCCGGGGGCCCGGAGGCCCGGAGGTCAGGACCCCAGGACCCCAGCAGGTCAGGAGCGCGGGTAGCGGGCCAGCCAGCCGGTGGAGGTGACGGTCGGGCCGTGCAGGGCCGGTCCCTGGGTCATCTCCATCGCGAAGTCGTCGGCCAGCTCCAGGATCGTCGCCCGCCCCTCCAGTTCGGCCAGCCAGGCCGGCGGCAGTGCCGTCTCGCCGTGCAGGGCGCCCAACAGGGCGCCGCACAGCGCGCCGGTGGCCGTGGAGTCGCCGCCGTGGTTGACCGCCAGCCGCAGGCCGTGCCGCAGGTCCTCGGCGACCAGGGCGCAGTACACCGCCACCGCAAGCGCGTCCTCGGCGTCCCGCCCGTCGCCGGGGGACAGGGACTCGACGAGCTTGGGGGAGGGCAGTCCCTGCCGTACGGCGCCCAGGGCGCGTTGCAGGGCGTCGGTGACCGGCTGGTGGCCGGGCCGGCCGCCGAGCATGCCGAGTGCCCGCTGCACGGCGGCGTCGAGGCCGTCGCCCCGGGTCAGCCCGTGCACGATCACGGCGAACGCGCCCGCCGACAGGTAGGCGGTCGGGTGCCCGTGGCTCTGGGCGGCGCACTCCACGGCGAGCTGGAGCACCAGCGCCGGCTCCCATCCGACCAGCAGCCCGAAGGGCGCCGAACGGCCGGTCGCGCCCGCGTCCCGCGCGGTGGGGTTCTTCGGCTTCTCGAGGGTGCCGAGGATCTCGTCGCCGAACCCCGTCATGCAGGCCCGGTCGGGGCCGCGGCGGGCGTACAGCCACTCCTCGCGGGCCAGCCAACCGTTGTCCTTGCGGCGTTCGTCCGGGCCCCAGTCGTGCTGGGTGGCGGCCCAGCGCAGGTACGCGCGGTGGACGTCCGTGGGCGGGTGCCAGGCGCCGGTGTCGCGCCGTACGTGGGCCCGTATCAGGCCGTCCACGGTGAACAGGGTCAGCTGGGTCGGGGAGGTGACGCTGCCGCGCCGTCCGTAGGCCGGGGCGAGCTCGGTCAGGCCCTCCAGGCCGTGCTTCTCGCGGATGCCGACGAGGGAGAGGCCGGCCACGGGCGCGCCGAGGGCGTCCCCGATCGCACCGCCGAGCAGGGCGCCGCGGACCCGGCTGCGGAAGTCCTGCTGCTCGGTCCTGCCCCAGACGGGCGTCGTCACTGTCGCTGAGCTCACGGAACCCCCCACTGGATCCCTCCTGGATCCGGGTCGGCACTGTAACGGACAGAGTCGATCGAATCCGGACGTGGTGGGCCACGAGGCGCGAAGGTGAGCGGAGAACGGCTGGAATGCGAACTCCAGCCATCCGTACACCGCTTCGGCGGCCCTTCCGGCGGTGGGTTCGTCCCCCGTAGGCGACGGCGGTCCGGCCGGCGGCGTCGCCGTCGGCCGCGTCCGCACCGGTCGGCGGCTTGGTCGGCGCGTTTCGCCCTGGTGGCATGCTTTGCCATTTGTCGTCATCCAGCCTGTCTCTTTCGGCCATGTTCCGTTCAGGGCCAGTTGTTCCGCGACTCGGAACCTCCCTTCCATGAAGACCGCAGCCCTCGCCACCGCGCTCGCCGGCGCCACGGCGCTCGCCCTCTCCCTCACCGCGGCTCCCGCCGTGGCCACCGACGCCCACGGCGCGCGGCACTCCCACCCCGCCATCCCCTTCACCGCCGCCGCCGTCACCGCCCGCGCCGACGGCTCGTTCACGCTCACCTGGGCCGCCGAGCGCGACGTCCGCCGCGTCGAGATCCGCGCGGGCGGCAAGGTCGTCGCCCGCGGCGGAGCCCGCGGCGAGGCCGTCGTCACCGGCCTGCCCGCCGCCGACCGCCAGTGGTTCGACTTCCGCGCCGACCACGGCCGGGGCCTGCGCCTGGCCGACCGCCTGGTCAAGCTCGACGGCACCGTCAACCTGCGCGACGCGGGCGGCTACCGCACCCGCGACGGCCACTGGGTCAAGATGGGCGAGGTCTACCGCTCCGACGCCCTGAACCGCCTCACCCCGAACGACGTCGCCAAGCTCGGGCGCCTCGGCATCAAGGGCGTCTTCGACCTGCGCATGCAGAGCGAGCGCGACAAGGACCCGGACGTCGTCCCGGCCGGCGCGGAGTACACCGTCGCCGACGTGTTCGCCGACTCCGGCGCGTTCACCACCATGCCCCGCACCCCCGACGAGGCCGTGGCGGCCATGGTCGGCGCCGAGAAGACCATGGTGAGCGCGAAGCCGGCCGGGAAGGCCTACCGCACCGTCTTCGCGGGCATCCGGCACTCCGACGCCCGCGGCACCGCCGTGCTCTTCCACTGCACCGCCGGCAAGGACCGCACCGGCTGGGCCGCCGCCTCGCTGCTCACCGCGCTCGGCGTGCCGCGGGAGACGGTCATGGCCGACTACCTGGCCAGCAACGACTACCGCAAGGCCGCCAACGACGCGGTCCTGAGCCACCTGCCCCCGGCCCAGGCCGCCGTCTACAAGCCGCTGCTCGACGTCCGCCCCGAGTACCTGAACTCCGGCTACGACGAGGTCCGCGCGACGTTCGGCACCTTCGACGCGTACGTCCGCGCCGGCCTCGGCCTCGACCGCAGCGAGCTCAAGGACCTCGAGCGGGACCTCCTCGTCGGCTGACACCGGCCGACGATTTCAAGGGAGTTGCCGTCCCGTGGTGTGTGGGGGAGGCGCTTGAGGCGGTAGGGCAGGCTGGTCCGGAGGCAGGCCCGGGCCAGGGGTGGCCGAAGGCCAGGGCGAAGCCCCTTGCCCCTGGGGTGGGCCTGCCGCAGGGCCTGCAGGCCCTGCCGGGTCAAGCGCCGAGGGGACCCACACACCACGGGACGGCCCCCCGACGCGAAAGCTACCCGGCGGGGCCGTACCGCGGTACGGGCCGCACCTCCCTAATCCAGCACCGGCAGCAGCTCCGGCAGGTGCCCGTCCGAGGCCGCGGCCGCCCGCAGCCGCTCCGCCGGCACCTCCCCGTACAGGGTCGTGCGCGCCCGCACCGGCCGGCCCGCCGCCTCCGCGATGGCCTCCAGGTCCCGGACGGACTTGTACGAGCCGTAGCTCGACCCCGCCATCCGCGAGATGGTCTCCTCCATCAGGGTGCCGCCCAGGTCGTTCGCGCCCGAGCGCAGCATTTCGGCGGCCCCCTCCGCGCCCAGCTTCACCCAGCTCGTCTGGATGTTGGGGATGTACGGGTGCAGCAGCAGCCGCGCCATCGCCGTCACGGCCCGGTTGTCGCGCACCGTCGGCCCCGGCCGGGAGATCCCCGCCAGGTAGACGGGCGCGTTGGTGTGGATGAAGGGCAGGGTGACGAACTCCGTGAAGCCGGCCACCCCCTTCTCCAGCGCCTCCCGCTGCATCCGGGCCAGTGTGCGGAAGTGCCCGAGCCAGTGCCGGGGCTGGTCCACGTGGCCGTACATCATCGTGGACGACGACCGGATGCCCAGCTCGTGGGCGGTCGAGACGACCTCGATCCAGTCGGCGGCCGGCAGCTTGCCCTTGGTGAGCACCCACCGCACCTCGTCGTCGAGGATCTCGGCCGCGGTGCCGGGGATCGAGTCCAGCCCGGCCTCCTTGGCCGCCGTCAGCCAGTCCCGCACGGACATCCCGGTGCGGGTCGCGCCGTTGACGACCTCCATCGGCGAGAAGGCGTGCACGTGCATGCCCGGCACCCGCTCCTTGACCGCCCGCGCGATGTCGAAGTACGCGGTGCCGGGCAGGTCGGGGTGGATGCCGCCCTGCATGCACACCTCGACCGCGCCCACCTCCCAGGCCTGCGCGGCCCGTTCGGCCACCTGCTCGAGCGACAGGGTGTACGCGTCGGCGTCCGTGCGGCGCTGCGCGAAGGCGCAGAAGCGGCAGCCGGTGTAGCAGACGTTCGTGAAGTTGATGTTCCGCGTCACGATGTACGTGACGTCCTCGCCGACCACCGACCGGCGCAGGTCGTCGGCGATGCGGGTGAGGGCGTCGAGCGCGGGACCGTCGGCGTGCAGCAGCGCCAGCGCCTCGGCGTCGCTCAGCCCGGTCGGGTCGTCGGCGGCCTGCCGCAGCGCCTGCCGCACGTCGGTGTCGATCCGCTCGGGGGCCATGCCGGGCGCCGCCGCCTCGCGCAGCGCCTCCCAGTCCCCGTACACGGCGTCGAAGTCGGCCCGCCGGTCCCCGGTGCGCCCCTCGCTGTCGATGGTGCGGTGCAGGTCCGTGCGGCCGCTCGCGGCGAACACCTCGTCGGGCTCCTGCCACGGCCGGCCCTCGACCACGGCGTCCGGCCGCGCCAGCCCGGTCTCCGGGTCGGCGAGCGCCCGTACGTGCGGCAGCAGGCGGGGGTCCAGCCAGGGCTCGCCGCGCTGCACGAACTCCGGGTACACGCAGAGCCGTTCGCGCAGCTCGAAGCCGGCGGCCGCGGACTCCTGCGCCAGCCGCTCGATCTGCGGCCACGGCCGCTCGGGGTTGACGTGGTCGATGGTGAGCGGGGAGACCCCGCCCCAGTCGTCGATCCCGGCCCCGATGAGCCGCGCGTACTCGTCCTCGACGAGGTTGGGCGGCGCCTGGAGGCACGCGGACGGCCCCATGATGTGCCGGGCCACGGCCACGGTCGCGACCAGGTCGTCCAGCTCGGCGTCCGGCATGCCGCGCATGGCGGTGTCGGGCTTGGCCCGGAAGTTCTGGATGATCAGTTCCTGGATGCCGTGGTAGGCGCGGGCGACGCGGCGCAGCGCGAACAGCGAGTCGGCGCGCTCCTCGTACGTCTCCCCGATCCCGATGAGCAGCCCGGACGTGAACGGCACCGAGGACCGGCCCGCGTCCTCCAGCACCCGCAGCCGGACGGCCGGCTCCTTGTCGGGGGAGCCGTAGTGGGGCATGCCCGGCTCGGACCACAGCCGGGTGGCGGTGGTCTCCAGCATCATCCCCATGCTGGGCGCGACGGGCTTGAGGCGCTGGAAGTCGGCCCAGCCCATGACCCCGGGGTTGAGGTGCGGCAGCAGGCCGGTCTCCTCGAGGATGCGGATCGACATGGCCCGCACGTACGCCAGGGTGTCGTCGTAGCCGTGCGCGTCGAGCCACTCGCGGGCCTCGGGCCACCGGTCCTCGGGCTTGTCCCCGAGGGTGATGAGCGCCTCCTTGCACCCGGCCGCGGCGCCCTTGCGCGCCACGTCCAGCACCTCGTCCGGGGACATGAACATCCCGTGGCCGTCGCGCCGGAGCTTGCCGGGCACGGTGGCGAAGGTGCAGTAGTGGCACTTGTCGCGGCAGAGCCGGGTGAGCGGGATGAAGACGCTCTTCGAGTACGTGATGACCCCGGGGCGCCCGGCGGCGGCCAGCCCCGCGTCGCGCACGCGGGCGGCGGAGGCGGTCAGGTCGTCGAGGTCCGCCCCGCGCGCCTGCAGCAGCACGGCGGCCTCGGCGAGGTCGAGCGCGACGCCGTCGCGGGCCCTTTTGAGGGCCCGGCGCATGGCGTTGGCGGTGGGGGGCTGCGGCACATCGGTGGTCATCTGAGGAGCATACGATCCAGTGATCGAGCCCCGTGCCCCCGTTCCCGGCCCGGCACCCGGTCGTCCCCCACCGGTCACCTCATCAGCTCGCCCGCGTTCACGAGCAGCGACTGCCCCGTGATGGCCCTCGCCCGGTCGGAGGCGAGGAAGGCGGCGGCGTCCGCGACGTCCCCGTCCGTGGCGAGCTCCGGCAGGGCCATGCGCGAGGTCAGCCGCTCCAGCACCGCCGCCTCCGGCACGCCCTCGCCGTGCGCGGTGAAGGTGACGTACGCCTGGACGGGAGGGCCCCACATCCAGCCGGGCAGCACCGTGTTCACCCGGATCCGGTGCGGGCCGAGCTCCCGGGCCATCGAGTACATGGCGGAGGTCAGCGCGCCCTTCGAGGCGGCGTAGGCGGCCTGCTGCACCTGCGAGGGCGCGGCCACGGCCGACTGCGTGCCGATGATCACCACCGATCCGCCCCGCTCCTTCAGGGCGGGCAGGCAGGCCCGGGTCATGCGCAGGGTGCCGAGCAGGTTCACGTCCATGACCTGCTGCCAGGTGCCGAAGTCCGCGTCCTGCAGCCCGCCGAAGTACGAGTCCCAGGCGGCCACGTGCACCACCGCGTCGATCCCGCCGAACCGCTCGGTCGCGAGCGCGGCCAGCGCCTCGCACTGCGCCTCGTCCGCGATGTCCGTCGGGCGGTAGGCGGTGTGGCGGCCGTCGGGGTCGATCTCGGCGGCGGACTTCGCGAGGTTGGCCTCCGTACGGGCGCCCAGCACCGCGTTGCCGCCGTCCCGGACGACCGTCGCCGCGACCTGGTGCCCGAGCCCGGCGCCCACGCCGGAGACGATCACGGTCTTCCCTTGCAGCAGCATGCGCAGTCGCCTCCCGGCACCGGAACCGTGTCTGATGGTTCGTCAGATTAGGGTGCGGTCCGCGCGGAGGGAAGGGGCGCGACCGGGGTGGTCGGCGGCGGGCGGCTCCGGCCGGATACTGCCGCCCCGGCCGAAATGTCGCTGATCAGCGCCGCAAACGCGGTCAACGTCAAGATCACCGTATCGAGGTAATCCGACCGGCTTCCAGGCGCTCGCAGGGGGCGCGGGCGCTTAGTGTGCTCCCGGATCTGAACGGAATGCCCGGGTATCTCACCTCTTTTTCTTCTCTCACCGCGACGCGCGGCGGCACTCGTGTGCCCGCGCGCCGCCGCCCCTGACGAAGGAGCCTCACCCGATGACCGTCGACACCACCCCGGAGCCGACGCCCACGCAGGCGGCGCAGCCGCGCCCGCAGGCCAGCCTCGGCACCGCAGCCGCCCGCAACCTCGCCACCACCACCAAGTCCGCCCCGCAGATGCAGGAGATCACCTCCCGCTGGCTGCTCAGGATGCTCCCGTGGGTGGAGACCAAGGGCGGTGCGTACCGGGTCAACCGCCGCCTGTCCTACACCGTCGGCGACGGCCGCATCGACTTCGTCCAGGACGGCGCCGCGGTCCGCGTGATCCCCCGCGAGCTCGGCGAACTCGCCCTCCTCCGCGGCTACGACGACGAGGACGTCCTGACCGCCCTCGCCGGCCGCTGCGTCCAGCGCGACTTCCGCGCCGGCGAGGTGCTGGCCGAGCGCGGCACCCCCGCCGACCGCATCCACCTCCTCGCCCACGGCCGCATCAGCCAGACCACGGTGGGCAAGTACGGCGACGACGTCGCCGTCTCCGTCCTCGCCGACGGCGACCGCTTCGGCGAGAACGCCCTCCTCGACGGCGACGCGACCTGGGACTACACCGCCACCGCCGAGACCTCCGGCACGCTCCTGACCCTCACCCGCGCCGACTTCGCCGCCGTCATGGCCCAGTCGCCGCACCTCCAGGAGCACATCCGCACCTTCAGCTCCCTCCCGCAGCAGCGCCAGAACAAGCACGGCGAGGCCGAGATCGCGATGTCCGCCGGCCACGTCGGCGAGGCCGAACTCCCCGGCGCCTTCGTCGACTACGAGGCCCACCCGCGCGAGTACGAGCTCTCCGTCGCCCAGACCATCCTCAAGGTCCACACCCGGGTCGCCGACCTCTACAACGGCCCGATGAACCAGACCGAGGAGCAGCTGCGCCTCACGATCGAGGCCCTGCGCGAGCGCCAGGAGCACGAGCTCGTCAACAACCGCGAGTTCGGTCTGCTCCACAACGCGGACTTCAAGCAGCGCATCCAGCCCCACTCGGGCCCGCCCACCCCGGACGACCTCGACGAGCTGCTCTGCCGCCGCCGCGGGACGAAGCTCTTCCTCGCCCACCCGAGGACCATCGCGGCGATCGGGCGGGAGCTCAACGCCCGCGGCCTGTACCCCGACCACGTGGACGTCGGCGGACAGGCGGTGCCGGCCTGGCGCGGCGTGCCGATCCTGCCGTGCAACAAGATCCCGATCAGCAAGGAGAACACCAGCTCCATCCTCGCCATGCGTACCGGCGAGGACAACCAGGGCGTCATCGGCCTGCGTCAGACGGGCCTTCCGGAGGAGTACGAGCCGGGCCTGTCGGTCCGCTTCATGGGCATCGACGAGCGGTCGATCATCTCGTACCTCGTCACCACCTACTACTCCGCGGCCATCCTCGTGCCGGACGCGCTCGGCGTGTTGGAGAACGTGCAGATCGCCCGTCGGCACGATTAGAGGACCTGCCCCGCCCCACGGTCACGACAGCCCGGTCGCCCCCGGGCCGGCCGGGCGTGCCCGGGCCGGGCCCCGGGCGTGAGCCCGGGGCCCGGCGTCGGCCGGGGGCCGGGGCCGGACCCCCGCTTCAGCGAGCCTCAGCAAGGAGCCACGGATGCCCGACCCTGGGCCTTCCCCCCTGCAGTCCGCCCTGCTTTCCGCCCTGCCGTCCGTCGTCCCCGATCTGCACGGGGGCCCTGACCCCGGTGCGTCTGGCGTGCCTGGCGCGCCTGGTGCGTCTGGCGCGTCCGGTGGGCCCGGTACGTCCGCCGCCGGCGTCGGTACGTCCGGCCTGGACGTGCTCACGTCCGCCTACCGGCGGGCCGCCGCACTCGCGGGGGCCTCCCTCGTGCTGCCGGCCCCGGCCCCGGCCCCCGTACCGCCCTCGGACGTCGAGGCCCCGGCCCCGGCCGACGTGTCCGCCCCGGCGGAGGCGGTGGCCTCCGTTGCGCCCCCGGCTCCCGTGGTGGCTCCGATGGCGGCTCCGACGGCGCCGGTCGGCGTGCCGGATACCCCGGTCTCCGCCCCGGCCCCTGCCCCGGCCCCCGCGTCGGCCCTGGGCCGCGTCCCGAGCCGCCCCGGCGGCCTCGGCACGAGCGGGCTGTTCCTCAGCCTGAGGGAGGCCCCGGCGGCCCAGGCGGCCCCGGCGGCCCCGGCGGTCCCATCGGCTGGCGCGGTGGAGCTCCCCGGGCCGGCCGCCGCGCCGTCGCAGGCCGAGGGCATCCCCATCCCGGGCCTCTACTTCCACCCCGTCCCGGAGCCCGACCCCGTCCGCGTGGCCGAGGTCAGCCGCAGGATCAAGGAGTGGGCGGTCCACGAGACCGAGATCTACCCCCCGGAGTGGGAGGACCAGTTCGACGGCTTCTCCGTCGGTCGCTACATGGTCGCCTGCCACCCGGACGCCCCCACCGTCGACCACCTGATGGTGGCCACCCGGCTGATGGTCGCCGAGAACGCGGTCGACGACATCTACTGCGAGGACCACGGCGGCTCCCCGGTCGGGCTCGGCGGCCGACTCCTCCTGGCCCACACCGCACTGGACGCCCTGCACACCACCAAGGAGTACGGCCCGGCCTGGCTGGACTCGCTGCAGTCCGACGCCCCGCGCCGTGCGTACACGTCCGCCATGCAGTACTTCGCCCGGCAGGCCACCCCCTCCCAGACGGACCGCTTCCGGCACGACATGGCCCGCCTGCACATGGGCTACCTCGCCGAAGCCGCCTGGGCCGAGACGGACTACGTCCCGGAGGTGTACGAGTACCTGGCGATGCGGCAGTTCAACAACTTCCGCCCCTGCCCGACGATCACCGACACCGTCGGCGGCTACGAGCTCCCGGCCGACCTGCACGCCCAGCCCGGCCTGCAGAAGGTCATCGCCCTGGCCGGCAACGCCACCACGATCGTCAACGACCTGTACTCGTACACCAAGGAGCTCAAGAGCCCGGGCAAGCACCTCAACCTGCCCGTGGTGATCTCCGAGCGCGAGCGCCTCTCCGACCGCGAGGGCTACCTCAAGGCGGTCGAGGTCCACAACGAGCTCATGCACGAGTTCGAGGCCGCCTCGGCCGAGTTCGCGGCCGCCGTGCCGCTGCCGACCGTGCAGCGCTTCCTGCGCGGCGTGGCGGTGTGGCTGGACGGCAACCACTACTGGCACATGACCAACACGTACCGGTACAGCCTGCCCGACTTCTGGTAGACCAGCGCACATGCGGGTGAGTCGTAGGAAACCCCCGTCAACACGGCATCCCGCCCGAACCGTGTGTCCCGCTTGAACCATGCATCCCCTTGAAATCCCCCAACTGACAAGAGGAATGGATCTGTCTGTGACCAGCACCGTCGACACCACCACGTTCATCCCCGCCCCCGTGACCCCCTACCAGGGCGACATCGCCCGCTACTGGGACGGCGAGGCCCGGCCGGTGAACCTCAAGCTGGGCGACGTGGACGGCCTGTACCACCACCACTACGGCGTCGGCGCCATCGACCAGGAGTCGCTCGGCGACCCCGAGGACAGCGAGTACGAGAAGAAGCTGATCGCCGAGCTGCACCGCCTGGAGTCCGCGCAGACGGACGTCCTCCTGGACCACCTCGGCCCCGTCGGCCGCGACGACCTGCTCGTGGACGCCGGCTGCGGCCGCGGGGGTTCGTCGGTCATGGCCCACCAGCGCTTCGGCTGCAAGGTCGAGGGCGTCACCCTCTCCGCGAAGCAGGCCGAGTTCGGCAACCGCCGCGCCGGCGAGCTGGGCATCGGCGACCACGTCGCCGCCCGCGTCTGCAACATGCTCGACATGCCCTTCGAGAAGGGCTCCGCCGCGGGCTCGTGGAACAACGAGTCCAGCATGTACGTGGACCTCGACGACCTGATGGCCGAGCACTCCCGCATCCTCCGCGTGGGCGGCCGCTACGTCACCATCACGGGCTGCTGGAACCCGAAGTACGGCCAGCCGTCAAAGTGGGTCTCGCAGATCAACGCCCACTTCGAGTGCAACATCCACTCGCGCCGCGAGTACCTGAAGGCGATGGCCGACAACCGCCTGGTCCCGCAGGCCGTCATCGACCTGACCCCGGACACCCTCCCGTACTGGAGGCTCCGGGCCACGTCGTCCCTGGTCACGGGCATCGAGGAGGCGTTCATCAAGTCGTACGAGGACGGGTCCTTCCAGTACGTCCTGATCGCCGCCGACCGCGTCTGACCACCGCTGCGTCGACCGCGAGTGCCGGGCCCGTCCGTCGACGGGTCCGGCGCCTCGCCGTGCCTATAGCGCCCGCGCGGAGGGGGCCTGCCCGTCCTGGGCCTCCTGGGCGCGGGCGGCGATCATCCGGGCCAGCGATTCGAGCGTCTCGACGTGGTAGTCGTCGTTGCTGCCCTGCTCCGAGGTGTAGACGACGACGGTGCCGACGCGTGCGTACGCCTGGCCCTCGCCGCCCGAGACCTCGACGGCCGAGGACTCCTGGCCGAGGGCGGGCACCGACAGCGGCTTCCCGCTCGTCTCCTGGGCCGCCATCTCGCGGTACACCCGCTCCGCGTCGGCGGCCGTGGCGCAGGCGACCACCCCGAAACGAGCCGACTGGTCGTACTGGTCGTGGAAGGACGACTGGGCCATGCTCAGCACCCCCTTGCATTTGTCGCCCGACCGGTCACACGCTCTGACGGCGGGCTCGGACTCGCTCGTCCAGCCCGACGGCATGCTGTGCAGGTCCGGAGTCACGGCCTTGACCAGCTCGGGGTCCTTGAGCGCCGTCACCTTGTGCCCGGAGCCGCCGGCGGACAGCGGTCCCTCGTCATTGCCGCCGCCCGTGAGTCCGGCGAGACCGTAGATCGCGAGCGCCAGTACGACGACCACGGCGACCAAGGACAGGAGGGCCATCGGGTCGCCCTTGCGGATCTTGGTGATCGCCTGGTCGCCGAGGACGAGGTTGCCGCGGGTGCGGGCGTTGCGGTCGATGTTGATGCTGCCCGTGATGGTGGTCGTGGTGGGCGGCTCGGTCGGCCTGGGCGGCGCCAGCAGGCTCGCCAGGTACGCGGCGAACGCCGGGTCCTCCGCCAGCACCTCCGCCAGCTTCTCGCGCAGGCGGGTGCGCGCGTCGGGGTCCTCGGGGGCCTGTTCGACCGCCGCGACGGCCTCCGGGCCCTGACTGATGCCGCTCAACCGGCCGCGCACCAGCTCGACGGCCATACCGCCGGCTGCGCTGCCGGCCGCGGTCGCCGCCGCGGCCCCCGCCCGTGTCACCGCGTCCACGGCTGCCGCCGCCAGATCCACCCCGTTCGACATGTCCCTGCCCCCCCAGGCATCTGTGTTTCCCAACTGCGGTGTTGGTGCGGGGGGTATCCCCGGTGCGGAGCGAATGCAACCGCACCGCGACGCGCGGGCACGCGACGAGGGCCGGCCCCGTCGGTGGCCGGGGCAGGCCTGCGGGAGCGTGACCGGAGGGGTCAGCCGTTGAAGACGACGGAGCGGAACTTGAGGTCGTCGCCCACCTTCTTGCCGGGGTTCAGCGTGTAGAACTCGTCGCCTTCGCAGTCGGCCTCGACGAAGACGGTGGCGGTGGCGTTCGTGTAGTTGCGGGGGGCGAAGACGGGTGAGCTCGAGTCGCCGGACGCCTCGGCGATGTTGATGCACTCCTCTCCGCCCGGGTCGGTGAGGCGGTTGTCCAGCCGTTGGCCGGTCTCGCCGATGAAGGTGTACTCGAAGTCGCCGACGGCGGCCGAGGCGGAGGTGGGGAGCGTCAGGACGAGGGTGAGGGCGCCGAGGGCGGCGGCCAGGGAGTTGCGCAGGCGCATGGTGCATCCCGTGAGGTGGGGTGGGGGAGGAACGAGCCCACCCTTGCGCGTCCAGGGCCTGCGGTAATGGGTCTGCGGCTGCCTTAACGTTCCGCCCTCACCCACCCGGCTCAGTGCGCGGAGGCGTACGCCACGAAGCCGGCCCAGGCGGTGGCGCCGAAGGTGAGGTGGGGGCGGGTGACGTCCTTGGAGTCGCGGACGTGGATGGTGGCGGGAGTGGTGGCCACTTCGACACAGTCGTTGATGTCGCTGCTGTCGCTGTAGCTGCTCTTGAACCAGTGGAGCTCGGGCTCACGGATCATGTCTCTCCCAGTACCTGCTCAATGAAGGCCAGGGACTCCCGGGGCGTGAGAGCCTGGGCCCGGATGATGCCATACCGCAGCTCAAGGACCTGGAGCTGCCTCGGCTCCGACACCGCTCGCCCGTGGAAGCTGCCCTCGGCCCGTCCTACAGCCGTGCCGTCACCGAACTTCAGCACCTGGATCAGACCGTCCATTCCTGCGTGCTCCTCGCAGTGGGTCGGCATCACCTGGAGCGTGACGTTCCGCAACGTCGCGACCTCTAGCAGGTGTTCGAGCTGTCGACGCACCACCATTGTCCCCCCGATGCGGCGTCGAAGGGTCACCTCTTCTTGGACGAAGCTGAGGGTGGGTGCTGGAGAGCGCCTGTAGATCGACTGGCGTGACAGACGCCCGGCGACCCCTCGCTCTATCTGCTCCGGCGTGTGGGCCGGCTGTGCCATCTGGAACAGGGCGGTGGCGTACTCCTTCGTCTGAAGCAAGCCATGCAAATTGTGGTTTCCGTAGGCCAGTAGCTCGACGGCTTTGGCCTCCAGCTTCGCCAGGTCGCGCACCGGCTTCGGATATCGCGCCGTCTCTACGTCCTGCTTCATGGCGGCAATGCGACCTCCCGCCTTCAGGGCCCTGTCCGCCTTGTCCAGGTACTCCGGGCGCGGGATCCGCGTGCCGCCCTCGACCTTCCGGACCAGGTCCTCCCCGTAGCCCATGGCCCGCGCGAGGTCGGCAACGCGCATCCCCGCAGCCTCCCGCCACACCTTCAACTGGCGCCCCACGGCAGCCACCACGGCCGCGCCCTGCTCGTCGTCCGGATCGACGTCCCAGCCGGACTCGTCCCTGTCCTCGTCGCCCTCGCTCATCCGCGCACCTCCCACGTGCCGACAACCTCAACGGCGCCGTACCCCTCCCGGCGCTCCGGACAGGCAGGACAGGACCGGACAAGCACCGGACGGTCTCCGTACACACGGGCGCCGTCACTGTCCACGGTAGGCACGCGTCGCCACGCTGAGTGACATGAATCTCGAAAGTCGCGAGCTCCTCCTCTTCAGCGTGCAGCTGTCCTCGACCCCGCGCGGCGCCCGCCTCGCCCGCCTTCTCGCGGTCGAACAACTCCGCTCGTGGGGGCTGCCCTTGGGGGATCCGGCGCACATCGTCGCCGAGCTCGCCGCGAACGCCATCACCCACGGCCGCGTCCCCGGTCGCGACTTCCAGCTCGGACTGGCTGTCTACGCGGACACGCTCCGTATCGAGGTGGCCGACACCCGGGCCGACCGGCTGCCGGCGGAGGGCGGGTCGGGGCTCGGACTGGTGCTCGTACGGGAGCTGTCCGACCGGTGGGGAGTCACCCTCGGGCCCGCTCCGCGCAAGACGGTGTGGGTCGAACTGGCCGTTCGAACCGCGTCGTGAGGACGTGCGTCCCGGTGGTCCGCCGGGCGGTCGCCCCCGGCGTCAAAAGACCAAAGAACCGGGGGAAAGAAACCAGACCAACCCCTCCAGCCTCCCCGTTCCGGCCGTGATCGCTCGGATGGGTGAACTCTGCCAACTCGGCTGGATTTGGAGTGGGTTGGCGGGCATATGCTCGCGCCACAACCGCAAACATGAGACGGCCCCCGGCGGGACTGGCATCCCGGCCGAGGGCCTGATCCACGAGGAAGCGATACCTTCCCGATGGTCTTCCAGAAGCCTAACGCCGGCACGCCCGCGTCGGCCCGGATTCCGGCCCGAACCGCTCGATCCGGTGGCCTTTCCGGCGTCACGCACTCCAACATCCCCCTTACGAGCCACTTCACGGTCGTCGCCAACCAGCTCGCCCAGCACGCGACCCTCTCGCTGCTGGCGATCGGCGTGGCCGTGCACGTCCAGTCGCTCCCCGAGGGCACCCCGGTCAGCATCAAGGCCCTCGCCGACCGCTTCCCGGAGACCGAGCACCGCATCGGCCGGGCCCTGCGGGAGCTGGAACAGGCCGGCTACCTGCGCCGCTCCCGCCTCCGCCTCCCCGCCGGCCAGGTGATCACGCGAACCGTGTCGTACAACGTGCCCTTGGGCGTGGTCCCGCCGGAGCCGCCGGAGTCCCCGGACCCGCCGCCTCCGCGCCCGCCGAGGCCGCCGGGCCCGAGGAGGCCCTCCCGCCCGCAGCCGGGGCCCGAGACTGCCGGTGAGCCGGCGCGGATCGCCCCGGACCGGGAGCCGGCCTCGGACTCGGGCTCGGCCCCCGGCCCGGCCTCGGGTCCGGCTTCAGACCCGGACCCCGCCCCAGAACCAGCTCCGCAGAGCTGTCAGCCCCAGCCCGACACCCGGCCCGAACCCGGATCCGCCCCCGAACGCCCGAAGCCGACGGACCGACCCCACTGGACGGGCTTCCCGACGCTCCTCCAGCGCGAAGCCGCCCACCTCCTCGCCGGCCTCCGCGCCCGCGAGCCCCGCCTCCTCCTCGCCGAACGGGACGTGGAACGCCTCGTCCCCGACGTCGTCCGCTGGCTGGAGACCGCCCCGCCCGAGGCCGTCCGCCGCTCCCTCACCGCCGACGTCCCGCCCGACCTCCGCAACCCGGCCGGCCTCCTCGCGTACCGCCTCAAGGCCTCGTTCCCGGTCCCCGTACCGCAGCGCCCGCCCCTCCCGGCGGGGCCGCTGCCACCGGATCGCCTCGTCCACCCCTTCCAGACCTGCGACGGCTGCGACCGCGCCTTCCGCAGCTCCACCCCCGGCCGCTGCCGCTCCTGTACCCACTCTCAACCCGAGGCCGCCTGACGTGATCGCCTCCCGCACTGCGTACATGGCCATGCGCCGACTCGTCGAGTCCCTTCCTGACACCGTCCCGGGCCTGATCGAGATCACGTGGGAGGGCCTGGTGCACGACATGCGCGCACCCAGTGCACCCCACGAACTCAGTACCGCTCTTCTCCGTCGCCGATGTGACGCAGTCCTTCCGGACGGGCTGGTGGCACACGCCGGGCGACCGGACGTCGAGGGCGAAGAGCAGGGCATCCTGCGAGTGCCGGACATCGTCCTGATCGCCGAAGCCGACATGGAAGGCGAGGGTTCCTTCGACCCCCGCACCCTCATCGCCGCGCTACGCGCCGTGAGCCGTGCCCGACGGCAGGCCCGTCGGACGGGACTGCCGGGGGCGCTTGCGTCCGGCAGTGGCGGCGATCAGGGCGGAGAGCGCGGCAGTGGTGGCGAGGCTCGCCACCGTGATCATGCCCACGCCGATCACGAAGAGGCCGCTGGCGTCGTCCGACCAGTCGTAGAAGGCGGCGAGGGTGAGACCGGCCGTGGTGCCGAGCGAGGCGGCCACGACGTGGTGCCGGGACGCGGCCCAGTACAGCGGTACCAGCAGGGTCAGGACGAGCCCGATCACCTGCCACGCCTCGTAGGGCCCGGTGACGGAGCCGTCGGGGTGCACGTCACGGTGCTGGTCCCAGCCGAGCCAGACGGCCCAGGCGGTGGCCGACGCGACGACGAGCGGCAACGGAGCGAGTTTCAGCAGTCTCTGGCGCATGGCCCAAGCGTCCCGAACGGTCCCGCGCCGGGGGAGGGCGTACGTACTCACCTCCCGCTGAGTAGCCGGACGCCCCACGGCCCCGATGCCCACGGCCGGCTACCGGTGAACCCCCCTTTGCGGCGCGTGGCGCGCCGCGAAGGGGGACGCGCTCACAGCCAGCCGCGCTGGGCGGCCTTGAGACCCGCCTCGAACCGGCTGGTCGCGTGCAGGCGTTCCATCAACCCGGCCATCTGCCGGCGCACGGTGCGCAGCGAGACGCCGAGGCGCTTGCCCGCGGCCTCGTCCGTCAGTCCCGACGCCAGCAGCTTCAGCAACTCGCGCTCGCCCGCGCTGATCCCGTCCTCCGCCGGCTGCCGCCGGTCGGCGCCGAGCGGTACCGCGGTCTCCCAGGTCTGCTCGAACAGCGTGACCAGCGAGGCGACGATGCCCGGTGCCGTCGTGCACAGCGCGCCGAGACGGGAGTTGGCCGGGTCGATCGGGACGACGGCCGTCGTCCCGTCGAACACCAGCAGGCGCGGCGGCAGCATCGGGCTGGTACGCACCTGGCCGCCGCGCTCGGTGGTCCACTGGGCGTAGGCGAGCGTGGCCGGGTCGTTGCGCGCGCTGTCCTGGTAGACGGCCCGCAACTCGACCCCGCGCGCCAGGGCGCGTTCGTCCAAGGGGCGCGAGGCGTCGAGGCTGGCCTGGGACTGGGCGCCGCCCGGGATGATCGCGAGGCACTGCTCGGTGAGGCCGTGGGTCAGGATCTCCAGCCGTGCCTGGATGGCGTCGATCCCCACCAACCGCTCGGTGCCGTCGGTCTCCGTGTTCGGCCGCAGGCCGGCGAACGCGGAGATGGCCCGCGCCGCTGCGGTCTTGTTCGCGGCGAGTTGCTGCTGGCGCCGCGCGAGGTCCTCCTCCTGTCGGCGCAGGATCAGCTCCAGGCCCACCTCGGGCGAGACGGCGCGCAGCCCGCCGGAGGTCTCGCGCGAGGAGGTCAGGAGGTTCAGGTCGGCGAGTTGGTCGAGCGCCGCCCGTACGCGGGCTTCCGACAGGCCGAGCCTTGCGCCCAGTTCGGCCAGCCCCTCCGACGGGCACTCCAGCATCCCCCAGTACACGGCCTCTACGTCCCCGTCGAGCCCCAATGCTTCCAACATGCCCAGCTCCCCCAGCTGTTCCGTGGACGGACAGGTCAGACCGTCCTCGGATGATCCTAAGCAACCCCCGGGATGCCGCTCGGGAGGCACCAAGGTGCCAGGCAGCAGGGTGCCAGCCGGAACCCCTTCCGGGCCCCTGACCTGGGCGGCAAGCTATTGATCACCGGGACGGCGGGGCACGGACGCCCCACCCGAGGCCAGGGACGAAAGGCCGGACCGGAGCAGCGCGCAGCACCCGCACCGCAACCGCCTTCGCATTCAGGGGATCCCGTCATGTCTCGCTCTCGCACCGCGCACCTCGTCGCTGCCGCCGGCCTCACCGCCCTCTTCTCGGTGGGTGCCGCCTCCGTCGCCGCCGCCGCGCCTGCCGCCGGTACCGGCGTGATCGGCTGGGACTCGTACCGCCCGGTCTCCGCCGGCGCTCCCGTCATCGGATGGGACTCCGCGGCCGCCGACAAGCGCGTGATCGGCTGGGACTGACGACTTGTGCGGGTGATCCAGGCATCGCTGCAGCGCACGCTGCCCGAACCGGCCCCCCAGGGGTCCTCCCACCTCATCCATGACCTGCTCTGGGCGCACGCCACCCAGGCGGACGGTCTGGAGCACATCAGGCCCTGTCCCACCGAGCACGGCCTGAACCTCTACTTCTTCGTACGGGCCCACTGCGACACCTCGGCCCTCGAGCAGGTGCGCACGCTGCTCGACCGGGCGGACACGCCCATCGCCGCACACGGCTACACCGTCGCGGCCCCCTGACCCGACGGTCTCTCATTAGCCTTACCTGCGGTTGGCGATCAGATCCGAGCCACCTCCGCAGCTGGGCCGGCCACGGCGACGGCCGCTTCGCGGGCCCCACCACCTCGACGGGCGGCTGGTAACCGGCCTACGCGCTCGGGCTCGGGCGGGTCGGGGGGCGTGGCCTGGGGTGGGGCTTACGGCGTTGGGGTTGGGCGGGGTCGTGGTGGGTGGGCGGTGTCGGGCCTGTCCGCCTGCCGAGGGTTTCCGGGCCGGGTCGGGGCGTCAAGGGCGCCCTTCGGGCGTCGCCTGCGGCGATTGCGCTGCGCTCCACCCTTGACCCCCCGACCCGGCCCGGAAGGGCAAAACCTCGGCGGACAGGCCCCGGAAAAGACGCCCGGGGCAGGTGTGAAGACTCCGGCCTGTCGAGTCCGGCCGGCGGGGTCAGCGCCTCGGATCGCTACGCCCCTCCGGTTCGGGTGGCGGGTGCGGGTGGGTGGGGGCCGGACATAAGCCGCCCACGATCGCTACGCCCCACCGGGCGGTTCGGCGGGGGCGGGCCGGTCGTGGCCTTGGGCGTCCCGCCGTTCCCCGTGCGCCGAGGTACGGGCCGGCGGGAGGACGGCATCCGGGATGAGGCCCCTCTTGTCCTGCTCCGGCCGGTGCGCCACGGACATGCTCCTGAGAGCTTGGGGGTGCGCTCCGCCGGAGGAGTGAAGGCGGTCCGCGCGGAGCGGGCGTCCATGGCCGAATTGGATCAAGGGAATTCGTCACGTGTGGACGGATTCGATCCAAGGGAGCTGTTCATGGCCAAATCGATGGTTTTCGGCGAGTTGGAGCTCGCCTTCACCGATCAGTACAGCTGGCGGTGGGACGACGAGAGCACGGGAGGCAAGTACTACGTGAGCTTCTGGCACCCCAAGCCGCCGGAGGGGTTCCATGCGCTCGGTTCGGTCGCGCTGCCCGCGTGGGGGGCGGAGAACCTGCGCCCCGACGCCAGGTCCACGGTCAAGGAGCACGTGGTCTCGCTGTGCGTGAAGGACGGTCCGGCCGAGGCGAGCCAGGGGAAGAAGCCACCGCTGGTGCACCCCGAGGACTACGCCGTCGTGTGGAAGGACGTGGGCAGCGGTGGCAAGCACTACGGCGCCTGCTGGCGGCCGGTCGCGCCCGGCGGCTACGTGGCGCTGGGCTGCGTCATGTCGGAGAACACCTACGACAAGCCCGCGCTGACGGACGTGATGTGCGTGCGGGAGGACCTCACGCACATGGCGGACCTGAAGTGGGCCTACGAGGACAAGGGTACCGGCGCGAAGGACTACTTCAGCGTGTGGGCGAACCAGGTGCCGCCCACCTACTTCGACGGAACCGACGATGGGCGCCGGGCACTGGTCGCACCGAACACCTTCACCGCAGCGTCGAGCTGGGACGAGCCCTCCCGGGGGGCACCGGAGCGGCGGGTCCTGTGCGTCTCGATGCCGGTGGAGGAGAAGCCGCACCCGGACACGTTCCCGGAACTGACGAACAGGAACCGACCGGCCGACCGTACGCCGGAGGCCACGGTCAACGCGGTGTGGGTGCCCTTCATGGCCGTGAAGGACGACGAGCAGACGGCGTCCTGGAAGCTCAAGAACTCCCCGTTTTACCGGATCGAGCGCCGGGCGTCGTGGTACATGCACCGGTTCATCAACAACACGACGAGCATCCCGCAGTCCGCTGCGGAGACCGTGACGGTCGGCGTGGAGAAGGAGAGGAGCGACACCTTCAGCGTTGAGGTGGGCATCTCCCTCAGCGCACAGGTGGGCGTCAGCTCGGGCGTCGCGAGCGCCTCGGTCACCACCACCTACAGCCTGGCACTGGGCTACTCACGCAGCACCGCGACCAAGAACCTCGAATACAAGGCGGTGACCCACACCCTGACGGCGCCCCCGAACAAGGCCGCCGCCATGTGGGTCGGCGACCACACCATCCAGGTCACGCGTCAGGACGGCACCTTGGTCGGCACACCCCTCACCTTCCACGGGGACAGCACGCACTTCGACGAGTTCCCCAACTAGGCGGGCACCACGGCACCACCGGCGTAGGCCCCCGCGCCGGCGCGGGGGCCTGCCTCTGCGCCGGCGGCTGGCCACGGGTGGGCCCCAGGTGTTCGAAGGGTCGTACGATGCCCGCCATGGATGGCGCACACGACGACTGCCGCTGCGGGCTCTGTGGGCAGCACGAGGAACCGCAGGTCGGCGGGGGGCGGCGGGTGGAGTACGTGGTGGTCGAGATCCGTGGCGCCACTGCGCACTACCAAGCCGCCGATGACTCGTCCGGCACCTTCAAGACCGGGGCCGACTTCTTGTCGCGGGAGCTCGGGATCGACCAGGCCGATCTCCTCGGCCGGCACTACAGCTGCTGGGTGACGCCCACCGAGTACGGCGTGATCGAGAACCGCTTCGAGCTCTCCTGACACCCCTCTCTTCCCGTTCCGTGGTCCGAACCTGCCTGGGGCGGAGGGGAGGGTCGTGCGGGGTGCTGTTCGTCCCTCTGGGGGAATCCGTATCGGTGAGGTGCGGCGAGGTGTCGAGAAACGGCGGGCGGCTCCGACGTCTCCTGTGCAAGCGGCCCGCACGGGGCGAAGCACGGAGGAGACGACCATGAAGTATCTGGTGATGGTGCAGGGCGCGCAGGCCGACTACGACGCGATGAACGGCAAGGCGTCCGCGCAGAGCCCGGCCTGGAGCGAGCAGGACCTGCGGGCGATGTTCGCCCACATGAACGCGATCAACGACGACCTGGCCGAGAGCGGGGAGCTCGTCGACGCGCAGGGGCTGACCGAGCCCGGCCGGACGCGGTTCGTCACCGCGGACGGGCAGGGGCGGCCGGTCGTCACCGACGGGCCCTACGGCGAGACGAAGGAGGTCCTCGCCGGGTACTGGGTGCTCGACTGCGCGAGCCTGGAGCGGGTGACCGAGATCGCCGCGCGGGTGACGCAGTGCCCGCAGCCGGCCGGAGCCCCCGTCTACCCGGTCGTGATCCGGCAGATCGACGAGAGCGGCGGCGCGGACCTCGGCGGCGGTGAGGCCGCTTGACCGCACCCGCGACCGTCGAGGACCTGCTGCGCCTGCACGCGCCGCAGGTCCTCGGCGCGCTCGTGCGCCGGTACGGCCACTTCGACGACGCCGAAGAGGCCGTACAGGAGTCCCTTCTCGCCGCCGCCGACCGGTGGCCCCGGGACGGCGTGCCGGCCAACCCCCGCGGCTGGCTCATCCGGGTGGCCTCCCGCCGGCTGATGGACGCCCTGCGGTCGGAGGCGGCCCGCTCCCGCAGGGAGCGGGCCGCGGTCCGCCTCGCACCGCGCGAGGTCCGGGCCGCCCCCGCCGACGACGACACCCTGACCCTGCTGTTCCTCTGCTGCGACCCGGCGCTCCCGCCGCCCGCCCGGGTCGCCCTCACCCTGCGCGCCGTGGGCGGCCTGACCACGGCCGAGATCGCCCGCGCCCACCTGGTCCCCGAGGCCACGATCGCCCAGCGCATCAGCCGTGCGAAGGCGAAGCTGAGGGACCACCCCTTCCAGCCCCCCGGCCCGCAGGACCGGGACTCCCGCCTGGCCTCGGTGCTCCAGGTCCTCTATCTGATCTTCAACGAGGGCTATACGGCCACCTCCGGACCGGCCCTCCACCGTGCCGAGCTCGCCCGCGAGGCGATCCGCCTGACCCGGGCCGTCCGCCGCCTGCTGCCCCGCGAGGGTGCGGTGACGGGCCTGCTCGCCCTGATGCTGCTCACCGAGGCCCGCAGCGCGGCCCGCACGGGCCCGGACGGCGAGCTGGTCCCCCTCGCCGAACAGGACCGGAGCAGGTGGGACCGGGCGGCGATCGCGGAAGGGACCGCCCTGGTCGAGGAGTCCCTCGGGGAGGGCCCGCCCGGCCCGTACCCACTCCAGGCCGCGATCGCCGCCCTCCACGACGAGGCCACGGGCCCCGACACCACGGACTGGCCCCAGATCCTCGCCCTCTACGACGTCCTGGTCGCCCGTTCGCCCGAGGGCGACCCCATGGCCGAACTCGGCCGCGTGGTCGCCCTGTCGATGGTCGAGGGACCCGGAGCCGGCCTGACGGCCCTGACCGCGCTGGAACCCGGGTTCCCCCACACCCACCGCCTGGCCGCCGTGCGCGCCCACCTCCTCGAACGCACCGGTGACCGCAAGGCCGCCGCCGAGGCCTACCGCGCCGCCGCCCGCACCACCCTCACGCTCCCGGAACGCCGCTACCTCCAGACGCGCGCCGCCCGCCTGGACCCCTGACGGGCGCCCGCTGACCGGAACCGTCCGACGCCGGTTGCGTCCAGCGGTGGGCCCTTCCGCCCGGTTCGGCGGGCCGGAAGACTACTGATCACCGGCAGGGAGGGCCACCGGGGCCCGGCCCGGCCGGGACTTCGACACCGAAGGCCCTTGCGGGCGTACGAGCCGGATCCCAGGACTCCGCTGCTCACGCCACGCCGTGCCGAGGGCTGCTCCTGCAGGGCAGCCAGGCGGCGCGCGGTCAACGGGGGGATCCACACCGACGCCTCGCGAGCCCACGCGCTCGTCCGGCATGCCACCGAACTGGAGTGACCGTGTCCGCTACCCGCTTCCGCCTCGCCGCTTCCGCCGCCGCCACCCTGCTCGCCGCCTCCGGCCTCGGCATGCTGACGGGCACCGCTGCCCACGCCGACACCCTCGGCGACGCCATCGCCGCCACCGCCGCCGGCCAGCTGGGCAACAACGCCTGCGGAATCGGGGGCTACTACGCCCCGGGCACGAACCAGACCTCCAGCTGCTCCGGCGGCTCCACCGCCCACGCCTGGTGCGCCGACTTCGCCGGCTGGGTCTGGTCCCGCAACGGCGTCAGGAACCTCGGCACGCTGAACAACCTCGCCAACAGCTTCCAGACCTACGCGAACAAGTACGACGGCGGGCTCTCCTCCACCCCGCACGTCGGCGACGCGGTGTTCTTCCACCCCAAGGGCTTCAGCGGCACGTCGTACGACCACGTGGCGATCGTGACCGCAGTCAACGGCGACGGCACCATCAGCTGGGTCGGCGGCAACCAGGGCGGGGCCCCGGGCAAGGTCACCCGCAACTCCGGATCCGCCCAGATCGGCGCCCACCAGTGGACCAGCGGCGGCTACTCGGTCGGCATCGCCGGCTACGCCAGCCCCGTCGGCGCCACCACCCCGCCGCCCACGCCGGCCCCCGCCCCGGCGCCGGGCGTCACCGACGCCGCGCCCGCCGTGGTCTACAACACCGACACCAACACGGCGGAGGCGTTCGCGATCGGCACGGACGGCGTGCTGTCCCACGCCTACAGCACCGACGGCGGCGCCTGGAGCGAGTGGAGCACGATCGACTCCTCCTTCCGCTTCACCGGCCGCCCGACCGCCGTCTACAACCCCTCCAACAAGACGACCGAGGTCTTCGCCGTCGGAACGGACGGGGTGGTCTCCCACGCCTACAGCGTCAACGCGGGCCCGTGGAGCTCCTGGAGCACCATGGACGACGGCTGGAAGTTCACCGGCTCCCCGTCCGCGGTCTACAACCCGGCCGTCAACGCCGTGGAGCTGTTCGCCGTGGGCAACGACGGCCTGCTCAGCCACAAGTACTACGCGAACGGCGCCTGGTCGTCCTGGAACACCATGGGCAACTGGAAGTTCGTCGGGTCCCCGACGGCCGTCTACGAGCCCGGCCTGAAGACCGCCGAGGTCTTCGCGATCGGCTCCGACGGCGTGATGTCGCACTCCTACAGCACGAACGGCGGCGCCTGGAGCGACTGGAACGCCCTGGACTCCTCGTTCCGCTTCACCGGCTCCCCGTCCGTGGTCTTCAACCCGGACACCAACACGGCCGAGGCCTTCGCGATCGGCTCCGACGGCGTCCTGTCCCACTCCTACAGCACCAACGGCGGCAGCTGGAGCGGCTGGACCACCCTCGACAGCACGTTCCGCTTCGACGGCACCCCGTCGGCCGTGTACAACACGACGACCAAGGCGGTCGAACTGTTCGGCACCGGCACCGACGGCAAGCTGAACCACGCCTACTACATGGGCGGCGCCTGGTCCGGCTGGGAGACCATGGGCGACTGGAAGTTCGCCGGCTCCCCCGCGGCCCTCAACGAGCCGGGCGGCCGGGCCGCCGAGGTCTTCGGCATCGGCACCGACGGCTCCGTCAACCACTCCTACAGCGCGAACGGCGGTCGCTTCAGCAGCTGGTACTCGGTCGGCACCTGGAAGTTCGCCACCAACTGACCCTCCCGCCCGGCCCCGTGCGCCGGCCGTGCCACCGTCCCTCTCCCCCCTCCGGGACGGTGCGCCACGGCCGGCGCACGGGCGTTCCGACTCCGTTCCTCCACACGCCCTCCCTGAACGGAGGGGCCAGTTTCGGACTTTCGGTTTTCGGCCGTCCTTCCGTACGGTCGGGCCGGTCGGACGGCGGACGCGATCCGCGGCTGCGAGGCGCAACCGCATGCGAACGCGCCGTCGTCCTCCGTGCGGACCTGTTCGAGACCCGAGAGAGGAACCCCGTGCGAATAACCCGTAGGGCGTTCGTACCGACCGCCGCGGCGGTCCTGCTCACCGTGACGGCGATGGGGGCGCAGGCCACGGCCGCGACCCCCGCCGCCCCGGCCGCCGTCACCGCGAAGGCGTCCCCCGCCCCGGTGGCCGGTGCGACCAGCGCCGCCACCGCCGACGACGCCACCATGGCCGCGGCCGCGGCCTACTGGACCCCCGAGCGCATGCGGAACGCGATTCCGCTCGACTCGGCGCCGCAGGCCGCCGCTCCCGCGGCCCGCGAGGCGGCCGCCGCCGAGCGCCCGGTGGCCGGCAGCCCGTTCACCGTCGAGCCCGTCGAGCCCACCGTGGCCGACTCCGGGCGTCCGGAGCGGGACGCCATGGCGTCGATCCCGTCCTCCAAGGCCGCCGGCAAGGTGTTCTTCCGGAACCCCAAGGACGGCCGCAACTACGTCTGTTCCGCCAGCGCGCTGAACAGCCGCTCCCGGCAGCTCGTCACGACCGCCGGTCACTGCGTCCACGGGGGACGCGGTGGCAAGTGGATGACGAACTGGGTGTACGCCCCGCGCTACGCCAACGGCCGCGCGCCCTACGGCGTCTTCCCGGCCAAGTCGTGGCGGACGTTCACCGCGTGGATCACGAGCAGCAGCTTCGCCCGTGACGTCGCCATGGTCACCACCGCCAAGGTCAACGGCCGCAAGCTGGTCAGCGTCACCGGCGGCCACGGCATCTCCGTGAACTACGACCACACCCAGAACGTCTACGTCCTCGGCTACCCGAGCAACAAGTACCGGGGCGAGGTCCAGATGTGGTGCCACGGCAACACCCGGCGCGAGACGGGCTCCAACCGGCTGGCGATCCGCTGCACGTTCGGCCCCGGCGCGAGCGGCGGCCCCTGGCTGCGCAAGTACAACACCCGCACCGGCCTCGGCTACGTCAACAACGTCATGAGCACCTGGAACCCCAACACCGGCTGGAACCAGGCCGCGTACTTCGACACCGCCGTCCTGAACCTCTACAAGGCGCAGGCCAACGTCACCTGACCGGCCCCCGGCGCGGTCACCCGGTTCACACCGGGCGCAGCGTCCAGCGCGCGTAGCGCTGGTTCCACCGGGACGAGGGGAACATCGCGAGCACGGGTGACCCCAGGCCGATGTTCCCCATGTAGAGCGACCGGTCGTCCGCCTTGGTGGTGAAGAACGTCCCGTCCCACCCGAAGCGTTGGTTGTTCTGGAAGCTGCAGTCCCAGAGTTCGACCGTGGCGAGGTCGTACGGGTTCGCGCCCGCGAGGTCGAGGCACTTCTCGTTGAGATCGCTGCGGATCTGGTCGCCCACCCAGTGCCAGTGCTGGTTGGCGCCGCCGTTGCACGTCCACATGTGCACGGCGGCGCCGGCCTCGGGGTTGGCGTCGGCGACGTCCAGGCAGTTGTCGTTCACCTGGCTGCGGATCTCGAAGCTGGTCTGCAGGGGCGCCCGGGCGGGTTCCTCGGGTGCTCGGGGGGTGCCGGCGGCGGCCGCGGGGATCACCGCGGGGACGACCGCCCCCGAGGTCATGACCAGGGCCGTCACGGCCCCGAGAAACCTTCGCACGATGCGCTCCTCCTCAACAGCGGGCCGTACGGCCGCACAGCCGTCGACATCACCGCACCCGAGGAGCCGCAAACGGTTCGCCCACCCGAACCGCCCGATCCGCCGATTTCCCCGAAAACCACACGACCGTCAGCCGGCCAGCGCCTCGCGCAGGCGGCGCAGCCCCTCGCCGATCTCCGCGGGCGTGTGCGTCGTGAACGACAGCCGCAGGGTGGCCGGGTCCGGCTCGCTCGCGAAGAAGGGCGCCCCCGGGACGTACGCCACGTCGCACGCCACCGCCGCCTTCAGCAGCTCACCGGCGTCGTGACCGGCCGGCAGCCGGGCCCACACGAACATGCCGCCCTCGGGCCGGTTCCACACCGAGCCCGCCGGCAGGGCCTCGCCCAGCCCGGCCAGCAGCGCGTCCCGCCGCTCCCGGTAGGCCCCGCGGACCTTGTCGAGGTGCACCTCCAGGTCCACCGCCGCGAGGTACCGCGCGGCGGCTATCTGGTCGATGGTCGAGGTGTGCAGGTCGGCGGACTGCTTGGCGCGTGCCGCCGCGCGGCGCAGCGCGGCCGGGGCGCGCAGCCAGCCGAGCCGGAGCCCCGGCGCCATGATCTTCGAGAAGCTGCCGAGCAGCGCCGTACGGTCCTCCGCCCCCGGGTGGGCCGCCAGCCAGGGCACGCGCTCGCCCTCGTAGCGCAGGTCGCCGTACGGGTCGTCCTCGACCAGCCACAGTCCGAGCCGCCCCGCCAGCGCGGCCACGGCCGCCCGCCGCTCGCCGGGCAGGGTCCGGCCGGTGGGGTTCTGGAAGGTCGGGACGGTGTAGAGCAGTTTCGGCCGCTCCCGCAGCACGAGTTCCGCCAGCGCGGCCGGGTCGATGCCGTCCTCGTCGCAGGGCACCGGCACGACGCGGACGCCCGCCATGCCGAAGCACTGGAGGGCGGCCAGGTAGGTGGGGTTCTCCACGAGCACGGTGTCCCCGGGCTCCAGCAGGGTGGTGGCGATCAGGGTCAGCGCCTGCTGCGAGCCGGTGGTGATCAGCACGTCGTCGGCGGCCGTGGGCAGGCCGTGCGCCGTGGCGCGGGCGGCGACGGCCTCGCGCAGCTCGGTCGCGCCCTCGGTGACGGAGTACTGCAGGGCCCGGCCGGCGCAGTCCGCGAAGGCGGAGTCGTACGCGGCCCGCAGCCCGGCCGCGTCGAAGAGCTCGGGCGCCGGCAGGCCGCCGGCGAAGGAGATCACGCCGGGCCGCTCGGTGAGGGCCAGGATCTCCCGTACGGGCGAGGCCGCGACCGAGGTCGCACGGGCGGCGAACGGGGGCAACTCAGCGCGCACGGGGGCTCCTTGGCGGTGTGGGGGCTCGGCGTCCAGTCAACCGGCCGAACGCGCGGCCGGACAGATGGCCGACACCCTAACCGAAACATTTGTATCTGCCATCTATTTGTCCAGGACCCGGAACGGAGTGCCGCTGGAGCCGCTCGGGCCCACCCCCTCCCCATCTGACGCACTATCAGCTAAACCGGTCCCATGACCCCACGCCGCGAGAACGACGCAGAGGACACCCGCCCCGAGACCTACGCCGAGCTGGCCGCCGTCGGCCCGTACGGCGTGCACCCGGGGCACGCGCTGATCACCATGGTCGAGCCGCACCCGGGCCACGAGTACGCGTACAACCGCTGGTACGAGGACGACCACTACTACGCCGGCGCGATGGCCATGCCCTGGATGTACGCGGGCCGGCGCTGGGTGGCCACCCGCCCGCTCCAGGAGCTGCGCTACCCGGAGAAGTCGGCGGTGGCCCAACCGGTCACCGCCGGCTGCTACCTCTCGACGTACTGGGTGACCGAGGGCCGCTACGGCGAGCACATGAAGTGGACCGTCGGGATCAACAAGCGGCTCAACCGGGACGGCCGGGTCTACCAGGACCGCACCCACGTGTTCACGTCCTTCCAGGACCACGGGGCCACGGTCTACCGGGACGGGGCGGCCGGCCCCCGGGACTTCCACGCCCTCGACCACCCGTACGCCGGGCTGGTCCTCCAGGTCATCGACGCGGAGGGCCCGGAACGGCGGGCCGAGCTGCTGGAGTGGCTGCGCTCGCGGCACCTGCCGCGGCGGCTCGCGGGCGGGCCCGCGGCGATGGTCACGATCTTCCGGCCCACCCCGCTGCCGGGGGACCGGATGACCTACGTGAAGCAGGTCGAGGGGGTCGACACCCGGCTGACGCTGCTGTGGTTCCTGGAGCGCGATCCGCGCGAGGTGTGGACGGATCGGTTCACCGGCCTGGACGCGGAGGTGACCGCGTCGGGGCTGGGCCGGGTGGAGCTGGTGGCGCCGTTCATCCCGACCGTTCCCGGCACCGACCGGTACGTCGACCAGCTCCGCTGAGGCCGGTAGGCCGGCCACCCGCGCCGGGACACGGCCGAGCCCCCTCGGCCAGGACGGCGGACCAGTCGAGAGGGCTCATGTGAGTACCGTGTCGTGACGGTCGTCCGGGGTTGCGCCCGGACGCTCAGCCGAGGTGCCCAAGCGGGCCCCGGGTCACTCCGGCGACGAAAGAGGTCCACGAGGTGGGCGCGAAGGTGAGGGACGGGCCGTTCGTCACCTTCGAGTCCTGTACGGCGATCTCCGCCACGACGGGGGACTTCACTTCGACGCACGCGCCGTTTCCAGCGGAGTACGAGGACTTCGTCCAGTTCTCCGTGGCGCCCTGAAGAATAGCCATGTTCACTCCGGTCCAGCGTGTCGTGTTGATGTGGCGCCAACCTGTTCTTGATTGGCGTGATCGACGCTACTCGCCGGGCCGCTCGGGTGAAGCGGCCTTTCACTCGACCGGATGGCATATTCCAGATGGGGCTTCCGTGCTCACCCGTTCCTCGTGTACCGTGCGGCGCTCTTGTCGTGGGCCTGTCCGGTCGCCGTCCGGTCCCCGGCCGGAGACGGGGGGCCGGACGGCCCGGTCACGCCGCGAACGGCCTGGTCGGCGCGGTCACCGGCCCGCGCGCTCGTGCTCCTGGATGGTCTTCGCGATGAACGCCCGGGTCTGCTCGACGTTCAGCGCCTGGGCGCGCAGGTGCTCGTACATGACGCTGTACTTCTGGACGTCGTTGGCCTTCTCCAGGTAGAGGTCGCTCGTGACGCCCTCGATGTAGACGACGGTCGAATCCGCGGCGTCCGGGAACTCCAGGATCGCGTACTGGCCGTTCACGCCCGGATGGGCGCCCATGCTGAACGGCATCACCTGCACGGTCACGTGCGGCAGCTCCGACTGCTCTATCAGGTGCCTGAGCTGGTTCGCCATGACCTGCGCGTCCCCGACGCGGCGCAGCAGCGCCGCCTCGTCGATGACCGCCCACAGGCGCAGCGGGCCGCGCTCGGTCTCGTTCTCGGAGTCGGAGACACGTTCCTGCCGGCGCATCCGCACCTGGACCCGTTTGTCGATGTCCGCCTGCGCGGTCTCCGGAAGCGCGCCTCGGATGATGGCGGTGGCGTACTCCGGCGTCTGCAGCAGCTCCGGGATGATCTGGGGCTCGTACACGCGCAGCGAGGCGGCGTCGGTCTCCAGGCCGATGTAGACGCTGTACGGGATGTCGCCGAAGGCGTGCCACCAGCCCTGCTGGCGCGAGTCCTTGGCCATCTGCATGAGCGAGTCGACCAGGCGGCGGTCGTCGACCTCGTACACCTCGCACAGGTCGCGGACGTCGCGCTGGCTGATGGAACGGCGGCCGTTCTCCAGGCGGCTGATCTTCGACTGGGACACCAGGAGGCGCTCGGCGACCTGCTCGGCCGTCATGCCCTTGTCCTCGCGGAGCTTGCGCAACTCCATGCCCAGTCGGCGGCGTCGGACGGTGGGATTGACATTGGACGCCACGGGAACGGCACCTCCGGTCTGCGTTTCAGTCTGTGTTTCGGTCGGTCTGCGTTGTCTTCGTGTCTGTTTGTAGCGTCTGCGCGGTACCTCTGCGTATCCGCTGATCAGCAGATTGCCACCGAACTGCCGGGCGGCGCTGGGAAAGTCGCAGGAAAACGCAGACGCGCGGGGCGGCGGGGACCGGCTGTCCGGCCCCGCCGCCCCGCGCGTACGGGCGTGCGGTCGTGCTGCGTTGCGGTGCTACGGCGTGACGCGGGCCGATCGGCGGCCCGGGGGCGGACGACCGGTCGACCGGTGGGTCAGCGGTGGTTCAGTGGGCGGCGGCCCGGGCCATCGCCGCGCCTCGGCGCGGTTGCATGGGCACGCCCGCGGCCGGCCGGCCGGGTGCCGCCTGCGCGGGATGCGCAGCGTGCGCGGCGGCGCGGCGCGGCTGTGCCGCCACACCGTTCTGGACGTCCATCACGGCGTGCGCCACGAGGCCGCCCATGGGGTCGTGCCGGATCAGGTCCCGCAGCCGGGACCTGGAGGAACGCCCCTCGTTGCCGGGGTAGAGGTGCTTGCCGAGACCGACCGCGTGGGCCAGTGCGGCGAGCGCCGCGGTCCGCGGGTCCGGGGGTACCCCGGTGCGGATCGCACTGTCCAGCCGGGCCCTGATCTCCCGGCTGATCGCCGTGTCCGTCGCCTGGTAGCGAGTCGTCGGCAGCACCCCGCACATCTGGCCGGCCACGGCATGGACCATGCCGCACCGTTCCAGGTGCGAGAGGTACGTCTGGCGGAGCCCCAGCCGGGGTCCGCCGATCCAGTGGACGGCCCTCACCGGGCTGCCGCGACGGCGCAGCAACTCGAGTGCGGAGTCCAAGGTCGGATCTCCTGTCGGCCGTGGCATCACCACGGCGATACGATCCCCGTCTGGGGCTATCCGTCCTGCCAGAGCCAGCTCTACTAGCTGGGCCCCGGCAAGGCCGAGGTCGAGCGACTGCGGCTGCGCCGTGGTACCCGTGGTCGGGTCCAAGGCGAGCAGCAGAAGCTCCTCCGGAAGTGTTCTGCGGCTCCTGCCCATCCATGCCTCCCCGCGTGGATGAATGACAGGGTGACCCCTCTCACATTCATCTGTCGAGAGTGCCTGGTCGCTTTGTGCGGGAACCGGCAGCTATGTCGTTCTCGTCTAGCGCGGGGGCGATGCCCCCGAGACGGGACACTGTTAGCGGTTCGGACAGTCGGACAGCGAACGAGGAGGAAGTGGTGGCGGGCGAGTCCCCCGACAAGTCGGTACAGCAGGGTTCGTCGGGGTCGGCGAGGGTTCCTGAGGACCAGGATCCGCGCCTCTCGGCCTTCCATCCGACCCCTGCGGCGCCGTCCGACCCCGCCGGTTCCGGGGACGCGGACGCGGATGCGTCCGGTTCCGCGGAGTCCGGTGACGCGGACGTGGACACGGACCCCGGGGCGGGTTCCGAGGCGGCCGCCGATGCGGGCGCCGGTACGGACCGCACGGACGACGCGGACGACGCGGACGACGCGGACGACGCGGAAAGCGCGGACGGCGGTGAGGACGCCGACGTGACCGCCGGGTCCGCCGCGGACGCCCGCGCGGACGACCGGGACGCCGCGGACGTCCGGGAGTCCGGCGACGTCGACGCCGGTTCCGCGGTTGCCGAGGCCTCCGCGGCCTCCGAGGACCGCGAGGCCGCCGAGGAGCCCGCGGCCGGGGCTTCCCCCGCCGCGGGCGCCACGGACGCCCAGGACCCTGCCCAGAAGGCTGCGGAGGAGTCCGCGGAGGAGTCCGCCGCCCCGTCCACCTCGACGCCGGAAAAGGCGGCCCCGAAGGGTGACGCCGCAGCTCCCGCCGTTGACCGTCCGGCCGCCGCGCCGGCCGAGGGGGCCGGCCCGGGCCCCGAGGCCGGGTCCGACCCCGAGCCCCGGACCGGTCCGAAGCCCGACGCGGAGTCCGACTCCCTCCCCGAGCCCGAGCCCGAGTCGGACGCGAAGTCCGACGCGAAGCCCGAGCCCGACTCCGACGCGAAGCCCGGTTCCGACTCCACGCCGGCGCCCGGCTTCGACGTGTTCGCCCCCCGCGTGCGGCAGGGCCGGCCGGTCGGCGATCCGCGCGTGGTGCCCGGACAGGGCGGTGCCCCCGGCGACCAGGCGGCCCGCGAAGCCGCCCGCGAGGCCGCCGTCGCCGCCGGGACCGGCCGGCCCGTCGGTACCGACCGGACCGATGCGAATGCGAAGCCGGAGGCCCGTGCGGCCGACGAGACGTCCGTGTTCACCCGGGTGCGCCCCGACGCCCGCAAGGCACCCGCGGCCCCCGCGGCCCCCGCGGCCCCCACCGGGCCCGCGGCCCCGCAGCGCCCGGCCGCCCCGGCCGACGACGAGTCCGAGCGGACCGCCGTCTTCCGCGTGACGAAGCCCCCGGTCGCCCCGAAGCCCGCCCCGCCGGCCGAGGACGAGTCGGAGCGGACCGCCGTCTTCCGCGTCGCGAAGCCGCCGACCGCCCCGAAGCCCGGCACCCCCGCCCCGAAGCCCGGCACCCCCGGCGCCCCGGCCGAGGACAAGGCCACCGCCGTGTTCCGCTCGCCGGTGCGCCCGGACGGCACCCCGCGCCCGGGCGCGGACGCCCCCGCCCCCGGCACCTCCGTACGCCCCGACGGCTCCCGCCGCCCGAAGCTGCCCGACACCCCGGGCACGGGCACGGGCAAGGGCACGGGCGCCCCCGGTCGGGACCGCGACCGGGCCGCCGCCGACCAGGGCCCCGCCCGCGGCAGCACCTTCGTCCCGCTCAAGGGCGACGGGGCCCCGCCCGTACGCGACCCGCGCGCGACGCCCGGTGCCCCGAAGCCGGCGGCCGGTCCGGCCGCACTCTCCGAGGCCGAGCGGACCAAGCAGCAGCCGCTGCCGCCCAAGCCCCCGCTCGAGCTCCTCGCCGAGCTGTCGAACAACCCGCCCCCGCCGCCCAGCCCGCTGCGCACGGCGGCCCGCCGCGTCAAGATCTGGACCCCGCTGGTGGTCCTGCTGGCGGTCGTGTTCGTCGTCGTGCAGCTCGTCCGGCCGCTGCCGGACCCGCGCCTGGTGATGACGGCGGAGGGGTCCTACACGTTCGCGGGTGGGAAGCCGGACCTGCCGTGGCCGACCCAGGAGGGCTCGCAGGCCTTCATGGCGGCGTCCGGCCTGGGCACCGTCGGCTCCTCCGGCGAGCAGAAGCCGGTTCCGATCGCCTCCGTCACCAAGTCGATGACGGCGTACATCATCCTTCGCGACCACCCGCTGAAGCCGAAGGAGAAGGGCCCGATGATCGACATCGATCAGACGGCCGAGGACGAGGGCCAGAAGGACAAGACGGACAACGAGTCCACCCTCAACACCGTCCGCAAGGGCCAGCAGATCTCCGAGTACGACGCGATCGCCGCACTCATGATCCCGTCGGCCAACAACATCGCCCGGCTGCTGGCCCGCTGGGACGCCGGCTCCCAGGAGGCGTTCGTCAAGAAGATGAACGACACCGCCAAGGAGCTCGGGATGACCAACACCACCTACACCGACCCCTCGGGCCTGGACGCCACCACCGTCAGCACCGCCGAGGACCAGGTGAAGCTGGGCCTGAAGCTGGTCGAGATCAAGGCGCTGACCGACATCACCCGGCTGCCCAAGTGGACGGACCCCTCCGGCAAGTCCTGGCGCAACTGGAACGACCTCGTGCCCTTCAACGGCGCGCTGGGCATCAAGACCGGCTCCACCACGGCGGCCGGCGGCAACCTGCTCTTCGCGGCCCACAAGAAGGTCGGCGGCACGGACCAGCTGATCGTCGGCGCGGTGCTCGCCATGCACACCTCGCACATCCTCGACGACGCCATCGCGGCCAGCAAGAAGGTCATGCTGGCGACGCAGGACATGCTGCAGAACGCCAAGGTCGTCAAGAAGGGCGACGTGGTCGGGTACGTCGACGACGGCCTCGGCGGGCGCACCCGGATCGTGGCCACCGCCGACGTGGAGGCCGTCGGCTGGCCGTCCGTCAGCGTGGACATCAGGCTGAACGCGGGCTCGGTGCCGCACGCGGCCAAGGCCGGCACCCAGGTCGGCACGCTGACCGTCGGCTCCGGCCGGAGCCAGGTCAAGGTTCCCGTCGCCCTCGAGGGCGAGCTGGCCGAGCCCGGCTTCGGCAGCAAGCTCACCCGCGTCGGCTGACCCACCGCCGACCGCACGCGCCGCGCGGTGCTCCGGGCAACCCCGGAGCACCGCGCCGCGTCTGACCCCACACACCTCAGCAGCGCACGGGAGGGGCCCCGAGTGACGGCCACCGAGCACATCGACCCGGTGTCGCCCCCTGCCCTGCCCCCCGCGCCCCGCACCCCCGGCCCGCTGCGCCGGCACCCGGTGCTCGCCACCACCGCGCTGGCGGCCGTCCTGCACGTGGTGTGGTTCTTCCTCCTCGCCAACAGCGGCGGCGACCTGGCCGCCCAGGACGCCTGGGCCGAGTTCGTCGGCCGGCACCCCGACTCGGCGTACAACCTCGCCTGGTACGGCGGGATGCACCCGGTCTCCTACAGCGTGGTCTCGCCGTACGTGATGTCCCTGCTGGGCGTCCGTACGACGATGATGCTCGCCGGCACCGCCTCCGCGGCCCTGCTCACCCTCGTCCTGTGCCGCTGCCGCGGGGCCGTGCGCGATCCCCTGCCGCCCGCGCTGGCGGGGGTCTTCGCGCTGCTCTGCAACGCGCTCTCCGGCCGGGTCACCTTCGGCCTGGGCCTGATGTTCGCGCTCGGCGCCGTGGCCGCCGTGTTCTGCTGGCCCCGCAAGTGGATGCACCGCCGCTGGGGCAAGGCCGCCGTGGCTGCGCCGCTGGCCGGGCTGGCCACCGCCGCGAGCCCGGTGGCCGGGCTTTTCCTCGGCATCGTCGCGGCCGCGCTGTTCCTGAGCGGGCGGCGGCCGGGGGCGTACGCGGTGGGCCTGCCGCCGGTGGTCGTGGTGGGCCTGTCGGCCTGGCTGTTCCCCTTCTCCGGCACGCAGCCGCTGTCGGTGGGTTCGGCGTCCCTGCCGTTCCTGTTCGGCGTGCTGGTGCTCCTCCTGGTGCCTCGGGAGTGGACGACGGTGCGCGTCGCGGCCGGCGTGTACGCGGCCGGGGTGCTGCTGTGCTGGCTGGTCGACTCGCAGATCGGCTCGAACGTCACCCGCTTCGCGATGCTGTTCGCGGGCGTGGTGCTGCTGGCCGCCGTCCCGTACACGGTCCCGCGGACCCGTCGCCGGTACGCCCTGCTGGCGGCGTTCCTGGGGCTCAACGCCTGGATCTCCGTCAACAGCGTCAGCGACGTCGTCCGCACCACCCCGAAGGCCGCCTGGGCCCGCGAGCTGGCCCCGCTGGTGGACCGGCTGCAGAAGGCCGGGGCCGAGCGCGGCCGGGTCGAGGTGGTGCCGGTCAGCAGCCACCGCGAGTCCTCGGCGATGGCCACGTACGTGAACCTGGCCCGCGGCTGGAACCGGCAGGCGGACCTGGAGCGCAACCCGCTCTTCTACGACGACACCCTCGACGCGGACAACTACCGCGAGTGGCTCGACCGCTGGGCCGTGCACTACGTCGTCCTCCCGCAGGACCCGCCCGACTCGGGCGGCAAGGACGAGGCCGCCCTCATCCGGGCCGGGCTGCCCTACCTCAAGCAGGTCTGGGCGGACGAGAACTGGCACCTGTACGAGGTGACCGCGCCGACCCCGCTGGCGGACCCGCCGGCCACCGTGCGCCGGGCGGACGCGGGCGAACTCGTGGTGGACGTGAAGGCGGCCGGGCGGGTGCTGATCCGGATCCCGTACTCGCCGTGGCTGGGCCTGGTGGACGAGCGCGGCAAGGGCGTCGAGCCGCCGCGGGAGACGGACGCGTCGAAGGCCCGGGACGGCGACCCCCGGGAGTTCGTCAACGTGGCCGGGTGCCTGCTGCGGGCGCCCGAGGACGACGACGGGGACGAGTGGACGGTGCTGCTCGCGCCGGCTCCGGGGGAGTACCGGCTGGCGGCCCCGTACCAGCTGCCGCGGGGCACGGCCTGCCCGGAGGAACTGGTGGGCCCGGCCCCGCGGCCGGAGCCGGCCCCCGGGTCCTGACCGACCGGGCCCGGGAACGGCTCCGCCGCCGGCCCCTGAGGGGGCTCGGCGGCGGAGTGCGGGCCGCGGTGTCGCGGCGACGCGTCAGATGCGCTTGGCGCTGCGCAGCGTGGCCGCGTAGTAGCCGTTGCCGTCCAGGCGGGACGTGCCGCCCTTGTCGCCGATCGTGGGGCCGTTGGCCTCCTCGCGGCTGGATATGAAGATCAGGTGGCCGTCGGTGTCCTTGCCGAGCACCATGCCGGTGTGGTCCAGGCGCTGGCCGGTACGGGCGTCGAGCTTGAAGTACAGCAGGTCGCCCGGCTGGAGCACGTCGATGTTGGTCGGCCGGTCGGCGGCGGTGATGCCCTTGAGCGGGATGACGTCCACGCCGACCTTGGAACGGGCCATGCCGTTGGCGGTGCGCGGCAGGCCGTCGCCCTGGCCGTCGAGCGGGGCCAGCGGGAAGCGGGCGCGGTAGCCGAAGACCGTGCGGATGAAGCCCGAGCAGTCCATGGCCCGGTACTTGGCGGGCTCCGGGGACATCGTGGTGCCGTTGCGGAAGGTGTAGGACTGGCCGAGGTAGTCGTAGAAGTCCGACTGCTCCAGGCGCAGGTCGTTGCCTGCCGAGCCGTTGGGGTTGATCGGGCCGAAGGCCGCGTCGCCGGCGTAGGGCGCGCCTTCGGCGTCCTTCTTGACCGGGGCCCCGTCGACGTACTGGAAGGCGAAGGCGAAGATGTCGTCCTCTTCGCTGCCGTTGTACTGCTTGAACCACTCCTTGAACCACTGCTCGCGCTCGGCGCCCTCGCGCCAGGGCTCGGGCATGAGGCGCACCCAGTCGGTGGTCACCACGCGGGTCTTGGTGTTGGCCGGCTCGGTGAAGGTGCGGCTGGGGCCGGTGAGGGTGGCGGTGCGGGCGCCGTCGGTGAACATGGCGAGCACGTTGCCGTCACCGCCGCGGAGGACGGAGCGGCTGGGGTTCTTCAGGCGCTCCCACTTCTGCTCGCCGCTGGAGGCGTTCTTGCCCGACGAGTCCACGTTGTCGGTCACGCTCGCGACCGCAGGGGCCTTCTGCTGCTCGTCCTTGCGCAGCTCGAAGGTGAAGTACGCGCTGCCGGCGAGCAGCGCGACCACGGTCACGGCATGCAGGACGGGACGCTTTTTTTTGGGCTTGAGCTCGGCCATGGGACGCTCCGGGCGGATCGGTTCAGAAGGTACTGCGGGCGGGTTGCGGTGCGGGGCGGTGCTGGCGCGCGCGAGCCGGTACGTGATCCGTACCGGCTCGTGCGCGGGGCGGGCGTGCGGGTGTTCGACGCCCAGCCTTACACGTGGGGCATGAATCCGAGCAGGATTCCGGCGGTCAGCACGACGTACGTCATGAGCGTCGCGGAGCCGGTGGCCAGCAGGGTGGCGCCCTTGGGCTGGCGGACCAGCTGGTAGGCGATCAGGCCCGGGACGATGAAGCCCAGGGTCTGGTTGGCGTACAGCAGCGGGAACTCCATCTGCAGCACGATGACCACGGTGGCCTGGAGGAGCACGCCGATCAGGACGACCGCGGCGAACAGCCGCTTGCCGTAGAGGATGACGAACTTCTGGGTGAGCAGCGTCAGGAGGTACGTCATGACGGTGACGCCCACGACGAGCGCGGCGCGCTGGAGGTCCTCGATGAGGGTGAGGGCCAGCCAGCCCGGGGTGATCATGCCGCCGGGCGACAGGTTCGTCGTCAGGTAGCACATCAGCGAGAACAGCAGGCCCAGCGCGATGCCGATCGCGGCGATCTCGGGGGTGAGTACGGCGGGGATCAACGGGGCTCTCCTGGGCTCTGCCACTGCTGGGTCGACGGGTGGGGCTGGTGCTGCTGCGGCGGCCGCGGGGGCTGCTGCTGGAACGGGGGCCACGGGGCCTCGGGGCGCTGCGGACGGCCGTACTGGTCCTCGGGAGCGCCCCGGTCGTACTGCGGCTGCTGCGGCGGCTGCTGCTGGTGCTGGGGCGCGGCGGGCAGCGCCGGGCGGGCCGGCTGCTGCGGGCGCACCGGCTGCATCGGCGGCAGGGGCTGGACCGGCGGCAGGGGCTGGACCGGCTGCATCTGGTGCTGCATCTGCTGCGGCGGCTGGTACTGCTGGGGCTGCTGCGCCGGCGGGTAGCCGTAGCCGTAGCCCTGCTGGTCCCCGCCCTGGCCCGGCTGCTGCGGGTAGCCGTACCCGGCCTGCGGCTGCGGCTGCTGCTGGTACGGGTAGGACTGGCGCTGGCGCGGCACGGCGGCCTGGGCGGCCTGCATGCGGCGCGCCTCCTCGGCGGCCGACATGTTCGCGTACGGGTCCAGGTGCTTGACGGCGTACAGCGCCATGGTCTGGTCGTGGCGCGGGTGCTGCGCGGCGGCGGCGTCGCCCGGATTGCCGGGGGTGCCGGCGGAGCCCATGGACGGGCGGTCGTCCGCGTCGTCCTCGAAGTTGGGCAGCTCGGCGAGGTGCTCCAGGAGGATCTCGCCCTGGCCGTGGATGTTGCCGATGGAGACCAGCGAGGACTCCTGGTCGAGCATGCCGAGCAGCTCGTGGACGAAGTCCTCGCCCTCGCCGCCGAGGTCGACGGCCCGGTCGCGCCACTCGGCCGGGATGGCGTCGATGGCGGACTTGGACGGGTGGCCGATGACGAAGACCTTCTCCGGCTGGAGGTCGGGGACGATCTGGCCCATCTGGCCGTTGCGCTCGACGCGGTCGGGGCGGCAGTTGATGACCACGTTCAGGGGGCGGCTGATGGCACCGAGGTCGAGCAGCTGCTGGATGTTCATCAGCGTCGACTCGGGGTCGTTGGCCGCGAAGATGTTGCCGAAGCGGAGCTTCTTGTCGCCGGGCACGATGTAGCGCTCGACGGAGAGCACGCCCGGGTCCGGCGGGGCGTCGTACATGCCCTGCAGCGCGGTCTCGCGCTCGATGCCGAGCAGGTCGGCGACCACCAGGGCGATCGCCACGTTCTCCTTGAACGTGAACCAGGAGAAGCCGCGCAGCTCCTCGTCGCTGACCATCTCGGGGTCGGCGTAGATGAGCTGGCAGTTGCGGGCGTCCGCCTCCTGCTGGAGCACGTGGAAGCGCTCCTTCTCGGCGGTGACGCAGATGCCGCCGACCGGCATGGAGCGCGACAGCGAGCGGCCGATGTCGTCCAGGGTCGGGCCCATCTCGGCGACGTGGTCCTCACGGACGTTGCACAGCACGCCGATGGTCGACTGGATCAGCTTCTGCTGGTTGAGCTCCTGGAGCGGGGGCATGACCGCCATGCACTCCATGACCAGCGCGTCCGGCTGGTACGCGGCCGCGCGGCGCACGATGCCGATCTGCTCGACGACGTTGGCGAGGCCGAACTTGCGGTAGACCGGCTCCTCGGTCGCGTCGGGGTGGATGAAGCGGGCCGCCGTGCCGGTGGTCTTGGCGACCGTCACCAGCCCGCCGCCGCGCAGGGCGCCGGCGACGAGGCGGGTGATGGAGGACTTGCCGCGGATGCCGTTGACGAGGACCCGGGTGGGTATCTCCTCGAGGTTGGCGAAGTGCCGCCGCTGCTCGATGATGCCGGCGACGAGCATGACGGCGCAGCAGGCCATCAGCACGAAGTAGAGGAAGAGCACGGCGGTTCAGTTCCTTCCGGCCGGGGTGGCCTTGCCGGCCGTTCCGGCGCTGCCACTGGCTTCCCGCTTGCGCAGCTCCACGAGCTGCTGCCGGATGACCTCCAGGCTGCGGGTGACGGCGCCGACCTCGTCGTGGTGGGTCGGGAAGAGGACAGTGCGGCGGTCGCCGTCGGCCAGGGCCTCGGCGCGCTTGGCGAGCTCGCGCAGCGGGCGGACCACGATGATGTGCATCCAGCCGAGGCAGGCGCCGACGGCCGTGATGCCGAGCAGGCCGGCGAGCACGGTGCGGTTCTGCAGCTTGTACTCGGCGATGGCCAGGCCCTTGGCGGGCTGCGAGCTGACCACGGTCCAGTCGAGGGGCTTGGCCGCGCCGCCGCCGTCGAACGGGGCCGCGGCGGCGATGGTGACGCCGTCGCCGTCGCGGTTGACCACGCTGCTGGCGTGCGGGCCCTTGCCCGACTTCTGGTTGGCGGCGGTCACCAGCGCGTTGAGCTTGTCGCCCGACAGGCCCTGGAGGGCGCGGTAACCGGTGCTGCTGCCGATCACGCGGTGCTTGCCGTCGACGACCTTGATCTCGCCCAGGCCCGGACGCTTGAGCAGCGCGTTCAGGAAGTCGATCTTCAGCTCGCCGACCACCGCGGCGCCCTTGAGGCCGGGGGCCTCGGCGTACTCGGTGATGACGGGCTTGTTGCCGGCCTCGCGCAGGACGACCGGGACGGTCTCGGGGGCCTTGCCGGCCGGGTGGTGCGGCGCGGAGCCGGCCTTGGCGGTGACGGTGCCGTCCGCGGTTACGACGTACAGCGACTCGTACCGGCCGTGCTCGTTGCGGGTGCGCTCCAGGATCTGGCCCATCTCCTCCGTGGTGGTGGAGGCGCCGAGCATGGAGGCGACCGAGGTGAGGTCGGCGTGGCCCTCGTTGAGGGCGCGGCGGACGCGGTCGGCGAGGGTCTCGGTGCGCTCGCGCTGGTCGCTCACGATCGCCTGCGGGACCTTGACGCTTCCGTCGGCGCGGTTGATCAGCAGCACCAGCGGGGCCGACCACACCAGGAGGAGGGCGGCGCAGGTGCCGACCAGGGCGCGCATGCCGATCCGGCCGCGGCGGCCGCGCTCGACGTCGTCGGACTGCTGCTCCTCGGCGGGCTCGCCCAGCAGCTGGCGGCGCAGCCGCTCCAGGGCGGCGCCGACGCGGGAGGCCTCGCCGTACTTGGGCAGGGTGACCGGGCGGGTCAGGTCGCCGCGGCTGAGCCGACGGCTCTCCAGGAACAGCTGGAGCAGCGGCTTCTGCACGGTGCCGATGAGGAGGGCGATCGCGAGGGCGCCGATCAGGAGCAGCGCGCCGGCGGCGGCGACGCCGAAGAAGGTGCTGACGGCGGTGTCGGCGCCCTCGGTGACCTCGACGCTGGAGACGACCGTCAGGCCGAGGGCGGTGGCGGCGGTGCCCTCGCCGGGGGTGGAGCCGGACAGGGTGGCGTAGCCGGCGACGGAGCGCTCACCGCCGCGCGAGTCGCCGAGCAGGCTGCCGCTGATGCCCGGGAAGCCGCCGGAGCCGGGCTCCTTGGCCTTCAGGGGGTGCTGCTCGGCCTTGCGGGCGGCGGACTTGGCGAACCTGGTGAGCTGCTTCTTGGACTGCTTGGCGGCGCCCTTGGCCTCTTCGTTCTCGGCCTGGGAGGGGTCGGCGAGGCCGTCGCTGCTGAGGATCGCGCCGGCGGAGTCGACGACCGCGATGGCGCGGAACCGGCCGAGGCTGACGCCCGGGAACTTCAGGCTGCTGGAGGCGACCAGCAGCTGCTGGGGCTTGTCGGGCCAGGAGAGCACGCCGAAGGTGAGCAGCCGGGTCTCGCCGTTCTGCAGGCGGACCATGCGCGGGGCGAGGCCGTTGTCGTCGGTGAGCTTGGTGCGGTCGATGGCGGTCAGCGGCAGGTTCTCACCGCGCTGTGCCTCGAGCTTGCCCGACTTGATCTCCAGGACGGCCGTGCCGCGCCACTTCTGGTAGACGTTGCCGAGCTTGTCCAGGACGGTGTCCGCCGACACCGGCTTGCCGGCGTTGAAGAGGGCGGCGGTGCGGCTCAGGTCGGTGATGCTCTCGTCCAGCGACGCGCGCAGGGCGATCGCCCCGTCCTCCGCGAAGTGCTGCTGCGAGGTGAGCACCGCTTCGGGGACGGCCTCCTGGCCGCTCCTGCCGAACTGGATCGCGGTCAGGGCGGCGAGGGCGAGCAGGGCTGCGGACAGCGCCGCGATGGGCGGGCGTATGCCACCCAGCAGCGACATGTCCGCCCTCCGGCGGACCTTGTGCCGCCGCTTCGTGCGCGACGCGGCCAACGGACGCTCCTCTTCACTACGTCCCGGGAGTGGGGTGGTCCCGGAATTCGGTCTCGGTACGGACACGGGGGATCTTGTCAGGGTGGTGTCGGGGGGTGGTGCGGCGGGGCGCCCATAGCCGCGGCCGCGCTCCGCGCGCGGCCGTCGGTGCACCCCCCGCCCGCTCAATCGGGCACGACCTCCAGCGGGCGGAGTCCCTCGTCGGCTCCACCTCTGTTGAGCAGCGTGCCCGTGGTCCGCTCAGCGGCGAGGCGGTAGCGGGCGCGCTGCTCCTCGGTCAGTCCGGTGCCGGTGGCGAGGGCGTCGGCCACGTTGACGACGCGGACGTCCCGGACGGTTCCGGGGGCCGGCTGCGGGAGCGGGCCGGGGTCGGTCCCGGAGTGCTCGGCGTCGGCCGGTATCTCGATGAGGGTGGGGGCGTACCGGGCGCGGACGGTCCAGCTGCCGCCCTGCTCGGTGAAGTCGAACCAGCCGATGGCGCCCTCTTCGGAGAGGCCGGTGGGCGCGTCGTGGCGGGAGAGCTGGTTGCCCAGGCCGTAGGCGATCCAGGTGTCGCCGATCTTCTCCATGGGCTGCACGACGTGGGCGTGGTGGCCGATGACGAGGTCGATGCCGGTCTTCTCGGCGATCTTGCGGGCCAGCCGGCGCTGCGCGGCGTTGGGGTCCGGTTCGAACTCGGTGCCCCAGTTCATGCTGAGGACGACGACCTCGGCGCCGGCGGCGCGGGCCGCCTTCTCGGCGGCGGCGATGCGGTCGAAGGAGGTCTGGTTGACCAGCCAGGGCTTGTCGGCGGGGAGCTTGGCGCGACCGGTGAAGGTGTTGGTGAAGGCCAGGTGCGCGACCTTGACGCCCTTGACGTCGAGGATCAGGGGCCGCGCGGCTTCCTCGGGGGAGCGGGCGGAGCCGGTGTGCTTCAGGCCGGCCGCGTCGAGCGCGCCGAGGGTGCTGCGGATGCCGCCCGGGCCGTGGTCGAGCGCGTGGCTGGCGGCCGTGGAGCAGCTGTCGTAGCCGATGCGCTTGAGGGTGGTGGCGATCTGCGGGGGCGCGACGAAGTCGGGGTGCCCCTTGAACGGTCCGCCCGATTTGCCCAATACTGGCTCTATGTGGCAGATCGCCAGATCTGCCTTGCTTATGACCGGTTTGATGGAGCTCATCATGGCGTCGAAGGAGATCCCGCGGACGGCTCCGTTGGCGTTTCCGGCGCTCTTGCCGTCCTTGCGGGCCTGTGCGACCAGTTCGGACTGCACCTGCACGTCGCCCCCTGCGGCGAGGCTGAAGGACCTGCCGTCACCAGGGGTTTCGGGCCCCGCGTGAGCCTGCGTGCCGACCAGTCCGCAGCCGCTGAGCGAGGCGCACAGCAGCAGTGCCAGGGCCCCGGTCCGGACGGTGGTGGCTTGGTCGGCGTTGGTCATCACTCCGGTATTTTCATCTGACTATGAGCGCATCTCCCGCGAAACGAATAACGATTGCAATAACTTTCGGCGCGGTGGCTTCCATCTGTGCGATTGTGGTGTGTCTCACACTGTGGGGTGGGCAACCCTCCGCCGGTCAGCAGGAGCCGCCGCGACCTCGCGCCGCCGTGGCCGTTGACCTGGAAGATCGGATCACCCAATACACAACAGCCTTTGGTGAACGGGGCGGTTACCGCATACCAACCCGCGATGAACGGCTGACGGTCACTCAGGGTGTGGCGTTGCTCCTTGACGGGAACCAGGAAGCGGCCCGTCGCAAACTCGCCGAGGTCGATTACTCTTTGCAGTCCTTCACGGACGAGGTGAGTGGCCGGCGCTTCGCCGAGGTCTCCGACGCCGCCGCGTTCACCGGCGGTCGCAGCCGCGGCTGGGGCCGGGTCTACGTCGACCTGAGCACCCCGATCCGCTGGTCGGTGCAGGTGCCGCACCCGATCGCCGACGAGAACACCGAACGCGTCGGCGCCGAGGTCCTCCGGGGCGAGCCGGGCGGCGTCCTGGTGCTGGCGGGCGCCCACCGCAACGCGGGCAAGGGCAACGCCGCCGACGTGGCGCACCGTACGGACTCCGTCTTCCACAGTGTGATCGACGAGCTCATCAAGCGGAAGATGCCGGGCGTCCAGCTGCACGGTTTCGCCAACGAGTCCTTCCCGGAGTTCGACGTCGTGGTCTCCACGGGCGCGGGCGACCGGGCGGTGGCCGACGCCAGGCTGCTGTCGAAGGGGCTGCGGGCGGCGGACCTGGAGGTGTGCCAGGCCTGGTCCCGCAAGTGCAAGCTCTCCGGGACGTCGAACGAACAGGGACTGGACGCGGCCGAGACGGACGCGCGCTTCCTGCACATCGAGATGAACCGCGGCATCCGCACGAACGCGGAGAGCCGCTCCGAGGTCGCGTCCGCGATCAGCAAACTCACGGAGCGCTGGGAGCGCGGCTGACCGCGCCGCCACACCGGCCACTCCCGCCACCCTCTGCACCCCCACGACCCCCGATGCGCTCATGAGCGAGGGAGCCCTCCCGGCAGCCGGTCCTGGCCGCCGGGAGGGCTCCCTCGTCTACTGGGGTGGGGCGGGGTCCTGCCCCGGGGGCGGCTCGGCGCCCCCGGGGTCGGCTCGCCGCTCCGGGGCTAGCTCAGCCCGCGGCTCCGCTCGCCGATGCGGTCACCCTTGGCCGAGCCCGCCCGCTTGAGCTCCGCCTTCGTGTGCACGCCGCCCTTGACCTTGCTGCGGACCGGCCCGTGGAAGCCGTGCCCCGCGTCGGCCGGCGGCCCCGTCGGCTCCGCGGCCTTGGCCGCCGTGCGGAGGTCCTTCTTCTGCTCTCTGGTCATCCCGGCGTCACTCCCTCGGGGGAACTTCTGGACTACTTGGGATCGTAGGGGCATATCGGGGCATATGCACCCGGATATCCGGGAGGGGCGCCCCTCGTCCGCGGCGCCGACCCCCTGATCAGCGCCTTCGCTCCACGTAACAGCACCGAGGGTGCATATCCGGCCAACTGTTACATCCCGTACGCACAGCCCACACATCACCCCCGTACGTTCGAGAACGTCGCGCGACCGACGTTCCGACGACGAAGGGACCGACCATGCACGCCCCGCTCCGAACCGCCGCCCTGGGCGCCCTCGCCGCAGGCGCCCTGGCGGCCCTCGCCCTCCCGGCGCAGACCGCCGCCGCCGACTCGCCGGTCCTCCGGGGGCGGGCCGCCGCCTCGCCCACGGCGGAGCAGGCGACCGTGATCAGGGTCGCCGCCGAGCCGGCCCCCACTCCCACGAGCGGCGTACGGGTCGGCGTCGAGGGCGTCCGCACCCCCGACGGCGCGGTCCTCATCGCGGGCGGCGTCGGCATGGCCGCCGTAGGCGCCGCCGGCCTCGGCTTCGCCATGCTCCGCCGCGGCCGCACGAACCGCTGACCCCCGCACGCCCCTGCCGGCCGCGGCAGGGGTCTACGTCGACCTCGCCACCTGACCCGCCCACCCGGGCCCGGGCACGCGAGAGGCCCCGGACCGTTCCCGGTCCGGGGCCTCTCACCATCGATGTGCCCCCGGCAGGATTCGAACCTGCGACACCGGCTTTAGGAGAGCCGTGCTCTATCCCCTGAGCTACGAAGGCAACTGATGATCTTCCCCAAGGGGCAGATCGCCGCGCCCAGTGTAGCGGGTGCGCTGCGGGGCGTACGGGGGATTGTTGCTCGTGAGGGCCGTGGTGCGGTGGTCCGGCCATGATCGCGGACGTGTCCCGGAGGGGTGCACGGGGTGGGGGCGGGGAGGGGGCCGTAGGGGGCGAAAGGTGGATTCGGCATAACCCGGATGGCTGGCGGGGCGTTTTCACGGGTGCGGGCGAGTGCCCGCGACCATGCGTGGAAGGGCAGGGACCGATGACTCGGGCCAAGCGAAACAGTGTGATCGCCGTCGCCGCGGCGTCCGGGGTGATGGCCATGGCCGGATCGGTGTACGCCGACTCCGCGGCGGAGGGGGCGGCGAAGGGCTCGCCGGGTCTGCTCTCGGGCAACGGCATCCAACTGCCGGTGCACGTCCCCGTGAGCGCGTGCGGGAACACCGTGAACGTGGTCGGGCTGCTCAACCCCGCCATGGGCAACCGCTGCGCCAACAAGAGCGGCGGGGCCCACGAGGGCGGTTCCTCCTCATCCTCGCCCTCGGCCTCGTCCTCGACGTCGGGCGGGGCGAAGGCGGGTGGCGCCTCGGAGGGGTCGCCGGGCGTCATCAGCGGGAACGGCGTCCAGCTGCCCGTACGGCTGCCGGTGAACGTCAGCGGGAACACCGTGAACGTCGTCGGGGTCGCCAATCCCGTCTTCGGGAACGAGGCCGTGAACGGCCCGGGAGGGCAGCCCGAGGAGCCGGTGGAGCAGAAGCCGCCCACGGTGCCGCCCAAGGAGCAGAAGCCGCCCGCCCCCGAGCACCCGACGGTCGGGTCGAAGCCCCCGGTGAAGACCCCGCCGCACGAGCCGCCGACCGTCCGCAACCTGCCGCCGCGGCCGGTCGTGCCCACCGTGCGCGAGCGGACGCCGGTCCACACCCTGGCGCACACCGGTACGGACGGCACGGTCGGCGGCGCCGCGGCCGCGAGCCTGGCGGCGCTGCTGGCCGGCGGGTTCCTCTTCCGCCGCTACGGCGCGGGGGCGGCCGGCCGCCGGGGCTGACCCGGCCCGGTGACGCCCGCCCCCTGGCCGTCGGCGGGGTCACGGGGCGGGAACCGCCGGCCGTGCCGCGAGCGCGCTGCCGGGCGCCAGCTCCGAGCCCGTGTGGACCCTGAGGGCGGCGGTCCGGGCGCCCGTGACGGCGAGGGCGCCGTGGCAGTCGCCCAGTCTCGGGAGGTCCGCAAGGGCGAGCGCGGGACGGTCGGACGCGGTGGGGCCGTGCCAGGCGATCAGCTCGGGCGGCGCCGACGCGGGGGAGACGGTGAAGGACTCCATGGAGGTGTTCAGACCCTCGCCGGTGGCTTTGAGGACGGCCTCCTTCCGCGTCCACAGCGTGAGGCAGGCGGAGGCCTGACGCTCGATCGGCAGGGACTCCACCATCAGCCGCTCGGCGGGGGTCAGGACCAGCTCGTACTCGGCGGGGACGCCCGGCAGCGCCTGCGGGACGAAGTACTCGACGTCCACTCCCACGGCGTGGCCGTACGCCACCGCGACCGCCACCACGTCGCGGGAGTGGGACAGCGACAACTCCCAGCCGGCGGCCTTCCCCTCCACCCACGGCTTGCCGTGAGGGCCGCCGCAGTCGGGGCACAGGGCGCGCAGGGACACCTCCTCGGGGGCGACCCCGGCGAGCAGGCCCACCGCCGACTTGGCGAGCGTCCGGCCCGTGACGAAGAGGGCGAGGTCGCGCCCGTTCACGAAGCGCGAGCAGCGGGCCCGCTCCACCTCGTCGAGGAGCTCGAAGCGCAGGACCGGCTCGGCGGGAACCCGCGAGAGCCAGACGTGGCAGTCGACCACCGCGGTCGGGGTGCCGCCGGGGGGCGCCGGGTGCCCGGTGGGCCGGCCGGTGCCTGACGGGGCTCCGGGCGGTCCCGGGTGGACGGCCACGGGGTGCGCGGCCCGCCGACCGGCGGCCGGAGGGCGGGGCGGGTTCATCAGTTTCATGCGAGTCCTCAACTCGTCGGACGGCGGCACAGCGTGCCGGGGCAAGCTGTCCCGCGGTTCCTTCGGATAGTGGTGAAAAGCCAGGTCAGGGGCGGTTCAGTGGGCCGCCTATCGGTGCCGGGGCGTCATCGATAGTGACCCGATGGCAGGGGCTGCGAAGCTTCGGGCATTCCTCAAGCAGCAGCCGGTCGGCCGCCTCTCGGACTTGGAGTCAGTAGAAAGATGATCAAGAACGTCGCGCTTCGCATCGCCGGTCTCGTCCTCCTCGTCGCTGCCGCCGGGTCGCTCACGACCAACGCCTACGCGGAGAACACCTCGACCACCCCGCCGACCCAGCCCGGCGTCGTCGTCACCGAGTCCCCCGACCCGCACAACCCGTGGGGCTGAGCCGAGCCGGCCTCCCGGCGCGCGACACCCGCCGGCCGTGGCCGAGCCCGACCCGGAGCCGGGTGAGAGGCCGACGTCCGAGCCGACTGCGAAACAGCCCCCCGGGCCCGGCCCGAAGCCTGCCGTCGCCCCTGAGTCCGCCCCCGACCCTGCCCCGGCGCCTGTACCTGCGCCTGTACCAGGGTCTGATCCTCCGCCTGTCCGACCGGTCCCGGCCGTGTTCACCGCCCCCCTCCTCCAAGGGCCCGCGGTGAACACGGCCGAGGCCGTTCGGCCGTCCGGCCTCGTCCGGCCCCGTCCGGGCGCGGTGGCGTCAGGCCATCGCGCCGGCGTCCTCCAGGGCCGTGTCCTCCTCCTCGTCCTCCAGGGCGATCAGCTCCAGCAGGCGGGCTGCCAGCGAGGCCACGGTCGGAGCAGCGAAGAACTCCCTCAGGGAGATCTCCAGGCCGGTGAGCAGGTCGACCTGGTTGACCACCCGGGTCGCGAGCAGCGAGTGGCCGCCGAGCTCGAAGAAGCTGTCGTGGATGCCCACCTGCTCGATGCCCAGGACGTCCTTCCAGACCTCCGCCAGCGCTGCCTCGATCTCGTTGCGCGGCGCGCTGTAGTCGGCGGCGAGGTGCTCGCGCTCCGCGGCAGGCTCCGGCAGCGCCCGCCGGTCGACCTTCCCACTGGTGGTGAGCGGCAGCGCGTCCATGACCACGAAGGCGGCCGGGATCATGTACTCGGGCAGGGCCTCCTTGCAGCGCAGCCGTACGGCGGGGACGTCGACGGAGCGGCCCGGCGCGGGGACGGCGTACGCCACGAGCCGGGTGTCACCCGGGGTGTCCTCGCGGACCAGGACGACCGCCGAGGCGATCTCCTCCTGGGAGGTGAGCACGGCCTCGATCTCGCCGAGCTCGATCCGCAGCCCGCGCAGCTTGACCTGGTGGTCGATGCGGCCCAGGAACTCCAGGTTGCCGTCGGGCAGCCAGCGCACGAGGTCGCCGGTCCGGTACAGCCGGGCGTCCGGGTCCGCGACGAAGGGGTGCGGGACGAACGCTCCGGAGGTCAGCTCGGGCCGCTCCCAGTAGCCGCGGGCGACGCCGACGCCGCCGAGCCACAGCTCGCCGGGGATCCCGGTGGGGGTGAGCGCACCGTGCGCGTCCATGACGTACGCCTCGGTGTTGCCGATGGGCCGGCCGATCGGGACCCGGTCCACGGGGCCGGTCAGCGTGTACGCCGTCGCGGAGATGGTGGTCTCGGTCGGGCCGTACGTGTTGACGATCGGCACCGACGTGGTGCGGAACCACTGCGCGACCACGTTCGCCGGCACGGCCTCGCCACCGAGGACGAGGAGGCGGAAGGAGTCCGCGAGGGTGTCGCCGGACTCCAGGCGGGCCACGATCTGCTGCCACATCGCGGGGGTGAACTCGCCGACGGTGAGTCCCTGTTCGCGGATCACGCGCAGGCTCTGCGCCGGCGTCCAGGTCTCCCCGTCGCGCAGGACGATCCGGCCGCCGGCCATGAGCGTGGGGAAGACCTGCTCGGCGGCCGCGTCGAAGCTGATGGAGGCGAACTGGAGGGTCCGGTCGGCGGGGCCGAGACCGTACCGCTGCTGCATTTCCTGGAGCCGGTTGCTCATCGAGCGGTGCTCGATCATGACGCCCTTGGGCGTACCGGTGGACCCGGAGGTGTAGATGACGTAGGCCAGTGAGGACGGGTCGACCGGGACCCCGGGGTCGGAGCCGTCGAGGGCGTCGAGGAGCGGACGGTCCCGGTCCATCAGCAGCAGGTGGCGCGCGCCGGGGGTGCCGGTCGGCGACGACCCGCCCAATTTGTCCGCGAGGGACTCCTGGGTGACGACGACCGGGGTGCGGGTCTCGTCGAGGACGAACCGCAGCCGCTGGGCCGGGTTGGCCGGGTCGAGCGGCACGTAGGCGGCTCCTGCCCTGAGGACGCCGAGCATCGCCACGATCATCTCGGGCCCGCGCTCCAGGCAGATGGCGACGGGGACCTCCGGCCCCGCGCCGTGCGCGAGGAGGTGCCGGGCGACCTGGCCGGAGCGGACGTCCAGCTCCCGGTACGTGAGTTCGGCGTCGCCGCAGACCACGGCGACGGCGTCCGGGAAGGCGGCGGCGCGCGCGGCGAACAGCCGGTGCACGGGCTGCTCGTCCGGGTGGTCGACGTGGGTGTCGCCGCCGGTGCGCAGGAGCGCTGCGCGCTCCGCGTCGCCGAGGACGTCGACGGCGTCGATCCGGGTGTCGGGGTCGGCGGCGACGGCTTCCAGGAGTCGCAGGAGGCGGTCGGCGACGCCGACGACCGTCTCGTGGTCGAACAGGTCGCTGAGGTACTCGATGTGGGCGTCGATGCCGGCCGGTGCGTGGTCGGCGGTGTGGCGCTCGGTCATGCCGAAGTCGAGGTCGAACTTGGCCGTGTGGGTGACCACGTCGTGCCAGCTCGTGGTGAGGCCCGGAAGGTCCAGCTGGTCGTCGTCCGTCGCCTGGAGGAAGGCGAGCATGACCTGGAAGAGGGGGTGGTGGGCGGTGGAGCGGGTCGGGTTCAGGTCCTCGACGAGGCGGTCGAAGGGGAGGTCCTGGTTTCGTACG